>JAPLEX010000065.1 GCA_026390995.1 Flavobacterium sp.
ATTAAATTTCTAATTTGAAAGCAGTATGCACTAGCGTTTCAAGAATTAAGCTATGCTTTTTAACGAATTATATGCCACGATTCTCATTTATAATGCCGAAATTCGCAGGCTACTAAAAACATAAGTTTGGTTTTTTTAAGCAGATTTTAATCCAAAAACATGAACATTCAAGTCAGAAAAGCCTTAGCACGAGGAACTGCCGATCACGGTTGGTTGAAGGCTAATTTTTCTTTTTCGTTTGCCCATTATTTCAATCCCGAGAACATTCAATTTGGGATGTTACGGGTTTTAAACGATGACACCATTGCGCCGGGTATGGGATTTGGAACCCATCCGCATGATAACATGGAAATCATTACGATTCCCTTGGCCGGAGGACTGCGTCACCGAGACAGCATGGGCAATGAAAAAGTGGTGAGTTATGGAGAAGTACAAGTGATGAGTGCCGGGACCGGAATTCAACACTCGGAGATGAATGCCAGTTCGACTGAAATAGCCAAAACACTCCAAATTTGGGTGTTTCCAAACCAGCAAAATGTAAGGCCGAATAAAAAAAAAAAAGCATTTGATTTAGAAAGTCAACAAAATGAATGGGTTACGGTTATATCTCCAAACACGCAGCCTGCCGAAGGTTCGATTTGGATATACCAAGATTGCTTTTTTAGCCTAGGCGTTTTTGATGCCAATCAAGTAATGAATTACCAAACCAAAATTGCAGGAAATGGCCTGTATTTGTTTGTAATTGAAGGCGAAGTGCAGCTTCAGGATCAAGTTTTAGGCAAAAGAGATGCCGCCGAAATTACCGCTGCCGCCTCAATAGATTTAAAAACCACGGCTGCTGCCACTTTATTATTAATCGAAGTGCCTATGCACCACAACTAACATGGATCAAAAAACTACTATTGCTATAAAAGATAATACGTTTGCCCGACAATTTGAAACGACGGTAGAGCAGGGGCTTATTACTGTGGAATATTCGTTTCAGGAACGCAAAATATTCTTGACCAAAATTCAAACGCCAGAAGGATTTACCGATGAAGAATTTATTACAGAACTCCTTAAAATGATTATGGAAATTGCCTACGAACGTAAGCTAAAAGTGGTGCCAATTTTTCCAAAAATCGCTTTGTTCTTTAGGAAAAACACGCAGTATCGTGATTTGTTGCCGCCGGGGATAAAGATTTAAATTTTCTTCATCTGCTCTTTCATCATCGTGATTTGCTCCTTCAGCATGCCTTGTTTGTCGAGCTTTTTGGCCTCGTTGAGCAAGTTGGTGGCTTCAAGTTTACGGCGACGGGTAAGTGCTACGCCGGCCAGGTTGAGTTTGGCTACGGCCAAGTCCATGTCCATGCTCAAGCCCAATTCGATGGCTTTTTTGAAGTAGCGTTCAGCTTGGGTTAAATTGGTTTGCGAAAGCATGATGCCATGCAAGTAGTTGAAGTACCCTTGTTGTTTGCGCACCAAAGCCGATTCTGGATTTTTTATTTTAGAAAGCCATTTTTGAGCACCGGCAAAATCTTGTTTGCGCAGTTTTAAAAAGGCCAATAAAATAAATTCGTTTTTATAGTACAAGAAAACAGGAACTATCGTTAAGATAATTAGGAAAATTCCGTTGCCAATATTGCTTTCTGTAAACTGCCAAACGCCTGTTATTACAAGGATTGCAGCAAGTATGAGTTTTAAAATTTTTGGGTACATTGTCAATAGTTTTTTGTGCCAACAAATATAGTAAAAGGAATTGAAAATATTTTTATTAAACCACTTGCTAGAAAAAAAAGACTTTGTATATTTGCACTCGGTTTTGGAAGCAGGTCTTGTAAAACCAAATACTTAAGAAAACAATACGATATTTTAAAGATACAAAGCAATGAGCAAAAGAACGTTTCAACCATCGAAAAGAAAAAGAAGAAATAAGCACGGATTTATGGACAGAATGGCTTCTGCTAATGGAAGAAAAGTGCTTGCTCGTCGTAGAGCTAAAGGAAGACACAAATTGACTGTATCCTCTGAACCAAGACACAAAAAATAATGATTAGGAATTAATCAATATAAGCCGTTACTATTTTTAAGTAACGGCTTTTTTTATATCCTGTTCATAAATTTTAATAATTTTTTGAAGCTATTTCCCGCTGTTCGTTGCAATCTTTTTATTTTTAGCCACGAGCTGTAATGAATAAAGTTTGGAATTAAAAAATAAATAGGATTTTCTCCCGAAATTTCGGGATCATCGGGGCTAATCAACATACAACTCAATAAACGACTACCATACAATGCCAAAAGACACTTCCATCAAATCGGTTTTAATTATAGGTTCAGGGCCTATCGTAATTGGACAAGCGTGCGAATTTGATTATGCCGGTTCACAAGCCGCACGATCCATTCGTGAAGAAGGAATCGAGGTGATCCTCATCAACTCTAATCCGGCCACCATCATGACCGATCCTTCCATGGCCGATCATGTGTATTTAAAGCCACTCACTACCAAATCGATCATTGAAATCTTGAAAGCACATCCGCAAATTGACGCGGTTTTGCCTACTATGGGCGGACAAACGGCCTTGAATTTGTGTTTGGAAGCCGATGAAAAAGGCATTTGGAATGATTTTAATGTAAAACTCATTGGGGTTGATATCAATGCCATTAACATTACCGAAGACCGCGAACAGTTTAAGCAATTGCTTCATAAAATAAATGTGCCTACCGCACCGGCCAAAACAGCGACTTCCTTTCTGAAAGGCAAAGAAATTGCTCAAGAATTTGGATTTCCCTTGGTGATTCGTCCCTCGTTTACCTTAGGAGGAACAGGCGCCGCTTTTGTGCACAAAAAAGAAGATTTTGACCATTTACTCACGCGAGGACTTGAGGCTTCTCCTATTCACGAAGTGTTGATAGACAAAGCTTTGGTGGGTTGGAAAGAATACGAATTAGAATTGTTGCGCGACAAAAATGACAATGTAGTCATTATTTGCTCGATTGAAAATATGGATCCTATGGGTATCCACACCGGGGATTCCATTACCGTAGCGCCTGCGATGACCTTGTCAGACACCACCTTCCAAAAAATGCGAGACATGGCCATTTTAATGATGCGCAGTATTGGGAATTTTGCCGGAGGATGTAATGTACAATTTGCAGTTTCGCCCGACGAACGCGAAGACATTGTGGCTATTGAAATCAATCCACGGGTTTCTAGATCTTCGGCTTTGGCCTCGAAAGCAACGGGGTATCCGATTGCCAAAATTGCCTCCAAATTGGCTTTAGGCTATCACTTAGACGAATTGCAAAACCAAATTACCAAATCTACTTCAGCCTTATTTGAGCCAACTATAGATTACGTAATCGTAAAAATTCCGCGTTGGAACTTTGATAAATTTGAAGGTTCAGACCGCACTTTAGGATTGCAAATGAAATCGGTAGGCGAGGTGATGGGCATTGGCCGATCGTTTCAAGAAGCTTTACACAAAGCTACCCAGTCGCTTGAAATCAAACGGAACGGTTTGGGTGCCGACGGCAAAGGCTATACAAATTATGAGCAAATTATTGACAAACTTACCTACGCCAGTTGGGATCGTGTGTTTGTGATTTATGACGCCATTCAAATGGGAATTCCGTTGGCACGCATCCATGAAATCACCAAAATTGACCTATGGTTCTTGAAGCAATACGAAGAACTGTATCATTTGCAAAAAGAAATTTCCAAATACAAAATTGATACCTTACCCAAAGAGTTGTTGTTGGAAGCCAAACAAAAAGGCTACGGTGACCGTCAAATTGCCCATATGTTGGGCTGTTTAGAAAGTCAGGTCAACAAATTGCGGGTGGAACAAAACATCAATCGGGTGTATAAATTGGTAGACACCTGTGCTGCTGAGTTTACAGCCAAAACGCCCTATTACTATTCCACCTTTGAGGCAGAAATCGAAACTGCTAGTGGTGAACGCTATGTAGATAACGAGAGTATTGTAACCGACAAGAAAAAAATTGTGGTGTTGGGTTCCGGTCCAAACCGCATTGGGCAAGGCATTGAGTTCGACTATTCGTGTGTACACGGTGTATTGGCGGCCAAAGAATGTGGCTATGAAACCATCATGATCAATTGCAACCCCGAAACGGTTTCGACTGATTTTGATACCGCCGATAAATTATACTTTGAGCCCGTATTTTGGGAACACATCTACGACATCATTCGCCACGAAAAACCCGAAGGCGTGATTGTGCAATTGGGTGGACAAACGGCGCTAAAATTGGCCGAAAAATTGGATCGTTACGGGATTAAAATAATAGGCACCAGCTTTGATGCGCTAGATTTGGCCGAAGACCGGGGACGTTTTTCGGAGTTGTTGACCGAATTAAAAATCCCTTTCCCGCAATTTGGGGTAGCCGAGAATGCCGAGCAAGCCTCGCAGTTGGCTGATGTACTTGATTTTCCGTTATTGGTAAGACCATCCTATGTATTGGGTGGACAAGGCATGAAAATTGTGATCAACAAACAAGAATTGGAAGAGCATGTAATCGATTTGCTTAAAAATATACCAGGCAACAAATTGTTGCTTGACCATTATTTGGACGGCGCCATTGAGGCCGAAGCCGATGCCATATGCGACGGAGAAAACGTGTACATCATCGGAATCATGGAGCACATAGAGCCCTGTGGCATTCACTCGGGCGATTCGAATGCGACTTTGCCTCCTTTTAATTTGGGTGAATTTGTGATGCAACAAATTAAAGACCATACCAAGAAAATAGCCTTGGCCCTGCGCACCGTGGGCTTAATCAACATACAATTTGCGGTGAAAAATGATTTGGTATACATTATTGAAGCCAATCCCCGTGCGTCGAGAACGGTGCCGTTTATTGCCAAAGCCTATGGCGAGCCCTACGTGAATTATGCCACCAAAGTGATGTTGGGCGAGAAAAAAGTAACCGATTTCACCTTTAATCCGCAGCTCAAGGGCTACGCAATCAAGCAACCGGTGTTTTCGTTTAGCAAATTCCCGAATGTAAATAAAGCACTTGGACCAGAAATGAAATCAACCGGAGAGAGCATTTTATTTATTGATGACTTGAAAGACGATCAGTTTTATGAGCTCTACAGTCGACGTAAGATGTATTTGAGTAAATAAGATAAAATCCCAATTTTTTAAATTGGGATTTTTTTTAGAGTTGCATTACATTGTTAATCCAGCCAAATAAAATTCTACAGACTTCGCAAAGAGACTTATTAAAAGTTGATTTTGTATTTAATGAATCAAGTTCTGTATATTTGAATCCTAAATTTTATTTATGAATTCATTTTTTAGGTTCATTTTAAGCGCATTTATTGTTTGCGGTACATTCCAAATAGGCCAGGCACAAATCCTCACCGACAGCAATTTGCCCATTGTAATTATATCAACAGACCTAGATACCCAAACCAACCTACCCTTGGATATTTTGGATGATCCCAGAATAGGGGCCAGTATGCAAATTATTTCACACCCAGACGGTACCCGCAATTATGTATCCGACACCACAAATTTGGCGCTTTTAAACTACAACGGGAGAATCAACATCGAGATACGCGGCTCTTCTTCGCAAGCAACCGACAAAAAAGGCTACGGATTGACCACCTTACTTGCCGATAACCTGACCAATAATAATGTGAATTTGTTGGGCATGCCCAAAGAGAACGATTGGATTCTGAACGGCTTGGCTTTTGATCCGTCTTTAATTCGGGATTATTTATCTTATAATTTGTCGCGACAATTGGGTAATTATGCGCCCCGTACGGTTTTCTGTGAATTGATTGTAAATGGCGATTACCGCGGGCTTTATTTGTTGCAAGAAAAGATTAAAGTAGACGGCAATCGGGTAGATATTTCGGATCTTTTACCAACTTCTATTACTGCGCCAAATTTGACGGGTGGGTATATAGTCAAATCTGACAAAACCACAGGAGGCGATCCCGTGGCCTGGCAGATGACGTCTAATGCTGGTGGAGTAGACTTTATATATGATACG
>JAPLEX010000014.1 GCA_026390995.1 Flavobacterium sp.
CCGTTGATGCTGTATTCTACATTCGCACCGGAGGGCGAAGACACCACAATTGTTCCAGTTGGCGTGATGCAATCCGGCTGAACCGTAACACTGGCAGTAGGCGCAAGGGGTCCGGCTGGCAAGGGGTCAACTGAAACTGAAACCGGTACAGAAGTACAACCCGAAACCGTGTTGCGCACCACAATCGAATAACTGGCATTGGGAGCCAATCCGGCAAATGTTGTGCTGGCTTGGTAGGTAGTGCCGCCATTGGCACTGTATTCTAAATCAGGGCCCAACGGAGCGGTAACTAGGATTGTGCCTGAAGGTACGGTGCAAATAGGCTGAACCGTAGTGCTCGCTGTAGCTGCAGCAGGAACTGCCAAAACAGGATTAATAGTTAGGCTTGTCGCGGCAGAAGTACATCCGGTGAGCGTATTGTAGGCCGTGAGTGAATAGGTTGTATTGGCTGTTAATGTAGGGAAACTCAATCCGCTTTGGTAGGTGGTTCCGCCGTCTAAGCTGTATTGCAAATCGGCTCCTAAGGGTGAGGTTAGCGTATAACTTCCCGTTGTAACAGAACAGGTCGGCTGAATTATCGTTCCTGCCGGCGCTGAAGGATTAGCAGGAATGGCATTCACCACAAAAGCCGTAGCTGCAGATACACACGAAGTTGTGGTGTTGCGCACGGTAATCGAATAAGTCGCATTAGGCGCCAACCAGGGGAAATTAACCCAAGGTAAATAGGTCGTGCCGCCGTCGATGCTGTATTCTAAATCGGCACCTAAGGGCGAAGTTAAAATAATTGTAGCAGTAGTCACCAAACAATTGGGTTGTGTAATACTTCCAATCGGAGCAGCAGGGCTAGCGGGTAACGCATTAATGGTATAGGGCGTGGCGGCCGAAATACAAGCTGTATTCACATCACGAACGGTAATGTTATAGGTAGTATTGGGTGCCAAGCCGGTAAAAATTGGACTCGACTGGTAGCTGGTTCCGCCGTTGATGCTGTATTCTACGTTGGCGCCTAAAGGAGAGGAAACCACTATAGTTCCGGTTGGTGTAATGCAATCCGGCTGCACCGTTACGCTCGCTGAAGCGGGTAAGGGCACCCCCAAAACAGGATTCATCACTCCTGCCAGCGGTGCTGAAGTACAATTGGATGTCGTGTTGCGCACTAAAATTTGATAGGCATAACCCGAAGGCACGGGATCAAAAACTGGACTTGACTGATAGGTAAGGCCGTTATCAATGCTGTATGCTAAATTTATTCCAACCGGTGCTGTTATGGTTACAGATCCTGAAGTCACTGTACATGTAGGCTGAACAACCGTTATCGTTGGGGTAGCTGGAATTAATGCCACAGTGAGCGGAATTGTTGGTGCTGAATAGGCAGGACAAGTTCCGCTAGCCGCTAAATCATAGTGAATGGTATAGTTGTTGGGTGTACTCGTACTTGGGTTAATGGCTCCGGTTACTGAATCAATCGTGAGTCCTGGAGGTGTAGCACTGTAGATTCCTCCGGGGGTTACGTTGGTGGTGATGGGCGTATTGGTTACATCTGTACAATAGGACAATTGAGGAAATGAAATTGTTCCCGAAGGAGTTGGGGTTACATTTATTTCAAAGGGTCTCACCGTTTTACAATCGGTTGCTACATCCAATACGGTAGCCCAAATTGTGGTAGGTACCGAATTGATGTTGTAGTTCGGCAAGTTAGCGAAGGGTATTAATCCCGAAACTCCTCCTGCCATGGCATCGGCTAGATTGGTATCATAAAAACTCACTTCATACAATAAAGGATCTAGTGAACCTAATATAGTGTTAGTTTGATTAATATTTACCGAATAAGGTGGAGCGGCAGCGGTACATAAGGTAATATCCACTGGCTCTTGTATGGGCGCTTCCAATCGATATGAAATCAAAATATCATCGGTAGCCAACAAACATCCTGTAGGTGTGTACACATTTAAGGTATAGGTCCCTGGAGTGAGAGCAACAGGAGGACTAGATGGAACTGCGGGAAAGTTTGGGGTAGTTTCCCCTGGAATAGCTACCCCTTCAAAATCCCATTGATACACATTGGTAGTTCCAGTGGCAGGCAAGCCTGAATTGATAGAATTGATTGTTCCAAAACAAAGTGGTAAAGAAGGTGTGCCAGATAGATCCGACACCACTAATTGCAAAGGCTGTATCGTAAAGTTTTTTAAGAAAACTGCCGAATCATAGGCATTATCAGAAACATTGCCAACGGCCAATTTGATGTGATACACTTGTCCACATTGCAGTGGAGCATAGGCCCGAAGCGGTGTGGTAAAACCATCATATTGTATGCTAGCATTGGCAACCGGAGTGTTTCCAGTGCCATTATTCACATAATAGGTGCAGTATTCGCAAGGGCCTGCATTGGCTGTTCCATTGTTTACGTTATTGATGGTAATTGGAACAATTGTAGAAGGAATCAATGCAATATTTCGGGCATTTCCACTATAAATTCCTGTAATTCCTGGTCCGCGCAAGAAAAATCCGAACGTATCGTTAAAGGCAGTGTTTGCAAACTCAGGGTATTCTTCAGAAGCAAAAACATAATCAAAATTGAGTTCAGAACCCGTAGCCACAAAATCAAACTCAACGATCGATACGTTTCGCACCGTTTGGCCACACAACAAGGCCAAATCGACATCGTTTTGAGTTGGGGTAGCTGTAGGTTGACTTTTACTTCCTAAATTATTGGGACCCAATGCCAGTTGTGCATTTCCGGTAGAAAGCAACAATCCATTTGATAACCCTAAATTGGTGGGATTAAAATTGGTCGTAAATTTAGCAATCTGGTCTCTAATCACTGTGCCGGGAACGCCATTAAACAAAATGTTATATGGCGTAACTCCGGGACCCACTAATGAATTTTGCACCAATTGAATGGGTGTAAAGGAAGTATTATTGACTATTAATTGCGCGTGAGAAAGCAGCGAAAAAAAGAGTATCCCTAGTAAAATATATTTTTTCATGCGTTAGGCAAACGTTAAATAAAATTATAATTTCTCAAATATAATTATTCCTGAAAATAACTTTGTTAATTTCGCAAAAAATACATCAAAATGCTTCATTTAAAAGTAGTTTCTACACAAAACCCGGCCATTATCAAGTTTGAATTTCCCGATTTTATCTCGCAAAATCAAAATTTTGAATTCAAAAACATAGACGAAGCAAGCCACTCCCCGCTTGCTAAAAAATTATTTTATTTGCCCTTTGTAAAAACCATATATATCTCGGGCAATTTTATTGCCTTGGAGCGATACAGTATTGTAGAATGGGCCGAAGTGCAAGACGAAGTAGCCGAACAAATAGAAAGCTTCATTAACCAAGGTGGCGCAATTTTGGATGCCGAAGCACTTTCAACCAAAAAGTCGGCGGTTACGGTATACGGAGAAACCACGCCCAACCCATCAACCTTAAAGTTTGTGGTGAATAAATTAATCACCAAAACCGCCCTCGAATTCAAAAACATCGATGAAACGAAGGCCTCACCTTTGGCCAAAGAATTGTTTACTTTTCCCTATGTCAAAGAATTGTTTATCGACGAAAATTACATTTCGGTATCCAAATACGACAGCTACGACTGGAATGAAATTAGCGTAGAATTGCGCACCTTCATTAAACAATACATAGAAAATGGCGGACCTATTGTAGACGAGTCACAACTCGAATTGGAACCCAAAGTAGAGAAACAAAAAATTGAGCACTTTGACCAATTGGACGTCACCTCGCAACAAATCATCAACATCCTAGAAGAATACGTAAAACCAGCGGTTGCTGCCGATGGCGGAAATATTTTGTTTGATTCGTATGACGAAGCCGAAAAACGCGTCAAAGTAATTTTACAAGGCGCTTGCAGCGGCTGCCCCTCCTCGACTTTCACCTTGAAAAACGGAATTGAAAACATGCTCAAAGACATGCTCAAAGACGAAAACATAAAAGTTGAAGCCATCAACGCCTAAGAAATTCGCCTATTTCCAAATTTAATTCCAGCCCAGTCATGAACCAATTGGCACAAGAAACAAGCCCCTATTTGTTACAACATGCCAATAATCCGGTGTATTGGAAGGCCTGGAATCCCGAAACGATTGCTGAAGCCCAAGTGAACCAAAAATTGCTGATCATTAGCATTGGCTATTCGGCTTGCCATTGGTGTCACGTCATGGAGCACGAGAGTTTTGAGGATGAAGAAGTGGCTGATCTCATGAATTTGCATTTTACCAGCATCAAAATCGATCGGGAAGAACGCCCCGATTTGGACGCCATATACATGAAAGCCTTGCAAATCATGACCGGGCAAGGCGGTTGGCCCTTAAACATTATTGCACTACCCGATGGCAGACCGGTTTGGGGCGGTACCTATTTTCGCAAAGCCGATTGGATGGCTTCCTTGCAACAATTACAAGACATTTACATTGCCCAACCCGAAAAAATGGATGACTATGCCCAACGCTTGCAAGCAGGGATCGTCCAATTAAACGAGCTGACGATTCCAACTCCTGGCGAAAAATCTGTAGAAACCTTGTTGCCTTTGGTGGAGAAATGGAAAAAAAGCTTTGACCACGAATTTGGTGGCATGGCGCGTTCTCCCAAATTCATGATGCCCAATAATTATGCCTTTTTGCTGCGGTATGCCCAAGACACTAAGGACCAGGAATTAATAAAATTTGTGCAGCTCACCTTAAAAAAAATGGCTTATGGCGGATTATTTGACACGGTGGGCGGTGGATTTTCACGCTACAGTGTAGACGAGCGCTGGCACATTCCACACTTCGAAAAAATGGCCTACGATAACGGGCAACTCTTACAACTCTATGCCCAAGCCTACAAGCCGCAAAAAGATCCTTTGTATTTGGAGGTGATTCAAAAAACAATGGGATTTATTCTTGCCGAATGGACCTCGGCCGAAGGCGGTTTTTACAGTGCCTGGGATGCCGACAGTTTGAATTTGGCCAATGAAATGGAAGAAGGCGCCTATTACGTGTGGACCAAAATTCAAATAGAAAAACTCGTTGGTGCCGATTTTAATCTATTTAGCCAAGTATTCAACCTCAACGAATTCGGGCATTGGGAACACGAGAATTACGTGCTTATTCAAACAAATTCCTTAGAAAATATTGCCACTGCAAACGGACTCACTGTATCGCAACTGCAGACCAAAAAAGCAGGCTGGGAAAATACACTATTTCAAGATCGATTGCAACGCAGCAAACCTGGGCTAGACGACAAATGTTTGTGTTCGTGGAATGGCCTGCTGTTGAGTGGAATTTTAGCGAGTTATCAAACCACAGGCGACGAAAGTTATTTGAATTTGGCCCTGCAAAACGCCCAGTTTATCGAACAGCAATTTTGGCAAGCCGAGGGCAATTTATGCCACAGCTATAAAAACGGAAAAGCCAGCATCAACGGCTTTTTGGAAGATTATGCGTTTGTTATTGCTGCGTTTTTGGAGCTGTACGATACCACCTTCAACGAAAAATGGTTGCGTCACAGCAAGCAATTGACGGACTACTGCTTGGACTATTTTTATGATGAAAGCCGTGGATTATTTTCGTTTACCTCGCGCTTGGACCCCAAATTGGTGAGTGCTCATTTTGAGATTGAAGACAATGTGATTCCGGCATCCAATTCGGTCATGGCTAAAAATTTATGGCGTTTGAGTACTTTTTTTACTCACACACATTACCGTACTATCGCCACACAGATGATTGATTTGGTTAC
>JAPLEX010000083.1:0-1662 GCA_026390995.1 Flavobacterium sp.
CACCTCGTTCTCGAATGCGGGCATCCTTCACCGATGAGTGCCAATCAAGGGAAATGGTTTGGGAATAAGCATTTTAGTCAAGCCAATTCCTACTTAGCGGCTCACCAAAAAACGGAGATTAACTGGTAATTAGTTTACTGTAAACGAATAATACCCGCTGGCATCAAGGGCTTGAACTGTAGAACGAATATTCACAACCAAATTGTTGGCTTGGCTGAGTGATCGTAAAATTACTGCGCGATTGATCAGTGATTCGTAGCCAAAATTAATTCGGTATTCGCCGGCCTCCGTGAGTTTTAAGCCACTTCGAAAATCGTATGTTTTCGCGGTTTCGTTATAAACACTTAATCCGGTATAGTACCCGTCGTTTTCCTGTACATCACCCAATTCTTCAATAAGATTTGCGCTCAATGCATAGAACTCCCACGTGCCGTTAGTTGCTTTTTTTTCTAAAATAAAAGCAAACTGAAAACCAGCTGCTTGGCCACTGCTTTGGTACACATCAAGTAAATTGGTGAAATTTTCTTCGGGAAGATAACGGGAGAAAGCAGTATGCATCCAAAGCGTATCTTGTGTAGTGTAACTGCTTTGGGTGTCAATAACCAATTGATTGGGAACTTGAATGGTGACTTCGTTAAAAAATTCACTGTCCTTATTTGAACAAGCTACTAAAAGCACAAAACTTAGGAGCGCAAAACTTATATACGGTATTTTTTTCATGTTTTCTTGTCTTAAAATTGATAACCTATACTTAAACCAACGCGAGAAACGACATCGGGACTTTTCTTTGTATCGAGTAAATTTGATCCAAAACCTACCAGAAACTCCAACACAAATACTTGTTTGATGACAAATTTGTATCCCAAACTTCCGCCTAGTGCCAAGCTGGTGTATTTGCCTTTTTCTACGATATAAACAGCATTATTGTCTGCATCGGTATTGCGGATAATGTCTTTGTATTTTCCGTGGTTGAGGGACGAAAAGGCTTCGGCAAAATAATACGAGCGAAGGCTTTTTGATAATTTATAGCGCACAAAAGGAGTAATGTCCCAAACCGGTAAATTGCTTTTGTTGCCGGTCTCATAGGCAGCTTTTTGCGACGAACTTTGCGTAATTGAACCACCTAAGCCATAACTAAAACTGCCAGCTGTTTGCTTTTCAATACTCAGGTTGTAGTTGCCTTGACTAATTGTCCCCAATACATTGGTTCGAATTTCGTGGTGTTTCATAGCAGGCTGATCTTGTGCAGCTGCCGAAAAGCAAATTAAAAACAGTAAAAAGGATTTATACATAACGCATGATTTTAAGGGCTAATATAGCCTAATTAATCTAAATTTAAAGTACCTAATATCGTGTCAAACAAAAATGGACCACCGGGATACAGGGCCGTGTAATCCATATTTAACCAAACTTGACCGTATTCATCCCGGTGGTAATGAATGGACTTATGATGAGATTCTTTGACAAACAATTCTTTTTTAATCAAAAAATTTACGGTTTCTAAATCGGCCAATGTACCAATACAAATCTCGGGATAAATATGTCCATCGGTGTGAATGAGTCTGGGATTGCCACCAATGGCTTTGATGCAAGCCGCCATCAATACCGAATGATCATCGCAATCTCCCGCCAAATAGACAATTGACTCGGAGGATCTAGCAA
>JAPLEX010000083.1:1678-3870 GCA_026390995.1 Flavobacterium sp.
ACGGCTGTTTATTTCCTTAAAAATAGCAAAACACTGAATTATATTTCGGTGTTTTTCGTATCCTGGAACTTCTTTAAAATGTCGATTAATAGCGCGGAGTGCAAAATCTCGAACAGCTGGTTTATTGTATTCGATGGCATTTACAATGGCTGATTTTTCTGGGAATGGATATAATTTATTGAGTAAAATATCTTGAGGATGCGGACTGTCTTGCAGCGCATATAGCATGTATTTATAGTCGTCATAAATACTTTTAAATCCGTAATTATCAGTTAAATTCCCAATAATCAATGCCATTAGATACAAGCCAATGCTGATGATTAAAACAGTGCGCAGCTGATGCAATACAAACTGATTGATGGTCAATATTGCAATAAACAACAAAATATGGTCCAGCTCATACGGCCAGTTGAACTCGATGATGTTTTTGTGTGCGATAATAAACAGGGGAATCGTGATGAGTATATTTAACAACAAAATAATTAGTGCATTCCAAGGCTGAGGCACCTGAAACTTTTGATTGATTTTGGAGTTTTCTAATTTTTTTTTGAGTTGCATAGTTCTATTAAAGGCTTCTAATAACGTCGGTGTAATTAAGTGGATGATCTAGAATATTTACCTCTAATAACTGGTTCTGAATAGCATTCAATTCCAATTCATCAAAATTTTCTTGAGACCAAGTTGTTTTGTCTAGCCATATTTTGGTGTCGGTTACTTGCAACTGATACCGCTCTGCGATTCGTTCAGCCAAGAGATCTTGTTTTTTGAAGCCTTGTGTTTGGGAATTAATCAATTTTAGTAATTGGGTTACTTCGGGAGTATGTGTTGCCAAAAAATCCTTTCGCGCAGCAATCACAAAACAAGGCCATGGAGTAGGGCAGTCGGCCAAACGACGAAATACACCTTGGTCTACCAGCGGTTTGGTCATGAAATGCTCCCACATAAAATAGTCGGCTTTTTGAGACGATAATGCATCAACAGCACCGTCTATGGTGTGCACAATTTCAAACTCAATTTGGGAATCCCAACCTTGGTTGTTTGCATTGACGTAAGCCATGAGTTGTGATCCCGATCCAATTCTGGAAATGGCTGCTGTTTTATTTTCTAGATCAGCCAGTCTATAATAAGGCGAATCTGCGGCGACATGAATACCCCACAACAATGGGGATTCGACATATTTTTGTACAATCACGGATGGATTCCCTAAACTGATGTCTTTCAAAATGCCTTCGGTGAGTACAATGGCCAAATCGGTAGAACCTTCGCGAAGTAGTTGGCATAATTTCCCGGTTCCTTCGGGCACATTGGTCCAGTTTACGTCAAGGCCAATCGCTTCGAACAGTCCCGATTCAATGGCCTGGATCCAGGGGTAATTAAAATGCTCGGGGACGCCAGCGAGGGTTATCTTACGCATTTTTTAGGTTATTGTTTAATTTCCACCAGTTCCATTTCACGCCGTCAGCGGCAATATAGTCTTCTATAAAATCCATTCCCAGTTTAGAAAGAATCTGATTGGATGCGCCATTGGCATGATGTGTAAAGGCATGCAGGGTTTGTATATTTATTTGTGTAAATCCATAGTCCAACCAAGCTTCTGAAGCTTCTGTTGCATAACCTTTCCCCCAAAAAGCTTCGTTCAATCGATACCCGTAATCATAAAAATTGGTTTGCCCATTTTCAACGTGATCATTCACGTATTTAATTCCGGTCCAACCGATGAATTCATTGGTGTCTTTTAAAATGGTTGCAAATCGGCCAATGTTATTTTCGACGTATTGTTTATGAATATACGCTATGAGTAATTTAGAATCTTCCAATTGCTTCGATGGTTTTTGCCAAAGGTAGCGGCGCACATTGGGGTTGGCGTCCATGTTAAATAGATCTTGGGCATCGCTCAGTTCAAAAGGCCTTAGCAATAAACGTGAAGTCTCTAGAGTTAGGTTCATTTCTTACTTTTAATATCAGAAATTACAATACGATATCCATCGGGATCTAAAAACATTTTGCCGTGTTCATTCCAAAATGAATTTTTAGCTTGAATGAATTCTATTTTATATGATTTAATTCTTGAAATCACCAAGTCATAGTCCGTTTTATTGCTTGGATATAAAACTAAATTGTCGTCATCATGAAAATTAAAAACCACAACATCCTCTGATTTTGTAAATTCTAAATGCCAATTTTCATTTTTA
>JAPLEX010000083.1:3877-24135 GCA_026390995.1 Flavobacterium sp.
TTCATTTTTATCTCCTATAATAATACCTGTATAACCTGCATGATTTTCAAAACTATTAAGTAATTCAAACCCTAATATGTTAACATAAAAGTTTTTAAGTTGTTCTAAATTATTGGTATGTCTTGCAAATCGAAATGTCATACTTTAATAAATTTCAAAAATTGTTAAACTTAAGGCCTATTCGGCTAATTTATTTAACGCATACACAATCAATGCATCGACTGTTTTATAAGGGTCTTCACTAAATGTTCCGGTTGCGCGATTGGCAATAATGGCGTTCAAAGACAAGCATTCGTGTCCGAGTAGTTTACCTAGGCCATAAATTGCGGCTGTTTCCATTTCGAGGTTGGTCATTTTAATGCCTTTAAATTCGAAACGATCCATTTTGGAGTTCAAATCCGGATCTTGTATTCCAAAGCGGAGCACGCGACCTTGAGGCCCGTAAAATCCGCCTGCAGTGCCAGTAAATCCTTTAAAAAGTTGGTCACTTTCGAATTGTTTTTCTAAACGTTCACTTCCTCTTATCACATAGGGACGTCCTTTTTTAAGGTCCCAATTGGTTTGACTGATGAAGGCGTCTTCGATATCTTTTTCTGAAATTTCCTCGATCAAATAGGAGCGAAGCATGTTGTCTAAACCCAATCCATATTGGCTCAACACGATGCTATCGCATGGAATATGCGCTTGTAGCGAACCAGAGGTACCAATGCGAATGATATTCAAAGCAGTTAAAACTGATTTTGGTTGTCGCGTTTCTAAATCGATATTCACTAAGGCATCCAATTCATTCATCACAATATCAATATTGTCTGGACCAATCCCGGTGGACATGACCGTAATGCGTTTTCCGTTATAGATTCCTGTTTGGGTTTTGAATTCTCGTTTTTGTTTAGTGAATTCGATACGCGAAAAATGTTTGGTAATTTTTTCTACTCGATCCTGATCGCCTACAAAAATAATATCGTGCGCAATGTCCTGAGGATGAAGATTCAGGTGATATACACTGCCATCGGGGTTGAGAATAAGTTCGGAGGATGCGATCATTTTGTTTGAGTTATCGGTTGTCGGTTATCGGTTGTCTGTTGTCGGTTTTGAGTTGTCGGTTATGAGTTAAAACATATAATTATTAAGGATTACTTTTTTAAGCCATTTCCAAATTTTCAAATTAATAATCATCCCCCAACCCGTTTGGTTTTAAACCCTTTGGCTTGCAAAAACTGCATGATTTTATCCCGGTAATCCCCTTGAATAATCAGTTCACTGTCTTTGAAACTGCCACCTACTGCAAATTTGTTTTTTATTTCTTTGGCCAATAGTTTAAAATCTTCCTCATCCCCTTCGTAACCCGAAATCACCGTTGTGGGTTTGCCTTTGCGTTTTTCGTATTGACAGACTAATGGATCTTTTTGAATAAACAATTCATGGGGTTCAACTGCCTCATTTAGCATTTCATTGCTGGGTTCATGATCAGGAAATAACTTTTTGAGTTGCTCTTGTAAGTCCATTAAAAATTACTTCTTTAATCCTAATTCTACCAATCGTTCTTCTAGATATTCGCCTGCAGAGATGTCCTCAAATGCTTTTGGATTTGATTCATCTATACATTGCGCTAAACAATTTAAGGGCATGTCGCTCACTGGGTGCATAAAAAATGGGATAGAAAATCGAGAAGTTCCCCACAATTCTCTCGGCGGATTAACCACCTGATGAATAGTCGATTTGAGTTTGTTGTTGGTATGCCTCGAAAGCATGTCGCCCACATTAATCATCAATTCATCGGGTTGGGCTATGGCATCTATCCACTCGCCGGTATGATTTTGTACTTGTAAGCCTTTTCCTTGTGCACCCATTAATAAGGTAATTAAATTAATGTCTCCATGAGCAGCTGCTCGCACAGCTCCATCTTTGGGTTCATCAGTAATTGGAGGGTAGTGTATGGGACGTAAAATGCTGTTTCCTTGGTGAATATATTGGTCAAAATAGCACGCAATACATATAAACCCGTTTTCTCCAACATTTCATAGGCTTGTTTTCCGGTTGAATTGAATGTTGGCAACTCCGAAACCACAACATTGTCGGGGTATTCGTGTGCATATTTTGAATTGGCATCTACATATTGTCCAAAATGCCAAAACTCTTTTAAATCTCCGGCCGATCGGCCTTTGGCGTGTTCTTTACCAAAGGAAACGTAGCCGCGTTGGCCACCGATTCCGGGAATTTCATATTTTTCTTTTACCGCCAGTGGCAGTTCAAAAAAATCACGAACCTCTTGGTACAAATTTGTGACCAATTGATCGTCTAAAAAATGACCTTTCAAAGCCACAAAGCCAATGTCTTCATAGGCTCTTCCTATTTCATTTACAAAATGTTGTTTACGTGCCGGATCATCCGACAGGAAATCACGTAAGTTTACACTAGGTATTTGTTGCATATTTTCGTATTAAATGTAAACGCATTGTTTACAAAATTTGACTAACAAATGTAGGGAAAAAAACAACGGTTTTATTCGTAAAAAAACTTGTGTTTTTCCTGCATCACAGCTCGAGTTTGTTCGTTAGTTTTTCTTATTTTTACGAATTCAAAAAAAAATTAACCGACCTACTGTATTATGCAATTTGATCGCCAACATCTATCAGACGAAACCCTACTCGATTTATACACAAAAATTCTGAAACCTCGCTTGATTGAAGAGAAAATGCTTATTCTCATTCGGCAAGGAAAGGTCTCTAAATGGTTTTCGGGGGTAGGTCAAGAGGCAATTGCAGTAGGCGTAACGGCTGTGCTCAATCCGGAGGAATATATTTTACCGATGCACCGAAATTTAGGGGTTTTTACAACAAGAGGAATACCCTTATATCGTTTGTTTTCACAATGGCAAGGCAAAGCCAATGGATTTACCAAAGGCCGTGATCGCAGTTTTCACTTTGGCACTCAGGAATACAACATCATTGGCATGATTTCGCATTTGGGTCCTCAATTGGGAGTAGCCGACGGAATTGCAGTAGCCAATAAATTAAAAAAAAATAACCAAGTTACCGCCGTTTTCACCGGCGAAGGCGCCACTTCTGAAGGTGATTTTCACGAAGCACTAAACATTGCCGCCGTATGGGATTTACCGGTTTTATTTATCATCGAGAATAATGGCTACGGTTTATCTACCCCAACCAACGAACAATACCGTTGCGAAAATTTGGCCGATAAAGGTGTAGGCTATGGCATGGAAAGCCACATTATTGACGGGAATAATATATTGGAAGTATACACAAAGTTAGAAACATTGGTGGCTTCGATGCGCGAGAATCCAAGACCTGTTTTGTTGGAATTTCTAACCTTTCGCCTGCGCGGACACGAAGAGGCGAGTGGCATCAAATATGTTCCGCAGGAACTCATGGATGCCTGGGCTGTGAAAGACCCAGTAGAGAATTACAAAACCTATTTGGAATCCATCTCAGTGCTTACCGCTCAAGTAGACGCTGAGATTCGATCGTCCATCAAAAAGGAGATAGACGAACATTGGGCCAAGGCCACCAATGAACCTGAAATTGCAGCTTCCTTCGAGGAGGAAATGAACGACGTATACAAACCCTATGATTTTGAATCGATAGCGCCAGGAACGGAAACCCAATCGATACGATTTGTAGATGCAATAAGCCAAGGATTAAAACAATCATTTGAGCGTCATGAAAACTTAGTAATGATGGGGCAAGACATTGCCGAATATGGCGGTGCCTTCAAAATAAGTGACGGTTTTCTATAAGCATTTGGCAAAGACCGCATCAAAAACACACCCATTTGCGAAAGCGCAGTTGTCTCAGCTGGAATGGGACTTTCTATTAATGGATGTAAAGCCATTGTAGAAATGCAATTTGCCGATTTTGTTTCTACCGGATTCAACCCAATTGTAAATTATTTGGCCAAAGTACATTACCGCTGGCAAGAAAATGCCGATGTGGTGGTGCGCATGCCTTGTGGCGGAGGAACCCAAGCCGGACCGTTTCATTCGCAAACCAACGAGGCTTGGTTTACCAAAACACCCGGACTAAAAGTAGTCTATCCCGCTTTTCCCTATGATGCCAAAGGGTTACTGGCTACCGCCATCAATGACCCAAATCCGGTATTGTTTTTTGAGCACAAGCAATTGTACCGCAGTATTTACCAAGAAGTTCCTACGGATTATTATACACTGCCTTTTGGTAAAGCTTCTTTGCTTAAAGAAGGCAATCAAATTAGTATTATTGCCTTTGGGGCAGCCGTGCATTGGGCTCTAGAAGTATTAGAAAAACATCCCGAAATCAGTGCCGATTTGATTGATTTGCGCAGCTTACAACCCTTGGATACTGAAACGATTTTCACTTCTGTTAAGAAAACCAATAAAGCAATTATTGTACAAGAAGACACTATGTTTGGGGGGATTGCCAGCGATATTTCGGCGCTCATCATGGAAGAATGCTTTGAAAATCTAGACGGCCCAGTAAAACGGGTAGCCAGTTTGGACAGTCCGATTCCATTTACCAAAGCCTTGGAAGATCAATTCATGGGTAAATCTAGATTAGAAGAAAGTTTATTAGCTTGTTTAGCCTACTAAAAAATATATTATGATTAAAGCCTCTCAATTCATTTGCATTGCATTCCTATTTATCATTTCTGGATTCGACTCCATTTTTGCACAAAATTTACTCATCAATGGTGATTTTGAAAGCGGAGCAGCAGGAACAGGATTTCAGAGCAATTATTTTTTGGCTTTCACACCCGGAACAAGTAATCCAAGAAATTATGCCCTAACCACCGATTCGTTTACGATGAATAACACTAATTTTTGTCATTCGTCCGATCACACATCAGGCACAGGAAAAATGATGGTGGTAGACGGCTCAGGTAACGGTGGAGATAAATTTTGGGAATTGGTCAATGGTTCAGGAATAGGTGTAATTTCAGGAAGAACCTACCAATTTAGCTACTGGATTCGATCGATTTCAGCTACCAATACAGCATCCAATTCAGCGATTATTGCGGTGAATACCAATGGTACAACCGGCGCACTAACTTTATTATCTGGGCCTACACAATGCCCAACCGGAAATCCATCTGCTTGGACGAAGGTTACCTACCAATGGACGGCGACTACGGCTAATGCGCAGATTTGGCTTACCGATACGCAATCGGCAGGAGGTGGAGTAGGCAATGATTTTGCCATCGATGATATTTCCCTCGTAGAACTTTTACCCCCTTTATCGATTAGTGCAACGGCTGTGAATCCGACTTGTCCTACTGCCAATAACGGAACTATTATTGTGAGTGGCGTAAATGGAGTTCCGCCATATGTAACCTACACATTATCTGGAACAAGCAGTGATTCCAACAACAACGGAGTATTCAGTAATCTAACACCAGGAACGTATTCGGTATCAGTAGTAGATTCTAACGGTACGCAAGTTTCGCAAAACGGAATTACCATAGTAGATCCTGCTAATATCAGTATTACCACGAGTTCAACTTCTATTTGTGCAGGAAGTACGGTTACCTTGACGGCCAATGGCGCTTCAGCCTATACCTGGTCATCAAACCCAAATGACACGGGGATGACCAACTTGAATGCTACTACGCAAACCGTTCAGCCCACAGTTCCAACCACCTATACGATTAATTCCACCACCACAACCACTAGTACCAATAATTTGATTATTAATGGTGATTTTTCATCAGGCAATACAGGCTTTATTACCAATCATCAATTCTTGGCTTCAGCCCCCGTGGGAGGTGCTCAAAATGCGTATGGAGTAGTAGCAAATCCACAGGCCTGGTTTAATGCATTTACCAATTGTGGGGATCACACTTCAGGCACTGGCAAAATGATGGTTGTAGATGGGGCAACATCTGCCAATTCAATTGTGTGGAGACAAAATGTTCCAGTAGTAAATAACAGAGTCTATAATTTGAGCTTTTGGGTGCAATCAGTGGTCAACACTAATCCTGCTAATATTGAAGTTTTTATCAATGGTGTATCTGTTGGATTTAGACTTGCACCCACTGATATTGTATGCACTTCTCCTTTACGTTGGGTTCAATTTACCTATGCCTGGAATTCACTAACCAATAACAACGCTAATATTGTGTTGTATAACAGAAACATAAATTCAGGTGGAAATGATTTTGCCATTGACGATATCGAATTTATTACCACTACAACAACTACCTGTAATTTAACGGCTTCAAAAGTAATAACGGTTACTCCCATCCCAACTATTTCAGCTTCTGTAACAACAACTCCAAGCTGTACCAATCCATTGGGAACAATCACGGTTTCAAGTCCAGTAGGAGCAACCTACGAATACAGTGCTAACGGAACAACTTTTCAAAGCAGTCCTATTTTTTCAGGATTAGCGGCGAATTCTTATTCAATTACGGTTCGTGTTGTTGGGACAATTTGCCCTTCCTTGCCGGTGAGTTTAACCATTTCGTCTGTGGCAGCGGTACCAAACGTTACTGCCACGACAGGAGTAGCTCCCAATTGCGGAGTAAAACTCATTGGTAACTCTACAACTTTAGGCGTTCAACTTACCTGGAATGGACCCGGTTTAGCGACCGATTCACCCAATCCAGCTACGGCTACACAAAACGGCACTTTCACACTTACCGCTTATGATCCGGTTTCAGGTTGTTCCAATGCGACTACCGTAATTGCTACACTACCAACCTTACCCACAACACCGCTCATTAATACCACTCAACCTTCTTGTGTGACGGCAACCGGAAGCATAACCGTTACTGCTCCTTTGGGTGCTAATTTTGAATACAGCATCAACGGAACAACTTTTCAGTCGGGAACACTTTTTTCGGCAATTGCGCCAAACACCTACAATGTTGTTGTCCGAAATACTACAACCGGTTGTGTTTCATTACCCAATACGATTCAAATTAACAGTACCATTGCAACACCACCGCCAACGGTTACTACCCCAATTTATTACTGTCAAAACAGCCCGGCTAGTGCATTAACTGTTACACCGGCAACCGGCACCACCTTAAAATGGTATACGGTAGCTACTGGAGGCGTAGCTTCTACAACAGCACCCATACCGCTTACTACTACAGTAGGCAACACAACCTACTATGTGTCTCAAACCAACGGGCTATGTGAAAGCACCCGTGTACCCATTGTAGTTAAAGTAACTCAAAATTTTAATGAGTCACTCAATTTAATGTGCGATCCCTCTAGATCAACTCCCACATCCGTATTTTTTGAATGGTCAAACGTGACTGGATATATTGGATATAATTACACCTATTCTATAGCAGGAGGGCCTTTAGTTACAGGTTATATTCCTTTACCTTCCAGTATTTCAATTCCTGTTCCAGGACCAGGAACCTATGTTACATTGACTATTACCTCTGTGGTGGGAGCACCTTGTGTAACTTCAGAGACGGAGACCTGTCGTTCTTCATGCACCACTATAACCACTCCAAATTTTGCAGCTATTTCGCCTATTTGCAGTGGTACAACTCCACCTGTATTGGCAACTACCAGTCCTAATGGAATTTCTGGTTCATGGAGTCCATCCCTAATTAGCAATACAACTGCAGGCAATTATATCTTTACTCCAGACAGTATGTTGTTTCCGTGTGCCAATACTCAAACCCTCGCGGTAGCCATTACAACTGCAGTTACCCCAACATTTGCGTCTATTCCAACATCTTATTGTCAAAGTACGACAGCTCCTGCTATTCTTTTACCTACTTCATCTACCAATACACCTGCAATTACAGGTTCTTGGAGTCCGTCTACTATAAATCCATTTGTGCAAGGAACCACAAATCATACCTTCACACCCACAAGTGGACAATGCGTTTCTTCTACACCTGTTTCAATTACAGTGAATGTAAATCCAATTGTAAGTCCAAATTTTCCAACCGTAGGACCTTTGTGTTCAGGCGGAACGGTTCCAACATTGAATACATCTTCTCCCAATGGAATTGCTGGTACTTGGTTGCCCACTTCAATAAGCAATACAACTTCTGGAAATTATGTGTTTACGCCCAACGCCAATCAGTGCAGTTCTCCACAAACACTGAATGTGAATATACTGAGTACTATTGCATCTGATTTTGCTGCAATTCCATCCATTTGCAGCGGAAGTACCGCTCCAACTCTTGCTACTGTAGCACCCAATGGGGTGAGTGGAACTTGGTTACCTGCAGTAATTGATAACCTAAATTCAGGAACGTATACGTTTTCACCCGATCCCAGTTTATATACCTGCACAACTCCTCAAGTACTAAGTATAGCCATTTCAACCGCAGTTACCCCTGTATTTACTGCTATACCTGTACTTTGTGAAAATAGCATTCCACCGGTTTTGCCCACGAGTTCTACCAATTCTCCGCCTATTATCGGAAGCTGGAATTCACCCATTGATACGACAGTACTAGGAAATACCTTGTATACATTTACACCCGCAGCCAATCAATGTGTGGTGAGCGTTAATCCAACCATGTTGGTAAATGTGCTGGCAAATATCACACCCGATTTCTTGCCCATTCCTTCTTTCTGCGAAAACACGGCAAGTCCTGTATTGCTCACAGTAGCTCCAAATGGCATTTCCGGAAATTGGAATCCAGCAATCATCAGCAATACTGCCGATGCATCCTATTTGTTTACGCCAACTCCTGGTCAATGTTCCAGTACTCAAACACTGGCTGTAAGTTTAATTCGCAGAACAAATCCAGATTTTAGTGCAATTGCAGCGCTTTGTGTGGGTGATACTGCACCAGTATTAGCGTTAGCTTCACCCAATGGAATTAACGGAACCTGGGCACCCACAACTATCGATAATCAACTAAGCGGCAACTATTTATTTACACCTGATCCAACCGTTTGTGCCAACACACAAAACTTGTCCGTTACTGTGAATCAACCAACTATTCCTGATTTTGCCGATTTGGCTATTTGTATAAATTCAACTGCACCAGTGCTAAACAGCAGCTCGCCAAATGGTATTTCTGGCACGTGGATTCCTGCCACAGTTGATGTTGCCGCTTCAGCTGCATACGTTTTTACACCCTTAGCCAATTCTTGTGCTGTTCCTCAAACAATTCAAGTAGTAATCAATCAACCTCAATTAAATAATGCCCTTATTACCTATGATGTAAGCGATGCTTTTAGTGCCAATCCGATGATTGAGGTAACGGTTTCACCGGCAGGTAACTTCTTATACCAATTGGATTTAGGACCGATTCAAACAAGTCCTGTTTTTTATAATGTAAATCATGGAATCCATACTATAACAATCTATGATGCCAATGCATGTTCATCTCCAAATCTTAAGTCATTTGATATTATGGTTATTGATTTTCCTAAATTCTTTACTCCTAATGACGATGGATTTAATGATACTTGGAATATTTTTGATTTACAATCAAAATCAGCTAAGCTATACATATTGGATCGTACAGGTAAATTACTAAAACAAATAACAACTGAAAGCGAAGGTTGGGACGGAACATACAATGGAGCAGCACTCCCGGCCTCAGATTATTGGTTCTTGGTCGAATACGAAGAAAATGGTGTGATGAAAAAATATAAATCACACTTTGCGTTAAAAAGATAATCTAGTATTTTCCGGAAAGTAATTCGCCACCAATTGGTGAACTGGCTGTAATTCCTAACGATTTCATCATTTCATAGGTGGTACATACTGCGGCTGAAGTAACCGGTATGCCACATTCGGCTTGAATGAGATCAATGGATTCTAAGGATGGCATTTGCACGCAGGCCGAAACGACCAATACATCTACATCGGTTAAATCGAGTTGTTTATAGATCGTGAGAAGATTCAAGGGATTTTGAGCCGCCACTTCTAAATTGTCAGGAATTTCTAAGGCAATGCTCTCTTTTACTTTGATGCCTTGGTGCTCAATATAATCGACCACCATGTCGGTAAGCGGTCGCATGTAGGGTGTAATGATCGAAATTTGTTTGGCACCCAAAACCTTCAGCCCGCTGATCAAAGCTCCCGCCGAAGTCACAATAGGAGTAGGGAAGCCATTGGCTACTGTTTCTTGGTGTAAATTCACTTGCGACACACAGTGATAACCTCTACCCATGCTCATGATCGCCACCAAACACGCATAACCCATAACGTCAACCTGCGCATCCGACAATTCTTGGGCGCATTTTAGACTCATGGCATCCATGGCTTCGAGTTCCTCTTTGGTTACTTTTTTCATCCGCATCCGGCTGCTGTGAAACGTAAATCGTTCAGGCAATACGGTTTCTCTGGCTCTAAAAATCGCCGGTATTTCAGTTTCCATCGTTACGTTAGAGGATGGAACAATTTGTCCTATTCTGTATTTCATTTTAACTATTTAAAGTTTACGGTTTAAAAGTTTACGGTTTATTGTCATTTAATAACTCATCACTCTTTACTAATCACTCATTACTATTCACTCATTACTAAATCACTCATAACTCATAACTATATCTCCCTAACTGTATTCACAATTGTTCCTATCCCTTCCACGGTAGCTTCCACCACATCACCATCATACAACCATTCTTGCGGATCGCGACCAGCACCCACACCCGAAGGAGTTCCTGTAGCAATAATGTCGCCGGGTTCTAAGGTAAACACAGTACTCAAATCTTCAATCAAATCGTTGATTGTAAACAACAAGAATTGGGTATTGGAGTTTTGTTTTTCTACTCCATTTACTTTCAAAGACAAATTCAAATTATGCGGATTCTCAATTTCATCAGCAGTGACCAAAATGGGTCCCATTGGGGCAAAGGTGTCTTGTCCTTTTGATACAATCCATTGGCCTTCACGTCGGCAATCGCGGGCCGAAATGTCGTTGATTACCGTATAGCCAAACACATACTCCAAAGCTTCTGCCTTTGGAACGTATTTTCCGTGTTTGCCAATTACCACAGCCAATTCCACTTCCCAATCCAGCTGGGCTGTTAATTTGGTGTTCTTAATGATTTCGGTATTTGTAGCCGTAACCGTTGTAGGCGGTTTTGAAAAAATAATTGGTTTTTGCGGCAATTTCCCGGTTGTGTCTAAGGTTCTAGCGCTTTCGGCTACGTGCTCGGTGTAATTCAAACCTATACCAATAATGTTTTTACGCGGTTTTTGAATGGGAGCCAAGAAGGTTACTTCCTCCAGCGAATAGGCAATTTCTTCAAAGAAATTCTCGGGTGTTTCGGCCACCATTTCATTCAATTCGGCAATCAGTTCAATACCCATGTCAATCAAATCCAGCATGTCGTTGGGCAACGGAAAATTGGAAATGTCGCCAAAATCCTCCATGTCGATTACTTGGTTATTGTGCAAAAATCCCAAACGGGCTTCAGATGTGGCAGTGGTGTAGGTCAGTAGTTTCATAGTTTGGTTTACATTCAAAAATCGTTAATCTTCAATCCTTATTCGTTAATCGTTTGATGCCCATTGTTTTCAGTATACTCGCGATCTTGGAACAAGCCCAAGCTTTCAATTACGGGCAAGTCATTAAAGCTAAATAGACAAGCATCTTCCGTATCAGACCCGTTATGGTGTTCATGCCAAGCCCAAGAAGGGACACAGAATATATCGCGTTCTTGCCAATCGTAGCGTTTGCCATTGATGATCGAATAGCCTTTTCCTTTGGCACATTGAAACACAAATGATCCGGTATGTTTGTGGGCTTTTCCGTTGAATCCAGCGGGTAACAATTGCATGGACGCGCCCATGGTTTGCATCACATGTCCACCCGTAAGCGGATTGGAATACTGCATTAAAAATCCATCAAAATCGTTTACTTCTTTGACTTTGGCCACTTCCAGAAGTGTGGGATAAACTGTACGCCAAGAGTATTTGAACAAAGGTGAATAGGGTTTGTCCCAAGTTTTATCCGCAGGAATTAAACCGGCGCAACCATAGGTTATGGGTGAATAATTGATCGGGTAATCCAAGGGTTGTTTCCCATCATACACCGCATAATCATTTGCTTCTAGTGCATTTACCAACGGAATATCCAAACCATCTTGCCAAATACAGGTTTCACCATCGGCTTCTACGCCGTGTTCGTGCCAAGTAGAGTTGGGGGTAATCACAAAATCATTTACCTCAAGCATAATTTTATGGCCATCCACCACGGTATAGCCTTTGCTGCCTTCCATGATAAATCGCAAGGCCGAGGCTTTGTGGCGGTGTGCCGAAGTACTTTCGCCAGGTCGGGTAACTTGAATTCCGGTGTATAACCAACCCACGGCGGCCGATACGTCTTTTCGTTTGTCATTCACCAAATAAACCACACGTCTACCGGCTTGTTCGGGTGTAACCAATTCGGAGGACTTGAGTACCAAATCCCGTAGATCTTTATATTTCCAAAGCATGGGAACGGAGGATGAACGGGGCTCCCAGGGTTCGATGTCGTTGGCAACGGTCCATAAAGCACCCGCGCCAAGGGTTTCTAATTCTTTGTAATACGCTATTAATTCGGGCGAATCTTGCACTCTTGCACGACCCAGTTGGTCATCTGAATGATTAGTAGTATCCATTTATTTTGCAATTATTACTTATTAATTTTTCATTTTTAATTATTGAACTCCTCGTGATTATCCACAAACGTAATCTTGCGCATTGGTGCCGTATTCACTCTCAAATCGAAAATATCAAAGCGGTTGTAATGTCCTAAAATGTCATGCATTTGTTTGGGTTGTATGCATTTGGCCAAATCAATCTCGGCATAAATGATGCCTTCCTCGTCAATGAGTGGTTCGCCAATAAGGGCACCATTAGGGCCAATAAAACCAGAGAATGCCGAGTTTTTTCGCGTGAGTAATTCGTCTACATTGGGTACATCGGCTCGCAAAGCATCTTTGATTTCTTGTGAAATGGTCGAGCAAGAAACAATCGTAAATAGTTTGCCCTCAAACGAATGGGCAGCGGCACGAATTTTAATGGCTTCGGCCATGTCATAATCAGGAGGAGCAACAGGCAGGGAAATGTAATTGGCAATGTGAATCAATTCGCCTTGAGCAAGCAAAGTAAAACGGGCCAAGGTATTGGTATTTTCGCCACATGCTAGGGTTCCAATGGGCCCAACAGCGGTTTCGTAAACTTTTAAGGAGGAGCCGTCACCCGACGTCCAAGTGAGTTTTTCGGCCCAAGTAGGAACCAATTTTCGATGTTTGCCCACTAGGTTTCCCTTGGCATCTATAATTAAATTGGTGTTGTAAATTTCGCCATAGGAATCACCGCGTTCGTTGATCCCAATCACCACCTGCATTTTGTATTCTTTGGCCGCTTGAAACAACGGAGCCAAGCTTGCATCGGTAATCGCAACCGAATTGCGGTACAATTCTTCGTACCACTTGCTGCCTTGTACCGGCGTCATGATCCAATTCCAATAGGGATATCCGGCCACAAATACTTCAGGAAAAGCAATGAGTTGAGCACCATTTTCATGCGCATCTTTGATGAATGAAATCGCTTTGGCAATCGTCTTTTCGACGTTTAAAAAAACTGGCGAGGTTTGTACCGTGGCGGCTTTGAATTTTTTGAAATCCATTTTTTCTAATTATGAATTATAAGTTATGAATTATGAGTTGTACTGTGATAAAATCCTAAATTGTATATTTTAATTGATTGCGAACTTCATTATTATTAATTGTCTTAACTAGAGTTATTTTTTTTATACTGAGATAATAAATTTTAGATAACATAAATAAGTATGGATTAGTAGTGTAACTTTTTTAAAAACTCATAACTCATAACTCATAACTCAAAATTCATAACTCATAACTCCTAATTAATCCCTTCATTTCCTCAAAAAATGGCTCCGCTTTGATGCCGTTTCGTTCAGGGTTGAAGGCAACGTTTACCAGCGTTACTTCCCCAGATAAAACGGTGTTTTCTGATTCGTTTACAAATTCAAACCCACAAATGATTGACGAATTTTTTAATTCAATCACCCATAATTTTTTGGTTAATATTTCACCCAATCGCGCGGCATTTTTAAATTGTACTTTTAAATCTACCGTTGGAATACCATTGGTTTCGTGCATTTTTGAAAATGGACGATCCAAAGCTTCTTCAAACCAATCTTCGACCAGGCCATTGAGCATTTCCAAAAACCGCGGATAAAATACAATACCCGCATAATCGACGTGTTGAAACCGCACTTTTTCATGTTTAATAAATTGACTCATATCTTACTACTTTATACTCTTTACTAACTACTATTTCAACTTAAACCGTTGTATTTTTCCGGTTTCTGTTTTGGGCAATTCATCCACAAAATGAATGACACGCGGATATTTGTAGGGCGCTGCATTTTCTTTGAACCACTGCTGTATGTTATTTTTTAATACTTCCGATGCACTGCTTTGATCCATTAGCACCAAATAGGCACAAACCAAC
Source organism: Flavobacterium sp. (assembly GCA_026390995.1). GTDB lineage: Bacteria > Bacteroidota > Bacteroidia > Flavobacteriales > Flavobacteriaceae > Flavobacterium. Next base: position 18,277 of record JAPLEX010000083.1, read on the forward strand.
ATGCCACGTTCTTCATCGGGTAAGCCCACTACTGCACATTCTAGTATGGACTCGTGTTGTAAAAGTACACTTTCTACTTCGATGGCCGCAATATTATAACCCGAAGAAATGATCATGTCATCACCACGCGCAATAAACCAAAAATAATCGTCATCATCTTGTTTAAAAATATCTCCGGTTAGGTTCCAACCTTGCTGCACGTAGTCGCGTTGTTTCTCTTCGCGATCAATGTATTTGCAGCCGGTAATGCCTCGAACCGCTAATTTTCCTGGAGTATTTCGGGGCAGTTCGATGCCCAAGTCATCTACAATTTTGGCTTCGTATCCCGTAATGGCTTTTCCGGTGGCACCCGGTTTCATATTAACTTCATTAGAAGATATGAAAATATGGAGCATTTCGGTGGCGCCAATTCCGTCAATGATTTTAAGTCCGGTGGCATCAAACCAATCTTCCCAAACTTTGAGCGGCAAGGTTTCTCCAGCCGATACACATTTACGCAAGGAACTGATGTTATACTCGGCTACTTTGGTCGTGATCACACGCCAGGCCGTGGGAGCAGTAAAGCAAATGGTGATTTTATGTTCTTGAATGGCTTGCAACAATAGATCAGGGCTTGGTTTTTCGATTAAAAAAGTAGAAGCACCATAATACATCGGAAACAACACCAATCCGCCCAAACCAAAGGTAAATCCAAGTGGTGGACTTCCGGTGAAAATATCGGTAGGCTTGGGTTGTAAAGAATAGGCCGGAAAGGCTTCACAAATGGTTAAAATGTCTTTGTGAAAATGTGCCGTCATCTTTGGCAATCCGGTGGTTCCCGAAGTAAATCCAATAAGGGCAACGGCATGAGAATGGGTTGGGTAATTATTATTTGTAGTACTAAATCGGCGGGTGTGCAAATCAAAATCGGCATTGCCAAAATAGGTGAGGTGTTTGATAAAAGGAGAATGGACTAATCGCATCTCATCGGCCAAATCGGCGTGACACAACACATGTGAAATTTCGGCACATTCTACAATGGTTTGCAACTCCTTGGCACGCAATAACGGCATAGTAGCTACAACTATTCCACCTGCTTTTAATACGCCAAACCAGCAGGCCACCATCATCGGGTTATTGGCTGATCTGATCAACACCCGATTTCCAGGAATAAATTCCAAATCGTGTTGCAGCAATTGGGCAATTTGATTGGCTTTGTTGAATAGGTCTTGGTAAGTCCAAACTTCGTCAAATGTACGCAAACAGGGAGTATCACCACGTCCTTCACGGAGGTGTCTGTCCAACAAATAATCGACACAATTGAGTATTTCGGGAAATTGAAATTGAGGCAAATCAGTAAAAGAATACTGCGCCTGCAAGTTTATGTGGGGCAACCGATCTTCGGCAAAGCTATCTTGGTAATACGTCATTTGAAAAATAGTTTTATGGGTTATATCTAGTTATGCTTAATCTTCTGTCTAGGTTTAAATTACTTTTTATTGCTTTTGGGTTTTAAGGCTTTTTTCATTTGATCCACTTGCTTTCTGTCGGCTTGTATTTTGGATGCCGCTGTTTTAAATCCGTTAGCGTAAACCTTGGGCAGATCCGTTGCTTCTACTTTTTCATAGGCTTGGGCTTCGCGCACAAAATACGGATTCGCCAACAAGGGTTTGCCTAATGCCACCAAATCCGCACGTCCGTTAAGCAACAACGTATTAATTTGGTCAATGTCTTGAATGCTTCCCACGGTAATTGTAGGCACGTGAACGCTGTTTCTAATTTCATCCGAAAAAGGCGTTTGCCACATGCGTCCCAATTGGGGTTGTTGCTGGTCAACGGTATTTCCTGTCGAAACGTGAATGATATCAGCCCCAGCAGTTTTGAAGGCAGCACAGCAATACAGCATGTCTTCGGCAGTAATTCCGCCAGGAGCCCAATCGGTGGCCGATACGCGTACACTCATGGGTTTGTGTGCAGAAAAGGCATCGCGCATGGCGGCAAACACGCGCAATGGAAATTTCATTCTATTTTCGATAGATCCACCAAATTCGTCAGTGCGAAGATTGGTTAAGGGCGAAATAAAGCTGGCCAATAAAAAGCCGTGATGCGCTTGTAATTCAATAAGATCAAATCCAGCGGATTCAGCATTTGTGGTCGCGCGAACAAAATCATCAACTACCTGGCTCATCTGATCCAAGTTCATAGAGCTCGGCTTGGTGCCGTTGGGTAAAAAGGGATAAGCTGAAGCAGCTATCAATTCCCAAGGATTTTCCAAGGCTTGATTTTGACCTTCCCAAGGCAGTTTAGTCGCGCCTTTGGGTCCGGCATGTCCCAATTGAATACCCATTTTAGAGGAAGAATTGACATGTATAAAATCAACAACTGATTTCCATTTAGTAGTTTGATTGTCAGTATAAATACCTGGACAACCTAAAGTGATACGAGCAGTATCTGAAACAGCAGTACATTCGGCTATGAGTAAACCCACGCCACCAAGTGCTCTGCTGCTGTAATGTACACTGTGCCAGTCGTTAATTTCACCATCAACCGCACAATATTGTCCCATCGGTGCCATCACAATTCGGTTGGGCAACTGTACATCGCGCAATTGAAAAGGAGTAAAGGCAGGAGAGGGGCTATTGGTTTTGTGGATTTGTTGAAACTCAGCCAACACTTTTTGGGTAAAACGGGCGTCACGCAACTGTATGTTTTCATAGGTCACCTTTTTTGAGCGCGTCATGCAACCAAAGGCAAAACTGTAAAAAGGATGTTGGCTATGACGATCCATGTTTTCAAACCAATCGAGTGAAACCAAGGCCGCATATTGTATCATCTCTACGGTGTTTCTACGACTAGCTTCGTATTGGGCAAAGGCAGCTTGCACATTGGTTGGATTGGCAATCACCGCATCTGATAATCCGATGGCACTATCCATGGCCAATTTGGTTCCAGATCCAATAGAGTAGTGGGCGGTTGCTTTGGCATCACCGAGCAAAACAATGTTTTCGTGAAACCATTTTTGATTCGTCACATGCGGGAATTGTCGCCAATGTGATTTGTTGGATATCAAGCCATGACCGTCCAATTCGGCTGCAAAAATAGCTTGAATTTTGTCTATGGTATCAGTCTCATTAGTGACTTCAAAACCATGTTTTTCCCAGGTTTCGTTGCTGCATTCAAAGATCCAGGTACTTTTTCCCGCTTCGTATTGGTAACTGTGTGCCACGATGATCCCGTGCGGAGTAGATCGGAAAAAATAGGTAAAAGCATCCAAAGGTTTGGTTGAGCCCAGCCACACAAAGCGGTTGGATTTTAATTCAATTTTAGTCCCAAATTCGTGCTCATATTGACTGCGAATGCCGCTGGCAATTCCATCAGAAGCAATAATTATATCAGCGGAGGAATAAGCCTGAAGATCATCAATGGTTTGTTCAAAATACAAATTGACGCCTTCTTCTCTACAGCGTTGGTGCAATAACTTTAAGAGTGTTTTACGAGAGCAACCGCAAAAACCATTGCCGGCAATGCTCACTTCTTGGCCGTCACGCGCAATGACAATATCATCCCAATAGGCAAATTGATTGCGAATGAGTTCGTAGGAAGCCATGTCGCGTTTTAAAAATTCGCCCAAAGTTTCGTCTGAAAACACCACCCCAAAACCAAAACTGTCTTCGGGTTTATTGCGTTCGTAGACATCAATTTGGCAATGGGGCATTGCCTTTTTGGTTAAAATCGAAAAGTAAAGTCCGCCTGGACCACCACCTATAACTGCTATTTTCATTTACGTTCTTTTGATGGAGAAAATTTCTCCTTGCTCGCAGTAGTTGGATCCGCCAAGACGAGCTATGGGTTTGTATAATTCATTATTTATTCTTGCTTCATCGAGTAGTAATTCATCGGTTATGTGAATCATGACCACACGACCGATGAGCACACAGGCACCACCTTGCTGGTGATCTTCTAAAAAATAATGATGCACCAATTCGCATTCCAATTGTATGGGACTTTCGGCCACGCGCATGGGTTTTACTTTTTCAGATGGAATAGGCGTAACGCCCACCAATTCAAATTCATCTACTTCAGCAGCAACAGTTGCAGACGAGGCATTCATGGGTTCGGCCAAGTCTTTGGTAACCATGTTGACCACAAATTGGTGGGTCGCCAACACATTATTCAACGAGTCCTTGTTGCTGTTGTTGTTTCTGCGTGTTGAGAACATCACGTGCGGTGGATCGTCTCCCACCATATTGAAATAAGAAAAAGGCGCTAAATTGTTGATGCCGTCTTCGCTCACAGAAGAAATCCATGCAATAGGGCGTGGAATTACGATTCCAGTCAGTAATTTATAAATGATTTTTTGTTCTAACAATTGAGGATCGTACTGCATTTTTTTAATTAAGTGACACAAAATAACTGAAATTATCGATTAAATGGATACTCTATTCTAAATAATTAAAAAAAGTCCTAAGCTGATCAAATAATTGTTAATTTTCGAAAATAAAAATTGAAAATATGTCGAATAAAAACACCAAAGGCATCTGGAAAGTAATTTCTGCTTCCTCGATGGGAACAATGATTGAATGGTACGATTTTTACATTTTTGGAAGTTTGGCGGTCGTTATTTCAACCAAATTTTTCCCGTCAGCTAACCCCACTGCGGCATTCTTATNNNNGAGCCTTGTTCTTTGGGAGATTGGGCGACTTGATTGGCAGAAAGTATACGTTTATGGTTACGCTGCTGCTGATGGGTGGCGCGACCTTTCTCATGGGTTGTATTCCAAGTTATGAAACGATTGGGTTTCTAGCGCCGCTTTTGGTTTTGATTCTTCGTCTTTTGCAAGGATTAGCACTCGGTGGGGAATATGGTGGAGCGGCGACTTATGTAGCCGAACATGCACCCGTTGGTCAAAGAGGGTATTGGACATCTTGGATTCAGACAACCGCAACAATTGGATTATTTATATCCTTGGTGGTTATTCTTGCGACCAAACATATTTTAACCCCAGAACAATTTGACGAATGGGGTTGGCGTGTTCCCTTTTGGGTTTCTATCCTCATGGTTTTTGTGTCTTATTTGATTCGAACCAATATGGAGGAATCTCCGGTGTTTGCCAAAGCAAAGTCGGAAGGCACAACAAGTAAAAATCCAATTCAAGAAAGTTTCGGAAACAAATACAATCTAAAATTTGTTTTGCTCGCCTTATTTGGAGCCACTATGGGTCAAGGTGTTGTGTGGTATACGGGACAGTTTTATGCCATGAACTTTATGAAAACCGTGATGAATATCGATTCCTCTCAGGTTGACACTTTACTGGGAATTGCTTTAATTCTGGGCACCCCATTTTTTATCTTTTTTGGTTGGTTAAGCGATAAAATTGGACGTAAATACATTATGATGGGAGGCATGTTGTTGGCCTTTCTCTTTTATCGCCCAATTTATAAAAGCATGTATGCCACAACGAACGTCGACAACAAAACGGAAATTATAGGGAAAACAGAAATTCATGCAGAACGACAACAGAATAAAAACAATGCTATCGATTCTGTTTACACGATTAGCACAATGTACTCCGATGGAACAAAACAGCTGCAATTAAAGACCGTAAGACTCGAAAATGGCAAAGTGATTATAATTGATGGAAAACCAAAAGTTGAAACCAAAACTACCCTTACCATCAATTCTTCTGACCAATGGATGTTGATTTTCTTGGTTTTTATTCAAGTCATTTTTGTCACAATGGTATATGGTCCTATTGCCGCTTTTTTAGTTGAAATGTTTCCGGCAAAAATACGGTATACTTCCATGTCACTACCGTATCATGTGGGCAACGGGATATTTGGCGGTTTGTTACCTGCCATTTCTACCTACTTCGTAACCCA
>JAPLEX010000057.1 GCA_026390995.1 Flavobacterium sp.
GGACACGGTTGCTAATTACTTCGGGCGCAACCGCATTGTATGTGCCTTCCCAACTGTGTTCCATCGCAAACACATACAGGCCTACTATATCTTGCAAGTGAATCCAAGACTGCAGTTGATTGCCATTACCCATCACTGAGCCAAAGCCCAATTTGATAGGAAGAACCAGTTGTGGCAAAGCGCCACCAGTTGCAGCAAAAACTACACCGGTGCGCAACAGACATACTTTTACTCCTATTGTGCTCAATTGATTGGTTTGAGTTTCCCATTTCTGCACAACCTTCCCTAAAAAGGTTGAGGCCGTAGAAGTCTCAATTTCAAGGTAATTTTTTCCGGTATTATTAGGGTAAATCGCAGTGCCAGAAGCGGCAATAATTTGTTTTACTTGGTTGGGCACTTTGCGCAAATAGTCAAATAAGGTTTGCGTGGTGGTTAACCTACTCGATAGGATTTCTTCTTTATACGATTTAGTCCAACGCTTAGCAATAGTGGCTCCAGCTAGATGAAAAATTACTTGTACATTTTCTAAACAATTTTCGTCTAAGTAATAGGCTGCAGGATTCCACAAAAAACCTTTATAGTTATCGGTCTGTTGCATTTTTTTGGGGGAGGTAGTAAGGTAATGAACCGTGTGTCCCTTTTGTAACAATTGTTTAACCAATGCCTTTCCGATTAAACCTGTAGCTCCAGTAACTAAAACAATCATTTTTTTTTGACAAATATACTTTTTTTGTTTAACAAAAAGTCAAAATAGTTAAACATAATTAGTTTTTAAAATTTTTCAATATCCAGTACAAGTAATAAAACCAGGTCAAATGTTAAATTTTCAAAAAAAATTAGTACTATGTTTTGCATATTACTTTTCAATAACCATATATTTGCATAAGAAATTACTAAGTATACCACTATGAACATCGAAAACACCAAAGCACAAATGCGAAAAGGCGTACTGGAGTTTTGCATCCTCTCGGTTTTAAAAGAGAAAGATGCCTACACTTCGGAGATTTTGGACACGCTCAAAAACGCCAAATTATTGGTTGTAGAAGGAACGGTCTATCCGCTGCTCACTCGCTTGAAAAACGACGGTTTGTTAATCTACCGTTGGGAAGAATCTACATCGGGTCCGCCAAGAAAGTATTATGGTTTGACCGAAGAGGGACAAACTTTTTTACACGAACTCAACGGAACCTGGAAAGAACTATCGGATGCCGTAGCATTAATCACAACCCAAAACTAACTGACATGAATAAAACTGTAAATATCAATTTAGGAGGAGTAGTATTTCACATCGACGAAGAAGCCTACTTGAAATTATCCAATTATTTGGACGCCATTAAACGTTCGTTGAACAACACCAACGGACAAGACGAAATCATCAAAGACATCGAATTGCGCATTGGGGAGCTCATTTCTGCCAAACACAGCAGCGAAAAACAAGTGATTGTGATGAGCGAACTCGACGAGGTAATTGCCGTGATGGGCCAACCCGAAGATTACCGGATTGATGGGGAAACTGGCGAGACAGACCAAGCAAATTCTGAGGCGACTTCACCCCAGCCTTCATCCAAGAGCTATAAATCCAAAAAATTGTATCGCGACAAAGACGACGCCATGATTGGTGGTGTGCTTGCTGGATTGGGGTATTATTTTGGCATCGAGCGGGTGTATTTACGCCTCATTTTATTGGCGGCACTATTATTTTATGGAATTGGATTTTTAACCTACATTATTTTGTGGATCGTGATTCCAGAAGCCAAAACGACTTCAGAAAAACTAGAAATGAAAGGCGAGCCGGTAAACATCACCTCGATCGAGAAAAAAGTGCGGGAAGAATTTAACAACGTATCCGAGAAAATCAAAAACAAAGATTACGATTCATTGGGAAACCAATTAAAATCGAATGCAAACAAGGTGGGCAATACCCTTACTGACATCATCCATTCTATTATAAAATTGGTGGGCAAAATAGCCGGAATTATTCTAGTGGTTATTAGTTTATTGTTTTTAATTGGAATTACGTTTGTTAGTTTTACCGTAAGCAGCACTACATTTACCGAATTCCCTTGGACTAATTACATTTTGGCTGGTAATTTGTCTGAATACCCAAGCTGGATTTTTGGATTACTCACTTGGCTTGCCTTGGGAATTCCCGCCTTTTTTGTGACCCTTTTGGGCTTTAAATTGATCTCTCCTCGCAGCAATTCAATTGGAAATCCTGCCAAATACACCTTGATCACCCTTTGTATTCTCTCGATTATTGTGTTGAGTTATGTAGGTGTTAGTCAGGTAGCTGAATACAAATTGGCCGGAAAATCAATTCAAAAAGATGCTTTGCCGATTACGGCCAAAGACACCCTAAACATCAGTTTTCAACACGACGAAAGCTTTGGGTCAGATGAAGGCGAAAATGCTTTTTTGGTGACCCAAGACGCACAAAACCATTCGGTGATTTACAGCAACAACATTCGATTTAATGTATACAAATCGGCGGATGCTTCCACCTACTTAGAGATTGTGCGCAAAGCACGCGGTAAAAAGCCAACAGAGGCCAGAAACTCAGCCGAGAAAATCAATTACAGCTACAGTTTTTCAAACAACAACCTGGTATTGAATGACTTTTTATTGACCGATGTGAAAAACAAATTTCGCAACCAAGAGGTGATTATTAATTTGTATGTGCCTGAAGGACTACACTTTAAAACCGACAGTTCGGTGCAGCAATTCGATGATTCGGACAATAGTTTTTTTAATTTGCATTACAGTTCGTCCGATTATTTGTATCGGGTAGATAGCCTAAAGGTAAAGTGCACCAATTGCCCACCCGAAGAAAATGAGGATGACGATAGTCAGGGAGGCGTTTCTATTCATGTAGACGAAGACAGTACCTCTACACAGGTATCCATAAACGAAAAGGGGGTTCGTGTAAACCACCAAAAAAACAAGTAAAAATACCAAGCAGATTTGCCCATTTATTTTATATTGAATTGGTTATCAAATAATCACTTTTGTTAACAAATTAAGCTTGAAGGAACCATAAAAAATAGTATTTTTACGGCTCAAATTTCAAAAAAATAAATGGGTAAAATCATTGCCATAGCAAATCAAAAAGGCGGCGTAGGAAAAACGACTACCTCGGTAAACCTTGCGGCCTCCTTGGGCGTTTTAGAAAAAAAAGTGCTGCTTATCGATGCCGACCCACAAGCCAATGCCAGTTCGGGCTTGGGTATTGATGTTGAAAATGTAACCATTGGCACCTACCAAGTACTCGAACACAGCAACAGCCCAGCAGAAGCTATTTTGCCCTGCTCTGCTCCCAATGTATCCGTTATTGCCGCACACATTGATTTGGTAGCTATTGAAATTGAACTGGTAGACAAAGAAGACCGCGAATACATGCTGAAACAGGCTTTGGCCTCGATCAAAGACAACTACGATTACATACTGATTGATTGCGCTCCCTCATTGGGTTTACTTACACTAAATGCACTAACTGCCGCTGATTCGGTGATAATTCCTATTCAATGCGAATATTACGCACTAGAAGGCTTAGGCAAATTGCTCAACACCATAAAAAGTGTTCAAAAAATACACAATCCTCAATTGGATATTGAGGGTTTATTGCTCACCATGTTTGATTCGCGTTTGCGCTTGTCAAACCAAGTGGTCGAAGAAGTACAAAAACACTTCAACGACATGGTGTTTAAGACCATTATTCAACGCACCGTGAAGTTGAGCGAAGCACCTAGTTATGGCGAAAGCATCATCAATTACGACGCAACCAGCAAAGGCGCAACCAATTACTTGCAACTAGCACAAGAAATCATCAAGAAAAACAGCATTTAATATGGCTCAAGCAGGAAAAAAACAAGCCATGGGTAGAGGGTTATCGGCTCTATTAAAAGACCCAGACAACAACATCCAATCGGTACACGACAAAAATGCCGACAAAGTGGTGGGCAACATCATTGAACTGGATATTGAGGCCATTGAAATTAATCCGTTTCAACCCCGCAGCAATTTTAACGAAGATACTTTGGCCGAATTGGCTTCATCAATTCGAGAATTGGGGGTGATTCAACCCATTACGGTTCGCAAAACCGATTTCAATAAATACCAACTGATCTCGGGTGAACGAAGATTACGAGCTTCAAAAACAGCTGGACTGGCGACCATTCCGGCCTACATTCGCATCGCCAACGACCAAGAATCATTGACCATGGCCTTGGTAGAAAACATCCAACGCCACGACTTAGACCCGATAGAAATTGCCTTGTCCTACCAACGTCTGATCGACGAAATTCAACTCACCCAAGAACAAATGAGTGAGCGTGTAGGCAAAAAACGATCTACCATTGCCAACTATTTACGTTTATTAAAATTGGATCCGATTATTCAAACCGGAATTCGCGACGGTTTCATCAGCATGGGACACGGAAGAGCCATCATTAACATAGATGATTTGGACGTGCAAACCAGTATTTACCAAAAAATCGTCAGCCAAAATTTATCGGTACGCGAAACCGAAGCGCTAGTAAAGGGCTACCAAGAAAGCTTAAAACCGGCAACTAAAAAACCGGCAAAAGCCAATGCATTTCCTATTGAGGAAACACACATCAAATCGTTTGGCGCCTATTTTGGCACTAAAGTTGAAGTAAAATTGAGCGGAAACGGCAAAGGGAAAATCAATATTCCGTTTCATTCGGAAGAAGACTTTAATCGCATCCTCAAACTCATTCAGGGCTAGTGCGTGCGTGGGTGTACATCTTATTTTTGGGTTTCTTGTTGCAAGGAAACTGTTGCTATGCGCAAGGTGAAACACTGCAAATCTTACCCTCCAAAGACACCCTACCCGACCGAGAAATTAATCCGCTTGCTCCGGCAAAAGCAGCTTTTTATTCGGCAGTAGTTCCTGGATTAGGCCAGGTATACAACAAAAAATATTGGAAAGTTCCCTTGGTTTATGGAGCGATTGGCGCCAGTATTTATTATTATACACTCAACAATGCCCGCTACCAAACCTACCGCAATGCCTACAAAGATCGCTTGGCAGGCATTCCCAACCCAGCCTATGACTACTTGGACAATGCACGACTCATTCAAGCCCAGCAATTTTACCAACGCAACCGCGATTTATCGTTGCTTTGTGCGATTGGGTTTTATGTGCTCAACATTATTGACGCCAATGTAGATGCCCATTTGGGACAATTTAATGTGAATGACAACCTGAGTTTTAAACCCGAACTCTACTCCAACGGAATCAATTATAAACCCACGATGGGCGTAGCCCTAAACTTCAAATTCAAATGAAAATTGCACTGTTAGGCTACGGAAAAATGGGCAAAGTCATTGAAAAAGTGGCACTCGAACGCGGACACGAAATTGTGTTGCGCAAAAGCAGCTCGGATACCTTTGACGGATTAGACCAGGCCGATGTAGCGATCGATTTTAGTGTGCCTACTTCGGCAGTTGAAAACATAACAGCCTGTTTGCAACATAACATTCCTGTGATTTGTGGCACCACGGGTTGGCTAGAGGATTATGACAAGATGGCTGACTTGTGCCAGCAAAATAAAGGCGCATTTTTGTACGGATCGAACTTTAGTTTGGGGGTAAACTTATTTTTTGAATTAAACCGAAAACTGGCTCAACTCATGTTGCCGCATGCACAATATCGCGTGAGCATGGAAGAAATTCACCACACCCAAAAATTGGATGCACCCAGTGGAACGGCTATATCATTGGCCAACGACATTGTCGAACTTACCAAATTGAAGGGTTGGACGTTGAATGCTGCACAACCCGATGAGCTAGCCATCACGGCCAAACGCATTGAGCAGGTTCCCGGCACACACTCGGTATTTTATGATTCTGATGTGGATCAAATTGAAATTAAACATACGGCCCATAGTCGCGAAGGATTTGCTTTGGGATCAGTGATTGCTGCCGAATGGATCATCGGAAAAACTGGCGTATTTAGCATGAAAAATGTACTCGAACTGGAATAATTAAACTTATAAAATACAGACGATTATGACACTTATTCAATGGATTATTTTGTTTGCTTGTGTGCAAATTGTACACGGACTTGGCACTTGGAAAATGTATGAGGCTACCGGCAGAAAACGCTGGGAGGCTTTTGTCCCGATCTACAATGCTATTCAATTCATGAAAATTATCAACCGATCAGCTTGGTGGACCATCTTGTTGTTTGTACCCATAGTAAATCTCATTATGTTCCCCGTAGTATGGGTAGAAAGCTGCCGAAGTTTTGGGTATAATTCTACCAAAGATACCTTTTTGGCCATCTTCACATTTGGATTGTACGGCGCCTACTTGTCCTATACCAAACCCTTACATCACTTGCCCGAACGCAGTTTGGTTCCTACAAACAAAACCGCTGACACCATCAGTTCGCTTTTATTTGCAATTGTTGTGGCTACTATGGTTCATACCTACGTAATGCAACCGTTCACGATTCCAACTGCTTCGCTCGAAAAATCCTTGCTCATCGGCGATTTCTTGTTTGTGAGTAAATTTCATTACGGCGCACGAACTCCGCTCACTGCCGTTTCGATGCCGATGGTACATGACAGCATTCCGTTAATGCACAAAAAATCGTATTTGAATTACCCGCAACTGCCCTACTTTAGATTTCCCGGGTTGCAGCAAATCGATCGCAACGACATTGTGGTGTTCAATTGGCCGGTTGATACCGTTTACAAGTTTTTTGACACCTCCAAACGCAAAGCCATCAAGCCCATTGATAAAAAATCAAACTACGTGAAACGTTGCCAAGGAATTCCAGGAGATACCCTAGAAATCAAAGAAGGTGTGGTTTACATTAACCATAAACCTTTGGTATTGCCAGATCGCGCTCGTCCACAGTATTCTTATTTGGTGACGACTAATGGCGGAGGATTTGACGAAACCTATTTGCAAAAAGAACTGCAAATCACCGATCCAATTTACATTGACAACCGCACGCCAAAGACCTATATTTTCTCGGCCTTAACCGCTGATTCTGCCGCTCGACTCAAAAACAATCCTGTGGTGGTTTCTATCGTGAAAAATATTTCGAAAGAGGTTGATCCTTCTGTATTCCCGCAAAACACAAGCTGGAACCGCGATAATTATGGACCGATTTATATTCCCGAAGCCGGAAAAACCATTGCGCTTACCACAACCAATTTGCCTTTTTATGCCCGTATTATCAAAGAATACGAAGGCAACACGCTAGAAGTAGCAGGTACAGCTATAAAAATTAACAACAAACTGGTTACCAATTATACCTTCAAACAAAATTACTACTGGATGATGGGAGACAACCGACACAATTCAGAAGATAGTCGTTTTTGGGGCTATGTACCTGAAAATCATATCGTCGGAAAACCGGTTTTTATTTGGTTGAGTGTAGACCCCAACGGCCGTGGATTGAATAAAATTCGTTGGGAACGCGTATTCACCACTGTGAATGGAGAAGGCGAACCGTATTCGTATTTGAAATTTTTCATGATTGCCTTGGCTGCTTATTTTGGCATTACGTTCTACTTGAGTAAAAAGAAACAAAACGCCTAAATTAAAATTATGCGCTCGTTATTTTTGCCCACTTATTTTCCGTCGATCAGTAATTTTGCGGCAATGGCGCAAGCCGAGGGAATTACCTTTGAAGTACACGATCATTTCCAGAAACAAACCAACCGCAACCGCACCTTCATCTACAGCCCAAATGGGATTCAATTACTCAACATTCCCATAAAACACAGTGCTGGTCGTCACCAACCGGCCAAAGATGTAAAAATAGAATGGGCATTTGATTGGCAAAAACAGCATTTCAAATCGTTGGAAGCTGCCTACCGCACTTCGCCGTTTTTTGAATACTACGAAGACAAATTAATGCCGCTATTTATAGATAAGCCAACGTTTTTACTCGACCTGAACTTTCGTGCTTTAGAATTGGTAGTTGAATGTTTGGGCATGCCGTTCCAATACGAAACCACCGAAGAATATTTTCACGCGCGCACTGATATAAAAGACTTTAGGGTGTTGGCCAATGGCAAAAAAGATCAAACTGTGGTCACAGAATACACGCAGGTGTTTGCCGACAAACACGGCTTTATATCTAATTTGAGTATCTTGGATTTACTCTTTAATGAAGGTCGATTTGCATTGGATTACCTAACAAAACAAACGCTATAACTACTCAAAAGCCAAGCGGGTCATGATGGGAAAGTGATCAGAATAAATGAATTCAGGAAAACTTTCAAATCGCTTTACTTTCAGTTTAGGATCGGCGAAAATATAATCGATGCGCGCCGGGTAATACTTGAACTTATAGGTTTGTCCAAAGCCTTTTCCCGCTTCTTCAAAACAGTCTTGCAAATTGCCCTTGATGTTGCGGTATACAAATGAAAACGGACTGTTATTCATATCTCCACAAATTAAAATGGGGTATTCGCACTTCATTTTGTGTTGGTGAATAATCTCGGCTTGTTGCTGTTGTTGGCGAAAAGCATTGCTGATGCGCTTAAATACCAGCTGCGATTTTTGTTGGTTGATCACATCGATGTTTTCGGAGATTTCATTCACATCAGGCGATATCTTAATGGATTGCAAATGCATATTGTAGACCCGCAAAATTTCTTTGCCGCGTTTGATGTCCGCAAAAATCACATTGTTATTAGAATTGGCCGGCAACTCCAAATTACCTTGATCAATAATAGGAAATTTAGAAAAAATTGCTTGACCCGTTTTAATGTGATTGCCTTGCATAAAAATAAAATGATACGGATACACTTTTAAATCTATTTGTGCCGCAGACGAATATTCCTGAATACACAAAATATCAGGGTTTTTCTCATTGATAAAATGGCGAATAGTTTCGGGGACATCTTTGGTAGGGAGCCAATCAAACAAATTGAACAGACGAACATTATAACTCATCACCACAAAATCATTTTCGGTGGCGGGCAAATTACTTTCAGAAAATTTATAAAACTTAGTAATAAAAGTAATTCCGATGAGCAACACCAAGCCCGACAAAAATACTTGGCGTTTAATCTGAATGAGCCAATACAAAAAGAATAAGGCATTGAGTATTAAAAACAAGGGCATAAATAAGGTGAGTACGGCAAACAACGGATAGAGCTTGGGGGCAAGAAATGGCAATACATAGGCAATTCCTGTCAATATTGTGAGGGCAATATTGGCCAAAAATGCTACTTTATTAAACCACGATAATCGGCTCATGTATAGATTTGAATGATTATTTTCCTGCTTTAAACAAAAATTCTTTTTCGTCTGCACTTAAACTGTCATAGCCCGACTGGCTGATTTTGTCTAAGATGTCGTCTATTTGCTGCTGTGTTTTGTCTTTTATTACCACCTTCATCGCGGGTTTAGGTGCGGGTTTCTGGTAGGTACGATGCACTTTTTTGAATGCGTTTTTCTTTTTCGGACCAAAAAGCTGGGCTAATGTATCAAAAAATCCGGAAATGATTTTACTCAAATCGGTGCCTTGTTGCAACAATTTGATATAGACAAATCCAAATAATGCGCCCGACAAATGCGCCACATGCCCACCAGTATTTTCAGTAAACAACTGCAATAAATCGATCCCTAAAATCACCAGGGTAAATTGCCAAAGTTGCACCTGTCCAATAAGCAACAGGCGAATATTCATCTGTGGGGCATAGGTTGCTGTTGCGACCAATACGGCCATTATTGCCCCTGAAGCGCCCACCAATCCACTGGACAAACCCAGATTAAAAAAACTAAAGGCCAACACAAAACCCAAGCCGGCCAAAAGCAGACCGAGTATATACACCCCCAGTAATTGTTTTGGTGTGAAAAAAGTTTGAAACAATTTTCCTGAAAAATTCAACACCATCAAATTAAATAACAAATGAAAAAAGCTAGCATGAAAAAATCCATACGTGAGTAATGTCCATGGATGAAAAACCAATTGTCGGTAATCGGCGATTAATTTTACCTCCGTTGGAAATGAAAAAACACCCAAACGAAATTGGTACCAAAACAAAACCGAGACAAGGAAAGCACCCACATTCCAGAAGATGAGCTTTTGTTCCATGCCGCCATATTTGTAGGCTGCTTTGATGTCGTTTAGCATATTCATCTGCGGCTACTTAATTCCAACGGTTGGATTTAAATTGATTCTTTTTCCAATACAACACCATCAAAAACCCAACTAATGCACCGCCAATGTGGGCAAAATGAGCAATACCCGAAGCGCCTCCAAAAATGGATTCGCCCCTCACTCCCATATACAAATCGACAGCCAAAAGCCCCGGAACAAAATACTTGGCTTTGATAGGAATTGGTATAAACATCAAACCCAACTCGGCATTGGGAGCCATAAAGGCAAAGGCTACCAACAAACCATATATTGCACCTGATGCACCTACGGCTGGGGTTTGACACAGTTGAACGGCCTTGATTAAGGTGTTGAAATCGGCTTGTTGAAACTGGGCTTTTTCCATTATTTTGCTTACTTGACTTGCCACCATTTGACCATTTTCATCAAAAACTGAAGTGTAATCGGCATTTAACAATAGGTGTAAATCGGAAGCCGATAAGGACAACTGCGAAAGTTGATCGAGCAACAGTTGTATGTGTACATAATTGACCAAGCTGTGCAATAAAGCAGCCCCTAATCCACAAGAAATATAAAAAAACAAAAATTTAATCCCGCCCCAATAGTGTTCCAAAATACTTCCAAACGAGTACAAGGCAAACATATTGAAGGCAATGTGCATGATGTTGGAGAAGTTTCCGTTGTATACCTCGGCATGCATAAACATGTGGGTAAGCGGTTGCCAAAAACGAAACGAATCGTTTTCTATGTCATACAACGACAAGTATTGGTAGGCCACATCACCCAGCAATTGAGAACCAACAAAAAATAGAAAATTTACAATCAACAATTGTTTTACGGTAGGCGTAATGGGCATCATAGGGCAAATTTTTTATCGATATCACTCAGGCTTATGGTGATATAGGTGGGTTTTTGAAAGGGCGAAACTGCCGAATCTTTACAAGCAAACAAGCTATTTACTAGGTGCTCTTGTTCTGGTTCGGTAAGGTAGGCTCCAGTTTTTACAGCCAAGGAGCGTGCCAGAGATTTGGCAATCGAGTCGTTGGTACTAAAACTAGCAGCAGGAATACCGTCGGCCAAATCGTGCAATAACGATTCTAATACCGCAGGAACCGCTGATTGTTCAAGCAAAGACGGAAGAGCCGTGATCACTAATTGGTCTACTTCGCTTTTTTCGAAGGTAAAACCTAGCGCTTGCAAGGAAGGTGTTAATTCCTGAAGCAACTGAATTTCTTGCACAGTAAAAGGTATTGTTAACGGAAACAACAACGGCTGACTTTGGGTTTGTTGCACGGTCATGTTAGTGAGCAGTTGCTCATACAAAATGCGTTGGTGTGCACGCTGTTGGTCAATAATTACAATACCCGATTTTATGGGGCTCACAATATACTTGCGTTGCAATTGATAGGGCTTGGATGTTGTAGTTTCTTGGTTGGGCTCTTCGAATAAATTGGCCGTAATTTCCTCGTTTTCAAATCGGTGTCCTGTTGCCGAAAATACTGCCGCAGTGTCTTGTTGTAACCCTACGTACAGGTTTTCCCATTGAGGCGAAGATGAACTTGCAGCAGGATACGTAGCTCGCCTAGCATAGGAAGGCGATTGAGATTCAAACGGATTAAAATTATCGTCTACTTGTATGGTGGGAACTGCTGCAGATTTGTCTTTAAAATGATAAGGCGTATCCAAATTGGCATCGCGATCGAAATCAAGCACGGGCGCCACATTAAATGGCCTAAACTGTGTTTTATGGTCGCGCGAAGAATCGCATAGAGTGCTTGTTCGTCGTCAAATTTGATTTCGGTTTTGGTGGGATGAATATTGATATCAATGGTATTGGGCGGAACTTGTAAATACAAAAAATAACTGGGTTGCGTACCGTCGGCCAAAAGACCTTCGTAGGCGGCCAAAACCGCATGATGCAAATAACCACTTTTGATGAATCGATCGTTCACAAAAAAGAACTGTTCGCCACGGGTTTTCTTGGCAAATTCGGGTTTAGAAACAAAACCTTGAACTTGAACCAGATCTGTTTCCTCCTGCACAGGAACTAATTTTTCGTTGGTTTTACCCATAAACAAGCCTACAATGCGTTGGCGCAAATTGGTGGCCGGCAAATTAAATAATTCACTGCCGTTGTGGATCAGGGTAAAATGAATATTGGCGTGCGCCATCGCTACCCGCTGAAATTCCTCGATGATGTGTTTGAATTCTACGACATCAGATTTTAAAAAATTGCGGCGAGCGGGAATGTTATAAAATAGATTTTTTACTGAAAATGAGGTGCCTTTGGGCAAAACAGCCGCCGAGTGGGCAGAAAATTTACTCCCTTCAATAATGAGGTGCACACCCAATTCATGCTGGTCTTGTTTGGTTTTGAGTTCTACATGTGCAATTGCTGCAATGGAGGCCAAAGCTTCACCACGAAATCCTTTGGTGTGCAAGGCAAATAAATCTTCGGCTTGGCGAATTTTGGAGGTGGCATGGCGTTCAAAACAAAGTAGGGCATCGTCTTCATTCATACCCAAACCATTGTCAATTACTTGAACCAAGGTTTTTCCGGCATCTTTAACGACCAATTTGATGTCGGTAGCTTGGGCATCAACCGCGTTTTCCAACAACTCCTTTACCACTGAAGCAGGGCGTTGCACCACTTCGCCAGCCGCAATTTGATTGGCTACGTGATCGGGAAGCAGTTGAATAATACCTGACATAGAAAAGGTTTTAGCGTGGATTTGCAGTGCTCACAAATTTATAAAAATAATGTTGGGTTTAAGCGGGATTTGAGGCTAAAAAACCCACTAAAAATAAAGCGGGTTTACAATTTTGTTTAAAAAATAAAGGAGCAATTATTTGCCTAAAAAAGCCATTTTAATGGCGGCTATTGCGGCTTCGGTTCCTTTGTTTCCATGTATACCACCACTGCGATCTAGTGATTGTTGCATACTATTGTCGGTTAATACACAAAATATCACAGGAACATCGTATTGTACATTTAGGTCTTTGATGCCTTGGGTTACGCCTTCGCACACAAACTCAAAATGCATGGTTTCGCCTTTTATCACACAGCCTATCACCACAACAACGTCAACAGATTGTGTGGCGATCATTTTTTTGGCTCCGTATACCAACTCAAAACTACCGGGCACATTCCAACGGATTAGGTTTTCGGGTAAGGCACCACAATCCAAAAGTGCGACTTCGGCTCCTTTGTACAACCCCTCAGTTACCGTTTCATTCCATTCTGAAACAACAATCCCAAACCGAATATTCTTCGCGTTTGGGATTGAATTTTTATCGTAATTGGATAAATTTTTATTTGCTGTAGCCATAAAACAAAAAGGTTTGTGATTAGAAAACAAGAAAATTGCTCTCTAAATCTTGGCTAAATTATTGGGCTAATCCGATTAATCCATCTACCGTAGACCCTTCGGCTGTGTTTTCGTATTTCTCTTTCAATTCGGTAAAGTACCCCAAAGCTTCTGCTTTATTTCCTAAAGCCAAGGCAGTTTGACCTGCTTTTAATAAATATCGCGGAGTCGTAAAATCATTCGGGTTCATTTTGGCCGCTTTCACATAAAATTCCAAAGCTTCTTTCGGTTGATTTTTTTGAGAAAATGCATCACCTATAGCTCCTTGGGCCAACACGCTCAATACGGCATCATCTGATTTGAATTTTTCTAATGAGGCAATTGCTTCGGTGTATTTTCCAGTGTTTAAATAGGCAATTCCAGCATAGTAATTGGCCAAGTTTCCAGCAGCTGTTCCGCTGTATTTGTCGGCGATGTCAACAAAACCAAATTTGCCTTCTGAGCCTTTTAAGCACATGGCAAAAAGCGAATCACTTTTCACGCCGTCAACTGCTTTTTGGAAATTTTGTTGGGCTTCAAATAATTCATTGGCTGCTTCTACTTCTTTAGGCTGAGCAATAAATTTTTCATATAATACATAACCAACAGTAACCAACGCAATTGCAGCTACAATTCCAAAAATATATTTTTGGTTGCGGGCAACCCATTCTTCTGTTTTAGAAGCTGTGGCATCTAGTGTATTAAAAACGCCTGCTGTTGTACTGTCTTTTTCCTCTACATTCACATCATCCAAAAAGGCATTGTCATCTTTCTCTGCTTTTTCTTTTGGTGATTTGTATCCTCTTTTATTGTATGTTGCCATTTCATTTAAATTAGTGAGCCGCAAAAATAAAATTTTTATTGAAACTCGCACAAAAAAAACGCGATTAAATTCAAATATTTCAACAAAATGGCGCCCTTCTCCTCCCTGTAGACAAACACCCGATAATTCAAGCCTCACCTGCTAGAAAAAAATTAGGTAGATCATCATATTTTCAATAATTTGCGGCCTCATTTAGAAACGACAAATTTGCGTTTCTCTGCCTAAAAAAACCCATGTTTTTAGAATCAATTTCCTTATTTAATTACAAGAATTTTTCCGACGCACGCTTTGAGCTTGACGCGAAAATAAATTGTTTTGTGGGTAAAAATGGCGTAGGAAAAACCAATGTACTCGATGCGATATATCATTTGGCTTATGGCAAAAGTTATTTTAATCCGCTGTCGGTTCAAAACATCAAACACGGAGAAGATTTTTTTGTGATTGAAGGTGTTTTTGAAAAAAATAAGCGCACAGAAACCATCAATTGTAGTTTAAAAAAAGGACAAAAGAAAATCCTGAAGCGCAACGGCAAACTCTACGAAAAATTTTCCGAGCATGTGGGCCAAATTCCCTTGGTAATTATCTCTCCCGCCGATGCAGATCTAATTACAGAAGGCAGTGAAACCCGACGCAAATTCATGGACAGCGTGATTTCGCAGTTGGATAGCAATTATTTGCACCAACTCATTCAATACCAAAAAACCGTTAGCCAACGCAATGCTTTGCTCAAGTATTTTGCACTCAATCGCACCTTTGACGGCACCACTTTATCTATATACAATGCGCAATTGGCAGAATTGGGACCGCAGTTGTTTGAAAAAAGAGCCCAATTTATTGCCGAGTTTATCCCGATTTTTAACCAACACCACCAAGCCATTACCAACAGTGCCGAAGCGGTTCAGTTGGTATATGAAAGCCATTTGAACGAGGGAAATTTTTTGGATTTGCTGCAAGAAAAATTAGCTGTTGACCGGGTGCTTCAATATACTTCGGTAGGCATACACAAGGACGATTTGGCTTTTCAGATTGACCACTACCCGATTAAGAAATTTGGCTCTCAGGGCCAACAGAAATCATTTTTGATTGCCTTAAAATTAGCCCAATTTGAATTCATCAAGAAGCAAAGTGGCGTGAAACCTATTTTATTGTTTGATGATGTGTTTGATAAATTGGATGAAATTCGCGTGGGAAAAATAATAGACATGGTAAACAACGACAATTTTGGCCAACTATTCATTTCGGATACCCATCCAGAGCGCACCGAACAAGTAGTGAAACAAACCAATCAATCGTATAAAATTGTCCACTTATAACCCAAACTTTTTCTTGAAAAGCGTACTTTAGCACCACCTAAAAAAAAGTTTATGAAACTGAAATTTCTGACTTCCCTGTTATGTCTTAGCCTAATTATGGCTTGTCACAGCCAACAAGCAGGTCTAGTTGAAACGGTAACGGCCAATCAATTTGCCTATGAACTCAAGCAATCAACCAATCCCCAGTTGCTTGATGTGCGCACCGCAGAGGAATACAACGATCAGCATATAGAAGGCGCACAAAACCTGGATTGGAATGCAGCCAATTTTGAGGCTCAAGTCCAAAAATTAGACCCAACAAAACCCGTATTCGTATATTGCCTCTCGGGTGGACGAAGTAAAAAA
>JAPLEX010000088.1 GCA_026390995.1 Flavobacterium sp.
TAATTGATGGGTCATGTGCATCAGGAACAGTGCCAGCACCTGCGCCAGCCTTAGGTTTCCATTGATGAGCACCTGCCGGACTTTTGGTTAATTCCCATTCAAACCCAAACAAATTCTCAAAATAATTATTACTCCATTTTGTAGGTGTTGTAGTCCAAGCACCTTCAAGTCCGCTGGTGATGGTATCTCCACCTTTTCCTGTACCGAAAGTATTTTTCCAACCTTGACTTTGTTCTTCAATGCTAGCAGCAGCTGGTTCTGGTCCAACGTGTTTGCTAGGATCGGCGGCGCCATGTGTTTTACCAAAAGTATGACCACCAGCGATAAGTGCAACGGTTTCTTCGTCGTTCATCGCCATGCGACCAAAAGTTTCGCGGATGTCGCGTGCAGAGGCAAGCGGGTCAGGGTTACCGTTAGGTCCTTCTGGATTAACGTAAACAAGTCCCATTTGAACAGCAGCCAAAGGGTTTTCTAAATCGCGATCGCCAGAGTAACGTTTATCTTCAAGCCATTTCCCTTCAGAGCCCCAGTAGATATCTTCTTGAGGTTCCCATATATCTTCACGTCCACCACCAAAACCAAAAGGCTTCAAACCCATAGACTCTAAGGCACAATGTGCGCAGAGAATCATTAAATCGGCCCAAGAAATTTTGTTGCCATATTTTTGTTTGATTGGCCAAAGGAGTAAACGAGCCTTATCCAAATTTGTATTATCGGGCCAGCTGTTAAGCGGCGCAAAACGTTGAGCACCAGCACCACCACCACCTCGGCCGTCGGCAGTGCGATAAGTTCCAGCACTATGCCAAGCCAATCTGATAAAGAAAGGACCATAATGTCCGTAATCGGCAGGCCACCAATCTTGAGAAGTGGTCATTACGTCGTTGATGTCTTTTTTTAGCGCATCATAATCAACTGATTTAAAAGCTTCGGCATAGTTAAAATCTTTATCCATTGGGTTGGAAAAAGAACTGTGTTGACGAAGGATATTTAATTTCAATTGATTGGGCCACCAGTGTTGATTTCTAGTACCACCACCTGCGGATTGTTTTAAAATTGCACCCGAGAAAGGGCATTTGCTTTCATTATTTTCCATGATATATTTTTTTAAAAATTCAATGCGAAATTAGTTAAGTTTTGGCTGTGAAAAAGTAAAACTGATTAAAAATAGTTGGGTTGTAAATCGATATCAAATAATACAAAGAAGAGGGTTAAACAAATTGGGAGGAAAAGTATTTCAAAATAAAAAAAGTTATTGTGAGGGGGAGGAAAAATAAGTAAAAAAAAAGGAGGTTGATGCTGAGATACAAAAAAACATTAATTGTAACTATTCAGTCCCCAATTTAGCAACGGTCATTAAAGCATTCAAAATGTTTTGACCTAATTTTATAGATGTGTCAACAACAGACCTTAAAATATCAAAACCATTAGCCCCATTAATAGATTTAAATTGTCCTGATATTTTTTGTTTTACTTTAATATTTCTGATTGCTCTTTCGGAGCCATTATTGTCGGGTGGTACTTTGGGATGGTATAAA
>JAPLEX010000028.1 GCA_026390995.1 Flavobacterium sp.
TCCACTTTCAATTTGCAACACAAAACCTTTTTCGTGGTCTTTCATGTTGTCAATCGCTTTTTGAGCCATTTCGGCCAAAGTGGGGATTTTTTGTTTCAATTGCGCATCGTGCATTCGATCTACATAATAGGGCAGGGCATCTTGGTCAAAAACACCTAAAATTGGTTTAGCGTTGCTGCAGTTATCTAGTGCAGATTTCTCTTGGACCACCTGATAGCCCTTGGCCGTATAGGCTGCATACAGGTCTTTCTGGTCTTTTCGTTTGGTCGCCGAAAAATAGTCGATTCCGCCACCCATCAACACATCCAAACCGAGTTGTAAATAGAGTTCGGCAATTTCTGGTTGGCTGTTTCTACTGGCGCTATTTACACAAAAGCCAGCTGGTGTCGCGTGTGTAATGGGTACCGTAGTAACACAACCTGCTTTTTTACCTGCTTTTTTAAATTTTTGCCAAATGGGTAAAAAGTTTTCGCCAGATGCACTCACGTTGAGCGATCCATTGGGCACGCGAAATCCACCGCCCCAAGAAGAACTTCCGGCTGCCGAATCGGTTACGATAGAACTGGCTGAAGCAGTATCCATTAAAGCGCGTGTTACTTTATTGTCTTTGTAGAGTTGCAACCACTGGCTTCCTTTTCCGTAGGTGCGATTCAAATAGAGGTCGGCCATATTTAGGGTGCCCGAACTCATGCCGTCGCTCACGAGGAAAATGATATTTTTCGCTTTTTTATTTTTGAATGTGGAGCTAAAATCTAAAGTTTCAGCTGTGCTTTGAAATGGATTGATCAAGGCACTACCTAAAGCGACGAGTGACCCATTTTTAAAAAATCGTCTTCTGTTCATAGAAAATATATTGAAAAGTCAAATGTAGTATTTGTAATAACTAGGAAGGTTAAGAAATCGTTGTTTAACGGACTAATTTCACATAGTCGCCGTCTAAGTTTATAGAATTAAAATTGAGAGCTCCATTTGAGAGGTAGCAACAGCCAAAATTTACATCCCCTACTGTTATAGTATATAAACAGTTTACGTCACTTGAGGAGTTGGGAGTCAAGACATAGGGATAGGTTCCGTTTTCAAAAATATAGCGGTCGGCTGCATTAGTAGAATTGTTTTGAATGCTAACAGTATGAGCAGTGGTATCAAAATCCCATTCAATGGTGTTGCTTGGGTATTCTTGAATAAAGCTGCTAAACCCTGCCAATACCTGAACAATGCTCCATTTTCCTGTTAGTTGCTCTGCAGAGAATGAGGAGCTAGAGACCCTCGATTCATGGCAGGATGAAACGAAAAATAAACTGCATAAGAGGAGTAAAGGGGCAATTTTTTTCATGATTCAAAGATAACTTTTTTCTTTTTTTGATTCATTTTTTTTAAATCTATCGGGCTGCTATTTTATTCGTTGAAATGGCAAATAAAAAACCACCTTTGCTGCCGTTCATTTGGATGAAATTATTATTTTTGTGGCACTTTTTAAAAGTCAAATTTAACTGCATTATGGATATACACGAATACCAAGGAAAAGAAATTTTATCAAGCTATGGCGTAAAAGTACAACGCGGCTATGTGGCCAATAATCCACAAGAAGCAGTTGCTGCTGCCAAACAACTTACTGCCGAAACCGGAACCGGGTGGCACGTAATAAAAGCCCAAGTACATGCAGGTGGTCGCGGAAAAGGAGGCGGCGTAAAATTAGCCAAAAACTTGCAGCAGGTAGAAGAAATAGCCGAGCAAATTATTGGTATGCAGTTGATTACCCCACAAACCTCGGCCGAAGGTAAAAAAGTACACAAAGTATTGGTCGCCGAAGATGTGTATTATCCAGGTGAAAGCGAAACTTCAGAATTCTATATGTCGGTTTTATTGAACCGCGGAAAAGGACGCAACATGATCATGTATTCTACCGAAGGGGGAATGGATATCGAAGAAGTGGCTGAGAAAACTCCGCACCTTATTTTCACCGAAGAAATTGATCCTAGTGTAGGATTACAAGGGTTTCAAGCCCGAAGAATTGCCTTCAATTTAGGCTTGTCTGGCGCAGCTTTTAAAGAAATGACGCAATTTGTACCCGCATTATATAACGCCTACATTGGCTGCGATGCAACTATGTTTGAAATCAATCCAGTGTTGAAAACATCGGACAATAAAATTATTGCGGTGGATGCCAAAGTAAATTTAGACGACAACGCTTTATACCGTCACCCGAAATACGCGGAGATGCGTGACGTTCGTGAAGAGAATCCAATTGAAGTAGAAGCCAAAGAGGCCGGTTTAAATTATGTAGATCTAGACGGAACTGTAGGCTGTATGGTAAACGGAGCCGGATTGGCGATGGCTACCATGGACTTGATCAAATACGCGGGTTTTGAGCCTGCGAATTTCTTGGATGTAGGAGGTACTGCCGATGCCAAACGCGTAGAGTTGGCTTTCCGCATCATTTTGAAAGACCCGAATGTAAAGGCGATTTTGATCAATATTTTTGGTGGAATTGTACGTTGCGACCGAGTTGCTCAAGGAGTAGTTGACGCCTACGTAAATATGGGAGACGCCATCAAAGTGCCAATCATCGTGCGTTTGCAAGGAACCAATGCCGAGATTGCCAAAGAATTGATTGACAATTCAGGGATGCCAATCTTATCTGCAGTAGAATTCCAAGAAGCGGCCGATCAAGTGCAAAAGGCGTTACAAGCATAAACAACTAATTGTATTCCAATAAAAAAGTCCTGAGCAATCAGGACTTTTTGTTTTTACCGTTGTTGAATTTCACTTTTTCAACCACTTGGATTTTAGCTACGGGCTTCTTTTCGCGGGACTTGGGATTGGACGCTTTTTTTACGCCGTTTGATTTGGCATTGCCATATGCTTTTTTAGGATCGGTTTTGGGGCTAGGTTTAAATTCGGCTCTCGTAGCAAAATTGGCTTTCACCGGAATTTCCGCTTTGTGTTGGGCTAATACCTCGTTTGGGTTTTTTGGGTTTTCTTTGGTGCCGCGCAAATGAATTACTAGACCATTCAAGAAATTGCGCAAAACCTGGTCGCCACATTCCATAAAGTCGGCGTGATCGGCGTTGCGAAAGAGGTTGCCAATTTCACCTTTGGACATTCTAAAATCAACCAAAGCCAAGATGTCTATAATTTGATCGTCTCGTAGCATCAAGGCTACGCGTAGTTTTTTGAATATATCGTTGTTGTTCACGTTTATGTAATTATGAATTATGAGTTAGGGAAATTATTAATTATTAATTTTTCATTATTAATTATAGAAGCCAAAGGTAGGCTTTTACAAATGCATCGCGCCATAATTTTTCGTTGTGTTGGCCTCCAGGTACGATCTTGAGTTTGTTGAGGTTCAAACAATAACAGCGTTTTTCGTTGATGTTGTATTCCAATCGTTTGATGTCGGTCACCATACTTTCGCTTTCGTGATCGCCGCACAGCAAATATACCTTGGCTTTAAACTCAGGCAGGGCCTTGAGCTCGGTGTAGATTTGTTCTGAAAACCATAAGGAAGGGGAGAAAACGCCGGCCTTTCCAAATACATTTGGGTATTTCATTACGGCATATAAGGAAACCAATCCGCCCAACGAACTGCCCATGATTAAGGTGTGTTTGGGATCAGGTTTCGTGCGGTAGTTTTTATCGATTTCGGGTTTGAGTGTGTGAATGACGAAATCCAAATAGGCCGATGCTTTTCCGCCACCGTATTTTTCGTTTGGATAGGGAGTGAGTTCCTCGAGGCGTTTTTCGTTGCCGTGTTCAATACCCACCACAATCACCTGGGCGTTGAGGCTGTCGAGTTTCTCGTCGATGTTCCATTCTCCCGCATAAGAAGTTTGGGCATCAAAGAGGTTTTGCGCATCGTGAACGTACAATACGGGATATCGTTTTTTGCTGTGTGTATAGTTTGTGGGCGTATAAATCCAAATTTTTCGACTCTTTTGGCCAACGCTATCCGCAAGGATTATCGTCGTTACATTTTTGGAAACCGACGTAGATTGGGCAAAGGCAATACAATAGCTGCCAAAATACAAGATACAAAAGCATAGAACTCGTTTCATCTAATGTTGTTTTTGTAAAGCGCTAATTTCATCTCTCAACTTGGCCGCCTGCATGAAGTCCAAGTCTTTGGCTGCTTTTTCCATGGCTTTGCGTTTTTCGCGGATGCGTTTATCTACCTCTGCTTTTGATAAATATTCAATTTCAGGCTCAGCAGCTTTTGTGTTTTCCCAGCCCAATTCGGCATCGATGAGTGGGTGTTTGGTAAAGGCACTTTCTATTTTCTTAGACAGGGCTTGGGGAACTAGGCCGTGATCGGTATTGAATTGTATTTGCTTGTTTCGGCGGTAGGTTGTTTCGTCTATGGTTTTTTGCATGCTCACCGTAATTTTATCGGCATACAATATCGCTTTTCCATTCAGGTTTCGCGCCGCACGGCCTATGGTTTGGGTGAGTGAACGGTGGCTGCGTAAAAAACCTTCTTTGTCGGCATCCAAAATGGCCACCAACGAAACTTCGGGCAAATCCAAGCCTTCGCGCAGCAGGTTTACCCCAATTAGCACATCAAATAATCCCTTGCGCAAATCCTGCATGATTTCGATGCGCTCCAAGGTGTCTACTTCCGAGTGAATGTAACGGCAGCGAATGCTCACTTTGGTTAAATATTTGGCCAATTCTTCGGCCATCCGCTTGGTCAAGGTAGTCACCAACACCCGTTCGTCGATTTCTGCTCGTTGCTGAATTTCTTCGATCAAATCATCAATCTGGTTCAAACTTGGACGAATTTCAATCACCGGATCCAAGAGTCCTGTTGGACGAATCACTTGTTCTACAACTACTCCCATCGATTTTTGCAATTCGTAATCGGCCGGTGTGGCCGAAACATAAATCACTTGGTTTTGCATGGCTTCAAACTCTTCGAATTTCAAGGGTCTATTGTCCATCGCAGCGGGCAAGCGGAATCCGTAATCCACCAAATTCACTTTCCGGCTGCGGTCGCCTCCATACATGGCATGTACTTGGGAAATGGTCACGTGACTTTCGTCTACTACGAGTAAAAAATCCTTGGGAAAATAATCAATCAGACAAAATGGTCGAGTTCCTGGTTCACGTCCATCCAAGTAGCGCGAATAGTTTTCAATGCCCGAGCAGTAGCCCAATTCACGAATCATTTCCAAGTCAAAATTGGTGCGTTCTTCGAGGCGTTTGGCTTCCAAATGTTTGCCAATTTCTTTAAAGTAGTCTACCTGTTTCACCAAATCTTGCTGAATTTCCCAGATGGCATTTTGCAGCACATCGGGCGAAGTCACAAACATATTGGCGGGATAAATGGTCAATTGGTCAAATTTCTCAATAACCGCGGCTGTTTTTATGTCAAAACGTTCAATTTCTTCAATTTCA
Organism: Flavobacterium sp.; assembly: GCA_026390995.1. Taxonomy (GTDB): domain Bacteria; phylum Bacteroidota; class Bacteroidia; order Flavobacteriales; family Flavobacteriaceae; genus Flavobacterium. The sequence continues at coordinate 5,398 of JAPLEX010000028.1, forward strand.
TCGCCAAAAAAATGAATCCGAAAGGCGTCATCGGCATAACTCGGATAGACTTCTACCGTGTCGCCTTTGATGCGGAAACTGCCGGGAGTAAATTCGGCTTCGGTGCGGGAATACAAACTTTGCACCAATTGTTTGAGCAATTGCGTTCTTGCAATCACTTGGTCTCGGGCAATCGCAATCACATTTTTTTGAAACTCAACCGGATTTCCAATTCCGTATAAACACGAAACCGAGGCAACAACAAGAATGTCTCTTCGACCAGAAAGCAGTGAAGCGGTGGTGCTCAAACGCATTTTTTCCAGCTCCTCGTTGATCGATAAATCTTTCTCTATAAAAACACCCGTTACCGGCATAAAGGCTTCGGGTTGGTAGTAATCGTAGTAGGAGACAAAATATTCTACGGCATTGTTCGGGAAAAATTGCTTGAATTCTGAATACAATTGGGCGGCCAAGGTTTTGTTGTGCGCCAAGACTAAAGTCGGACGTTGTACTTCTTGAATTACATTGGCCACCGTAAAGGTTTTTCCCGAGCCGGTCACACCCAATAAGGTCTGAAATTCATCACCCGCCAAGATGCCTTGGGCGAGTTTTTGTATCGCTTGAGGTTGATCGCCCTTGGGTTGGTAGTCTGATACGACTTCGAATTTCATACAGGTATACTTGAGTTTGCTCGGCTAATTTACAACTATAATTAGCAAGTTGTGGGGGAAACTATTTTTGGATTTATTCCAAATGATAAAATAAATATAAAAGCAAGGCCGTTGGTAGAATATAAATTATTTTAGCCGCTCGAACGTCGAATTGATTTTGAATTGGAAATGAAAAAGTACAGTCTTGTCGTGATTTTTTGTTTAATTGCCTCCACGAGTTGGGCGCAATACGAATTTATGAATCCCAGCAGCACTATTCCTGCCTCCCCATCCACTTCGGCTCCCAAGGTATTTACGCCTTCGGTTTTTTCACCCAAAACTCCTTCCACCACCAAGTCGTCTTCTATTTTAGAAAAAAACAGCATGCAGTTCACCAACCCCAATAGTTTTGCCAATCCCGGTGATGTCTACAAAGACAAACTCAACCGCAAGCCCGAAGGCGATGATTTTCGCATTTACCGAAAAAATCAATTTTTAGGGGAGTTTACCTCCAAAGCCGAAACAGTTCGCATCAGTTGCCGTGATTTTGGTGAAATTGATGGCGATGAAATCCGGATTTGGGTCAATGGCAAAATCATGGTCGAACGCATTTTCTTGACCGGCGATTACCGCGGCATCGATTTGGGCCTCATCAAAGGATTCAATAAAGTTGATTTTGAAGCGATAAACCAAGGAGAATCGGGTCCGAATACCGCCGAGTTTCAAGTCTACGACGAAAAGGGCCAATTGATTTCAGCCAACCAATGGAATTTGGCTACTGGATTTAAGGCCAGCATCATCCTCATCAAAAATTAATTATTCCAACGTATACGTTTGGCTCACCACTTCGGACACGCTAAAATATCCCAACACAAACAAATCGGGATTCGTTGTATTCACAATGTTTCCGCGCACGGTTGAAGGTGGAGTCGAGAATGGTCCTCCGCCGTTGTTGCCCGAAAACGAAGTAATGATTTTCATGTAGTTGTGGTAGCGTTGTGAAATTCGCCCTAATCGAACGGTTACCACATCACCAGGCACTAAATCTTCGTTGCGGTAAAAATCAAATACTTGATTGCCTTGAAAAAACACATCATCGGTAGTCGAATATTCTGGAATGGCCGTGCGATTGGTATTCATGCGTACCAAATAGAAATCATTACTATCCGCAGGATCGGTAAAAAAGGTTTTAATGTCGATTGTGAATCCACCACCGCCAATTTTGGGCTGTTCTTCCTGTTCAATTTTATCAATCACCGGAACTGCTTGAAGGCTTTCGGTAGCGGTATAGGTTTGGTTATTGTAATTCACCAAAAGTGTATAGTTGGCATTCAATAGGGCTTCAAAATTGGTACATTGGTACACGCCCGTTTGGTCAATTTCGGTAAATTCAAACACCGAACCATTCTCAGTACTAATCGACACATTGGCGCCCGAAACCGCTGGAACTTCCGAGGCATAAAAGGGTGCGGTAGTCGAAAGTTTAATGGTTTGAGTACTCAGCGGAACGCCTTTTTCGCAGGCAATCGAGGCATCAATAACCAAGCGGGGCGCGGCCGTTTCGAGTGGGACGGTTACTACTTTTTCGCAGCTTGACAGTACGACAAGTGAAAGTAGGAGTAGGGTAGTTATCTTTTTCATCACATTAAAATTTAAGGTTGTAACTCACACCAGGCACCATGCCAAAAATGGAGGTTTGTATCGATTCGTTGGCGCCGGTTTGTAGGTTTTGTCTAAAACTCATGGAAGCCGCATTAAAACGGTTGTACACATTATAAATGCTAAACACCCATTCGGATTGCCAGGATCTGCCTTTGTTGGAAGCCGGAATGAGTGAGGCCGACAAATCCAAGTGGTGGTAGAGTGGCAAACGGTTTTGGTTGCGCAATCCAAATATGGGTACGGTAATGTCTTGGTATTGGTATTGGCCATTTGAATAGGTTACCGGTTGGCCCGATTGTAAGGCGAAATTGGCGCTAAAGTTCCATTTATCGCTGAATTTGTAACTACTGGTCACGGCCAAATTATGCGTTTTGTCATAGACCGAAGCATACCAATTTCCTTGGTTGATACCCGGTTCTTCAGCGGTTCTTCCCGGCGTTTGTTGTTCCGAACGCGACAAGGTATAGGAAATCCATCCGGTCAATTTGCCTTCGTTTTTGCGCAGTAAAAGTTCCAAGCCATAGGAACGCATTTTACCATTCAGAATTACTTGCTCAATGGCATCGTTGGCAATCAAATTGGCACCGTCTATGTAATCGATGCGGTTTTTTACTAATTTAAAATAGGATTCTACTTCAAGCGAATAGCGGTTGTTGCGCAAATTTCTGAAGTAGCCCACCGCCCATTGATCGGCCAGTTGGGGTTGTACAAAGGAATCGCTGGGCATCCAAATGTCTAATGGAGTAGGCGATGAGGTGTTGGAAATGAGTTGCAAATACTGCGCCATGCGGTTGTAACTGGCCTTGAGCGAAGTATCCTCATTGAGTTGAAAGGCAAGTGCCGCTCGTGGTTCCCAATTGGCATATTGCGCAA
>JAPLEX010000082.1 GCA_026390995.1 Flavobacterium sp.
TCCGCAATTCGAGTAGATCATAACAAGCACCTCCGCCTTTGTTGGTGGTGTTTTCTACACAAACTAAACTCGTGAGTGGACTGTGGTAAAATTCAGGATCGGTTATGGCTGCAGCCACTTGCTTGGCGTTAATCATGCCGCGGTGTCCATCGAGTAAACTACAAGAAACCCCGCTATTAAAGGCAACACCTCCGCCTTCGTAATTGAACACGTGGGCCCATTTGTCGGCTATGAGTTGTTCGCCGGGTTGAGTATGCAATTTAATGGCCGTTTGATTGGCCATGGTCCCCGACGGTAAAAACAAAGCCGCTTCCTTTCCAAAAAGCGCAGCTACCCGTTTTTCTAAGGCTATTACTGTGGGGTCTTGTTTGTATACATCATCCCCTACTTGTGCAGCAAACATGTATTGCAACATCTCGGGCGTAGGTTTGGTAACCGTATCACTGACTAAATTTATTTCCATAGGTAGTAGGCAAAACCTTTTGATTAATTAGGGAAAACTAGGTAAAAAATTAGTTATTTTTGCCGCACAAACTTAAGTAATTTATGACAAATACCGAACAAATAAAAGGTATTATGGAGCGCCTTGGTGCGTTGAGGAGGTATCTTTGACATTGATGCCAAACTGATTGAAATCACCAACGAAGAAGAGAAAACCTTTGCTCCTGATTTTTGGAATAATGCCAAAGAAGCTGAGCTTATCGTAAAAAATTTGCGATCCAAAAAAAAGTGGGTAGATGACTATAATCTGGGCATTGCGCACTGTGACGAATTACAATTGGCCTACGAATTTTACAAAGAAGGCGAATTGACCGAAGGCGAATTGGATGCCCAATATGCGCTTACCAATTCCCATCTCGAAGATTTAGAATTCAAGAATATGCTTTCAGACGAAGGCGATACCTTGAGTGCCGTATTGCAAATTACGGCTGGCGCCGGCGGTACCGAAAGCTGTGACTGGGCGCAAATGCTCATGCGCATGTACATGATGTGGGCCGAGAGTTACGGATTTAAAATAAAAGAACTCAATTTTCAGGCCGGTGAAGTTGCGGGTATTAAAACCGTAACCCTAGAGATTGAAGGCGATTATTCGTTTGGGTATCTCAAAGGCGAAAACGGTGTACATCGTTTGGTGCGTATTTCTCCCTTTGACAGCAACGGCAAACGACATACTTCCTTTGCGTCGGTATATGTGTATCCCTTGGCCGATGACACCATCGAAATTGAAATTAATCCATCCGATATTTCTTGGGAAACCATGCGATCCAGTGGCGCCGGTGGACAAAACGTAAACAAGGTTGAAACAGCCGTGCGTTTGCGTCACCACCCTACAGGGATTATCATTGAAAATTCGGAAACCCGCTCGCAATTAGACAATAAAACCAAAGCCATGCAGTTGCTGAAATCGCAGTTGTATGAAATTGAATTGAAAAAGAAACAAGCGCTCCGCGACGAAATTGAAGCCAAAAAAATGAAAATCGAATGGGGATCACAAATTCGAAATTATGTGATGCATCCGTATAAATTAGTTAAAGATGTTCGTACTGGCCATGAAACCAGTGATGTAGAAGGCGTCATGAACGGCGAAATTGATTCTTTTTTGAAAGCTTTCCTCATGATGATGGGGCAAAAAGAGGAGGAATAATCTTGACAACCAAGATTTAACTAAATAAAATGCCAATTCTTTTTTTCTATTTTTAAGTTTTTGGTAGTTATTTTAAGTAATATTGGAAATAATTCATAAAATAATTCAAAATGCAAGCCGTCACTATAGAATCAATTTATGCGCTTATAGGTGGTGAATTAATCGGAAATACAACTACGCATATTAGTGCTCCCGAAGAACTAGAAAAAGCAGCTGCAACCGAAATCAGTATTATTGGAACCAAGAAATACGAACGATTTTGGGCAGACACAAAAGCTTGTTGTGCCATTGTAGGAGAGGATATTGGCATAGAGCCCGGAGAAAACAAAGCCTTTATTAAGGTGAGTAATCCCGATTTGGCCATGTCCAAAGTACTGGAGCTCTTTGCGCCCGCACCCCCAATATTTCACAGCGAAATTCACCCCACCGCTACGGTTGATCCTAGTGCGAAAATTGGAGATCACGCCAAAATTGGAGCAAATGTATACGTAGGGCCAAACGTAACAATTGGTGATCATGCGATCATTTACCCAAACGTCACCATTTTAGACGAATGTACGATCGGAAACCATACTGTACTTTGGTCTGGCGTAATCGTGCGCGAGCGTTGTCACATCGGACATCATTGCATTCTGCATCCCAATGCCTCGATTGGTGCCGATGGGTTTGGTTTTAGACCTTGTCCAGAAAGAGGCTTAGCAAAAATTCCACAAATTGGCAATGTGGTTATTGGAAACTATGTAGAAATTGGAGCGAATTCGTGCGTTGACCGTGGTAAATTTAGTTCTACAATTATCGGCGATGGCTGTAAAATAGACAACTTGGTGCAAATTGGACACAATTGTAATTTGGGTAAATTTTGTATCATGGCAGGCGCCAGTGGATTGGCAGGCTCGGTTACTTTGGGCGAGGGCGTAATTGTGGGTGGAAGTGCCTCAATTAAAGACCATACCACTATTGGTGCTGGCGCTATTATTGGAGCAGGATCAGGAGTAACTGGCGACGTTGATGCCGGAAAAACCATGTTGGGTTATCCTGCCGTTGAAGCTAGAGATGCACTGAAACAATGGGCTCTGCTCAAGCGAATGGTGAACGAAAAAAGATAATAAATAGAAATAAAAAAGGCAAACTAATCCGTTTGCCTTTTTTATGTTTTATAAAATCGCAGAGAACAAATAATAAAATAGACCTGCAATAACCGCAGATACGGGAATAGTAAGAATCCAAGCCCATAAAAGCTTTACGGTTACTCCCCAACGCACGGCAGAAACCCGTTTGGTCACTCCTACTCCAATAATCGATCCGGTAATGGTGTGGGTGGTGGAGACAGGGATTTTAAAATGCTCGGTTAAAAATAAGGTTAACGCACCAGCCGATTCGGCTACAACACCTTCAAATGCATTTACTTTGGTGATTTTAGAACCCATGGTTTTCACGATTTTCCATCCGCCACTCAAGGTACCTAATCCAATTACAGTATAACAAGTTAGCGGAATCCAACTGGGCATAATCCCGTCTATTTTTATTCCGTCCTTTTCTGAAGGTAAAACCACATTTAGATCTAACCAACCTGCAGATAAATCAATGTGTGGATTGGTTTTGATATATACAGCCACAGCAGCGGCAATTATACCCATTACTTTTTGCGAATCGTTTCCGCCGTGACCTAAACTAAAGGCTGCAGACGAAATTAACTGCATGCGTTTAAGTACTTTTTCTGCTCTTGAAGTTGATAAACTGCTGAACACCAAATTAAAAAAGGCCAAGGTGTAAAAAATTAATGCCACCAAAAACCACTTGATGTTGGCCGGATGACTGATCACATACCAAAATGTATTGTGAAACATAGATTTGGTTGGGTGAATATCTAATTCAATCACACTAGACATAAACCAGGCAACCAATCCCATCAAGACCAAGGTGAGTAGTTTTGGGTAAATATTCTTGCGCGAAGCATACATGAGCCACAACGATATAAAATAGGAGATGATCATTCCTAGCAAGGGAGCAAATACAATAAATACTATCACGATCACAACTCCCGAAGGCAATAATTCACCTGCTTTGGCCGCATGATACCAATTCACAATTTTGAATCCTGCATGTTCAACATCGGTCACACCACTAAATCCGTGGGCTATTGCTGCCCCGGCAAATCCACCAATAAGGGTATGCGATGAGGAGGATGGAATTCCCTTCCACCAAGTAATTAAATTCCAAATGATCGCCGAAACAATTCCGGCCAATATTACAATGAGGTTGATGCTGCTCGTGTGCGCTGTTTTGGCAACCGTATCGGCCACCCCAAAACCAAAAACCCAATAGGCCAAAAAATTAAAAAAAGCAGCCCAAAGTACTGCTTGAAAAGGGGTCAACACCTTAGTGGCGACAATGGTAGCTATGGAATTAGCTGCGTCGTGAAATCCATTGATGTAATCAAACAACAACGCTAAAACTATAATGACTAAAAGTAGAACCATCCGATTGCTTGCTTTTTAGAATTAAGAGTGTTTGACTGAAATTTGCTCCATGATATTGGAAACACTTTTACATTTGTCAGAAGCTGTTTCTAATGAAGCTAACACTTCTTTGTATTTGATGATGTTTTTGATGTCTACCTCGTTTTCAAAAATATCAGCCACCGCTTTGTCAAAAACCGAATCGGCTTTGCTTTCTAATTTGTTGATTTTGGTACAGGTCTCTTTAATTAAATCATGGTTTTTCATGGTTTTTAATTCCTGAATCCCCACTCCTATTAATTGACAAGCTTCCAAATTGATCTCGGTTAATTTTCGAATCGATTTTGTGATTTTTTCTACTTGATACAATTTCATCTTACTGGCCGCACCATGCATATAATCGGCGACATTGTCAATAGATTTGATCAACACGTGAATGTCTTCGCGATCAAATGGCGTAATGAAGTTTTTACTTAATTCTAAGTGGGTCTCGTGTGTGATTTCTTCAATCAAAGCTTCTAGTTCGTCAATTTTTTTAAAGTATTCTTCGCGTTCGTTTTGCTTTACATTGACCACTTCGTGCAAAATTTCGGCAAGGAGAATTAAATTGGCTGTAGCTTGTTCAAATAGAGGAAAAAACTTTTTGTCTTTTGGAACTAAAAATTGGAATAAACGATTTAATGTCATAACAGGAAATATTTGACCAAATGTACTAAGTCAAATCAAATAAATTGCAAATAAATCATTAATATCATGTTATTAAAAAGCCCGATTTATATTTTTTAATTCCGTCTATTATCTAATACTTCGTTTTCGTAATTTAGCCGCACAATCAACCCAGTTATACTAAAATGGACATAAACTTCAACAAAAACGAAGACCACAATAAATTGCTCCTCACCCAACTAAAGCAACGCTTTGCCCAAGTAAAATTGGGGGGTGGCGAAAAGCGCATTGAAAAACTGCATGCCGAAGGCAAAATGACTGCACGAGAACGCATTGATTACTTGCTAGATAGCAAAAAAACTGCTATAGAAATTGGTGCATTTACCGGCGAAGGCATGTATGCTGAACACGGGGGTTGTCCATCAGGTGGGGTGGTTGTAAAAATGGGTTACATACAAGGCAAACAATGTATCCTAGTGGCCAACGACGCGACAGTAAAAGCAGGTGCTTGGTTTCCCATAACCGCTAAAAAGAACTTACGCGCCCAAGAAATCGCTATGGAAAATCATTTGCCTATCATTTATTTGGTAGATAGTGCTGGCGTTTATTTGCCCATGCAAGACGAAATATTCCCAGACAAAGAGCATTTTGGTCGCATCTTTAGAAACAATGCCATCATGAGTAGCATGGGAATTACCCAAATTGCGGCTGTGATGGGAAGTTGCGTGGCTGGCGGAGCCTACTTACCTATTATGAGTGACGAGGCGATGATCGTAGACAAAACGGGAAGTATTTTCTTGGCCGGAAGTTATTTGGTCAAAGCCGCAATTGGCGAAAATATAGACAACGAAACCTTGGGAGGCGCGACTACCCATTGCGAAATCTCAGGGGTAACCGATTACAAAGCCAAGGATGACAAAGATGCATTAGATCGCATTAAGCGCATTGTAGGTAAAATTGGCGATTACGAAAAAACTGGCTTTAATCGTGAAATTTCTTCTAAACCAACCTTGGACGAAAAAGAAATTTATGGCATATTACCCAAACTAAGAACAGATCAATACGACATGCTTGAAATTATTAAGCGTTTGGTTGATCATTCTGAAATTGATTTGTACAAAGGCGATTACGGCAAATCGATCATCACTGGCTATGCCCGAATTGACGGCTGGGCAGTTGGGATTATTGCCAACCAACGCAGCGTTTCAAAAACCAAAAAAGGCGAGATACAATTTGGTGGGGTAATTTACTCGGATTCTGCCGATAAAGCCACGCGTTTTATTGCCAACTGCAACCAAAAGAAAATACCCTTGGTTTTTCTTCAAGACGTGACTGGTTTTATGGTAGGATCCAAATCAGAACACGGTGGTATCATTAAAGACGGCGCCAAAATGGTCAATGCCGTAGCCAATTCAGTAGTTCCCAAGTTTACCGTTGTGATTGGAAACAGTTATGGCGCAGGAAATTATGCCATGTGCGGAAAAGCCTATGACCCTCGACTCATTGTTGCCTGGCCTAGTGCCGAACTCGCGGTAATGGGCGGCACACAAGCAGCTAAAGTATTGGTGCAAATTGAAGCTTCAACCTTAAAAAACAAAGGAGAAGTTGTCGATGAGCAAAAAGAACAAGAATTATTTGACAAAATTAAAGCGCGTTACGATGAGCAAGTTTCTCCGTATTATGCTGCAGCCCGATTGTGGACGGATGCCATAATAGATCCCTTAGACACCCGAACTTGGATTAGTATGGGAATTGAGGCCGCCAACCAAGCGCCAATTACCAAAAAATTTAACATGGGGGTTCTCCAAGTTTAAAATCTTCTTATGAAAAAATTAGCCCTGCTAATTATCTTAGTATTTACAACTGCCCATGCGCAACAATTTAGCCGGAAAGATTCGCTGAAAGGCGGATTAGCAGCAGAGCGTAAATGTTTTGACGTGAAAAAATACAGCCTGGATATTGCCTTAGATCTCGAGCAAAAAAGTATACGTGGCAGCAATACCATAGATTTTGCGGTGGTGACTACTTGCAAGCGGATTCAGTTGGATTTGTTCGCCAATATGGTGGTGGATAGCATCGTGTTTAACAACCAAAAACTGAAGTATACCCGAGAATATGATGCCGTATTTATTGATTTTAACTCCAATTTAACCCCTGAAATTTCTGAGTACACGCTTCAATTTTATTACCACGGGCAACCCAAAATTGCAGCCAATGCACCGTGGGACGGTGGATTTGTATACCGCAAAGACAGCAACGGGAAACCCTTTATAGGCGTTGCGGTACAAGGTGAAGGAGCCAGTTTATGGTTTCCGTGTAAAGACAGCCAAAGTGACGAACCCAACCTAGGAGCTTCAATTAAAATTACAGTCCCCAATACACTAATCGCAGTTTCAAACGGCCGTTATATAACAAAAGTTCCCGTAAATGATTCTACTATTCGTTGGGAATGGGAAGTGAAAAATCCGATTAATGCCTATGATATTACCCTGTATGTGGGTGATTTTATTCATTTTGGCGAAAACTACAAGGGACTAGATTTAGATTACTATGTACTGCGTGAAAACGAGGCCAAAGCCAAAATCCAATTTGCCGAAGTAAAACCGATGTTGGATTGTTTTCAGGAAAAATTTGGTCCCTACCCTTTTGCCTCTGATGGGTACAAATTGGTTGAAGCGCCTTATTTGGGTATGGAACACCAAAGTGCCGTAGCCTACGGAAATGGTTTCCAAAATGGCTATTTAGGTTCTGATTTATCGGGAACAGGCAAAGGCTTGTTATTTGATTTTATTTTGGTACACGAAAGCGGACACGAGTGGTTTGGCAACAGCATTACATCAAAAGATGTGGCAGACATGTGGATTCACGAAGGCTTTACCTGCTATAGCGAATCGGTTTTTTTAGAGTGTGAGTATGGCAAGGAAGTCGCAATGATCTATTTGAATGGATTGAAAAAAAATGTGAGAAATGACCGTGCAATTATAGGACAATACGGTGTGCATCACGAAGGATCGGGCGACATGTATTACAAAGGCGCTTTGCTGTTACACTCCATTAGAAGTTTTATCAATAATGACGAGCGTTGGTGGAAAATTTTAAAAAATTACAGCACTACTTTTACCCACCAAATTATCGATGCCCAAACGGTGATTCAGTTTTTTTCTGAGCAAGCTGGGTTGGAATTGGCTCCGGTATTCAATCAATATTTGGTGCACAAAGAACTGCCCATATTGGAATGGAAGTTTGTAGCAAACAAACTTTATTTTCGATGGAATTGTGCCGAACAAGGGTTTAATCTTCCGGCTACATTTGTATGTAAGGGAAAAGAAATTCGAGTAAATCCAACTAAAAATTGGAAGTCAATTTCCGGTAAAGGAAAACTCAAAAAAGACATTGTGGTTAAAAACACCGATTTTTATATTCTTTCAAAAGGACTTTAATCGGGCAAAATTCGAATTACTTTACCGCTAGCTGTTTCTTGAAAAGGATGATAAAACAAGACTTCTTTTGGTTTTTCAAATTTGCCCAATTCGCCAAAAATTTCTGTGGGCAATTCATAGCGATCGGCCTCAATAACCAACACCACTTTTTCGCCCCAGGTTTCATCGGGTTTTCCGACAATATAAAATCGATGCGGAATTTTGGATTCTATTTTTTGCTCTATCAGCTCCGGAAATAATTTTACCCCTCCACTGTTTATTACCGAATCAGCACGACCAATATATGCAAATTGTGTTTCGTTGATCAACTTTACAACATCTTTTGTTTCCAATAGAAAAGGCGCAATTCGCGGTGCATTTATGCACAAACATTCGCTGTCGTTAGTAGTAAATTGAACCCCGGGCAGCGCAGTAAAATAAGGTTCATTAATTGATTTTACAGCAATATGTGTCACCGTTTCGGTCATGCCGTAGGATTCAAATGCATTGATTTTACGGGCAAGCAATGTATTTTTTAAGGCAGCCGGTAGTGGCGCGCCGCCTATCAACAACAACTTGATTGAGTTTAATTTATCTAAAGAATTTGCCACTTGCAACGGAACCATGGCTGCAAAATCATAGGGTTTTTCTACTTTTTGTAAAGGATTAGTTTGTGGGAATATAACATCCAACTGCCAGCCCAATTGCAGCGCGCGCACCAACATCATTTTCCCAGCGATAAACTGGACTGACATACACAATAGGGCCGAAATTCCGGCGCCTAACTGAAAAAATTGTGCGGTTGCTTTGGCCGATTCAACTAGGGCCTGTTTGGGAAGAGTAATCTTTTTGGGTGGTCCTGTTGTACCCGAAGTTGTGAGTACCAAGGTATCGGATTCGTCAAACCAATTGAGCAAAAACAAACCAATCTGTTGTTCGTATTCGTCACCTTCTTTGATGTAGGCATACGCCACGCGAGATAAGTCGGCTTGGGTAAACGAAAATCCGTTGAGGGTAAACTGCGGATGAACAAATTGGTAGTCTGCCATTAGTAGATGAACTGGTTAGTTTGAACTGGTTATGTTTCCAGTTAATTTTTCTTTCCAATTGGTCCAGTTGTATTTTTTACTCAACACAAAAAGCACAAGGGGATATATAATAAATACCGGCAACAACACATCAAACGTAATTTCGGGCTCTGATACATCTTTGAGTAGAGAATGGGTTTGAAAAACAGACCACGAAGAGGTAACCAACAAGGCGCCCACTAAATTATTGGCCGCATGAAAGCCCAACGCCAATTCTAACCCGTCATCGAGTAAGGTAAATAAGCCTAGTAACAGGCCTGTTCCGATATAATAAATTAAAATACTGTAGCCCATTTTATCTACTTCGGGATTTAGAATATGCAAACCACCAAAAATAAGAGAAGTCATGAGTAGAGGAAACCATCTGTTGCGTGCCAAATTGCCAAACCCTTGCATCAAATACCCTCTAAAAATAAGTTCTTCACAGCTGGTTTGTATGGGTAACATGACCCCCGCAACCAGAACCAAGAGCAAAAAAGACGGCCAATCTACGTTTAGTACATAATCCGTTGGGTGCAGAACATAATCAACTAAGGTGGTAAACACGACTACTGCAGCCCATAAGCCAAATGAGAAAAAGAAGCGGCTCCATCGTATTTTCCCAAACGGATTGATCAAAGAAATTAAGGTCTGCTTGTGTATCCATTTTGCTACAAAATACAACCCAATAATACCACCCACAAAGGTTAGACTCATGAGAAACAGGGAGAGGTTTGAGTCCAACAAATTAAGAATGTCGTTGGTAGTTAGTTGCGCTAAATTGTTGGTTTGAGGCGAAAGGAAAACAGCCAAAAACAAGGGAATTTGTGCCAAGGAGGAGGCCAATATAACAAATACAGAACCAATGAGGTACTTCCAAAATTTGTTTTCTTTTTTGATTGCTTGTTCGATAAACATAGGGAAATTATTATTTTTTAATACGGTCGAATTTACTGATTTTAGTTGAACTACAAAACAAGATACTGCGCAAAAACTTTCTTAAAATTAACATATTATTTCGGGTCCCCTTTTAAACCAAAAACTATATTTGCGCTTGTATAAAATTGTTAAAACCCCTTTCATGAAATACCTATACCATTGTTGGTTTGTACTTGTTTTTTTTCTCTCTATTTCTGTCTCTGCTCAAGATAAATCAGCAAAAAAAATTAAATTAAAAGGCACTGTTGTTGAGAAAGTGAGCAAGCAACCATTAGAATACGCCACCATCTCCTTACTAAATGCTACTTCTTCAAAAATTGAAGGCGGCGGAATTACCAACAACAAAGGAGAGTTTGAAGTGGTAATTCCTGCTGGACTATACGACTTAAAAATAGAATTCATTTCCTTTAAAACTAGCCTATTTAAAAATCAGAACTATTCCGAAAGTAAAAATTTGGGGCAGTTGGTTCTTGAAGAAGATTTCACCCAATTGAACCAAGTTGAAGTGCGTGCCGAAAAAAGTACCGTAGAAATAAAGCTCGATAAAAAAGTGTACAACGTAGGCCAAGATTTATTGGTTAAAGGCGGAACAGTAAGTGACGTATTAGACAATATTCCCTCGGTAACTGTTGATGTTGAAGGAAATGTTGCGCTGCGAGGCAATGAAAATGTTCGAATCCTTATAGATGGCAAACCCACCAATGCCATTAATATTTCGGAAGCGTTACGGCTGATTCCGGCTGATGCAATAGACAAAGTAGAAGTAATCACGAATCCATCGGCGCGTTACGATGCTGAAGGTGGTGGTGGAATTTTGAATATTATTTTAAAGAAAGGCAAAAACCAAGGAATCAACGGAACAGTTTTGGCTTCGGTTGGATCACCTGAAAGCTCAAGCCTATCGGGAAATTTTAATGCAAAAAGCGAATTGGCAAACTTTTTCACGACCCTTGGGTACAACAAACGCAATGGTCCGGGAAACACCCTCATTAACCAACAGAATTTTGACAACAGCAATAATTTAGTTTCTTATATTGAAGAAAGACGCAACAACCAACGTTTGTCAGAGGGGTTTAATAGTATAGTAGGAATCGAATTGTTCTTAGACAAAACATGTTCTTGGTCGA
>JAPLEX010000021.1 GCA_026390995.1 Flavobacterium sp.
CTGCCAAGCGGTTGGGTCGGTTACTTGAGGTATTGCTGTACCATCACTGTATTTAGACACATTTAAGTTTTGTTTGGTAAAGGTAAGTCCGCAGTTGGTTACCGATTGATAGGTGTTGCTATCAATATCTGTTACATTGGGTCCAGGCACATTAATGGCGGTGGAGTTTTGTAAAGTAGTAAAAGTGATTTCGTTGCCGTAAGCCGTTCCTGCACTATTGGTGGCATAGGCACGCACGTGGTAATCCCAGTTGGGGTTTAAGCCTGAAATAGTACTCGTAAATGTGCCAATTCCAGAATCATCTGAGGTTTGGGTGGGTAAATCTATAGTTGGGTTTGGCAGGTTACTCCACACTATACCTCGGGCTATTATTGCAGCACCACCATCACTTGTAATGGTTCCACCTGTTGCAGCAGCAGTTGTAGTAATGCCGCTTACGGCAGTCGTGGTAAGTGTAGCAAGTGTTATTGCTGTGGAAATTGTAACCGTAATTGGGTTGGAGTAACCTAAAGAGGGCCCAACAGAATTATAGGAATAAACTCGATACGTATAAGTTGAGCCTGCAGTTACAGCGGCATCAGTATAGGTTTCAATGTCGTTTGCCACAGTGGCGTAATTTACAGACCATGCTGCAGTGCCTTCTTTTCGGTCAATTTTAAAACCCATTTCATTGGTAGAACTGTCATTCCAATTTAACAAAACTTGATTGTTTACGAGTACAGCTGTTAAATTTGTAGGTACTATTGGGACAACCGTCGTAGTTGAATTTCCGTTTCCGTCTGAGCTTGTAGAACAACCAAAAAACAAAACCACCAAAGTGGCTATACTAAATTGTAGAAATCTATTTTTCATATTTTATAAACTTTAATTCTAAAAATTACATCACAAGTTTACAACTAATTACTGCAACTGCAATTCAGTTCGCGATTTTTTTATGTTATGAAATTAATGGCGATTTCTAGCGAATTTGACTTCGTGTCTTGGCGGTTTGGCGAGAAATCAAAAAGCTTGTTTTTTTATTTACTTGTTTATTCACTTTACAAAAAACATGTTTACAGTTACTTCTCTTTCTTTTTCCTTGATGAAAAAGAAACAAAAAATCAAGACCTGGGATTTTCGGCGATCAAAATAGGCTCACTTCCTAAAACTCAAAAACTACCTCGCTATAGCGGGTCAAACAGTTCGAGTTTCTTTACGGTCCCGAAACTTCGGGATCTCCTTTTTGTCCCGACGCTTCGGGACGCCTGCCAAATCCAATGGTCGTAGAAATCTTCGGAGGATCTAATAAGGATGTTGGAATTTGGAATTTCGTAATTGGAATTTTTAAACTGCCGTAGTTAGTATACACCCCAATTATTAATTATTAATCACAAAAAAAACCGGCTCTTCCGCCGGTCTTTTTTTTATATAATTAGCATCGCGTCGCCATACGAGTAAAAGCGATACTCTTCTTTGATGGCTTCTTCGTAGGCTTGTTTCATGAGGTCGTGGCCACAGAACGCCGAGATCATCATCAATAAGGTAGATTTTGGTGTATGAAAATTAGTAATCATGCAATCGGCGATACTGAAATCGTGCGGAGGAAAAATAAATTTATTGGTCCAACCGGTAAATGGATTTAAGGTTCTGGCTGAAGACACCGAACTTTCTATGGCACGCATAGAAGTAGTTCCTACAGCGCAAACCCGTTTCTTTTGAATTTTAGCATTATTAACCAAATCACAAGCTTTTTCTGAAATAAATAATTCTTCCGAATCCATTTTGTGTTTAGACAAATCTTCTACCTCAACCGGATTAAAAGTGCCTAAACCCACGTGCAAAGTCACTTCGGCAAAATGCACCCCTTTAATTTCCAAACGCTTTAATAAGTGTTTCGAAAAGTGCAAGCCAGCCGTTGGTGCGGCTACAGCGCCTTCTTCTTTGGCATAAATGGTTTGGTAACGCTCGGCGTCTTCTGGAGTTACCTCGCGGTTGATGTATTTTGGAATGGGGGTCTCTCCCAGTTCAGTTAATTTTTTGCGGAACTCTTCGTAGGAACCATCGTATAAAAAACGAAGAGTTCGACCACGTGAAGTGGTGTTGTCAATTACCTCAGCCACCAACGAATCGTCGTCGCCAAAGTATAATTTATTTCCGATTCTAATTTTACGTGCCGGATCAACCAATACGTCCCAAAGGCGTTGCTCGGCATTCAATTCGCGCAACAAAAACACCTCAATACGGGCACCCGTTTTCTCTTTATTCCCGTATAAACGTGCTGGAAATACTTTGGTGTTGTTTAAAATCATCACATCGCCGTCGTCAAAATAATCGATCACGTCTTTGAACATTTTGTGTTCAATGGTTTTGGCGGCTCTGTTGATTACCATTAGGCGCGATTCGTCTCTGTTTTCGGTAGGGAATTCGGCTAATAATTCTTTAGGCAAATTAAAATTGAAGTGCGATAATTTCATAGTTTGAGCATGGTGTTACAAATTAAAAACAAGCCAACAGGCTGTCTCACAAAGGAGCGCAAATATACTATCGTGAAACAGCGGATGTCAAGTGTTTTACTGTTTATTTTTGAAATCGCCCTAAAGACAAAGGCTGCGAAGTTTTATTGTTGGCATTGAAACCCGATTTGAGCCAAATGCTGCCAAAATTCGGGATACGATTTGGCTACAACCTCCGGATTTTGAATGCCAATTGGAATTTTTACGGCTAAGCAAGCAAAAGCCAAGGCCATGCGGTGGTCGTTGTAGGTATCAATTTGCACATCAAAATTAAGCTGTTTTGGCGGCTGCATACGCAACGAATTTTCGGTGATTTGCACAACTACACCCAACTTGGTCAATTCGGTTTGGAGCGCCAGCAAACGATCGGTTTCTTTGATTTTGAGCGATTGCAAACCGGTAAGTTGCGCTTTACAACCCAAGCCGGCACATATCACGGCAATAGTTTGCGCCAAATCGGGTTGGGCCAATACATTAAATTCTAGTTCAGGAGCTGATAGAAATTCGACTGTACGTTCTTTTTTGATGATGATGTGATTTCCTTCATAGGTGGTATGCACACCAAATACTGAAAATAATTGCGCCACTTCGGCATCGCCTTGACGACTTTGAGGCAAAAAGCTGCTGAGGGAAATTGAGGTTCCCACTGCAGCTAATGCGATTATTGCATAGTAATAGGAAGCCGAAGACCAATCGGATTCGAGCGTAATTGTTTGTGGAATTACTTCCGGCAAGGGGAAAATTTGAATGCGGTTGTCGTGTTGTTGCAGCTCGACACTGATGCTTTTTAATAAAGTCAAGGTCATGTCGATATAGGGAGCCGAAACCACCTCATCTTCAAGTGTCAAATCAAGTCCGTTGGGCAACGAAGCGCCTATGAGCAACAAGGCGGTTACAAATTGACTGCTTTGGGCTGCCGAAAGAGTAACCGAATGATTCGTTAGTTTTTGTCCTGTAATTTTCAAGGGAGGAAAACCTTCTTTTTCTAAATAGGTTATCGAAGCCCCCAGGGAACGCAAGGCCTGAACCAAAGGCGCGATGGGTCTTTGCTGTAACCGTTCGGATCCTTTTAGCACCACCGAAACGCCTTCTTTGCATGCAAAATAGGCCGTTAAAAAACGCAGGGCTGTTCCCGCATGTTGGCAATCTATTTCGCCTTCTTGCTTGGCCAAGGCTTGCTGCATAGCTACTACATCATCGGCAGAAGAATGACCCGAAATAGAAATGGTGGGATATAAAGCTTGAAGAATCAGCGCCCGATTTAGTTCTGATTTTGACGAAGACAAATCGAGCGTGCCCAAATGGCTTCCAAATTCAACCGAGCGAGTATCAATTTGCATTAGGAACGTAATTTATCGTTGTGTTGGTGACGGTCGTGGTCGCGTTGGGTTTTGAGATCCAACTTTTTGTCAAAGGCGGCTTGCAAATCGATGCCGGTTTGATTGGCCAAACAAAGAACAACAAACACCACATCGGCCAATTCTTCGCCCAAGTCTTTGGTTTTGTCTGATTCTTTTTCGGATTGTTCGCCGTAGCGACGGGCTATAATGCGGGCCACCTCACCTACTTCTTCGGTGAGTTGCGCCATATTGGTGAGTTCATTAAAGTAACGCACCCCGTGGTTTTTGATCCAATTGTCTACCTCAAGCTGGCTGTTTTTTAGGTCCATTAGATTTTATTTTTAGAATCAATGAGTATCGTGACTGGGCCATCATTGAGCAAAGACACCTGCATGTCGGCGCCAAATTGACCCGTTTGTATTGTTTTTTGTATGGCCCATTCAAACGCTTGGATGCACTTTTCATAGAGTGGAATGGCGATTTCGGGTTTGGCCGCCTGGATATAAGAAGGCCGATTTCCTTTTTTGGTCGAGGCGTGCAAAGTAAATTGACTCACCACCAACAACGATCCGCCGGTTTCGAGCAAGGAACAATTCATCACTCCCTTATCGTCATTAAAAATGCGCAAATTGACCGTTTTGGCTACTACCCAATCAATGTCTTCTTGCGTGTCGGCGGCTTCAAACCCCACCAAAACCAACACCCCTTTTTCTATTTGCCCCACCACTTTTTCATCAATGGCTACCTGGGCCGAACGCACGCGTTGAATCACTACTTTCATGGCTTAGGATTTACGGGTTGCATCGCTGGCAGTGCGATCGTCGTTGTAAATGTCGGTGCGGTAATGTTCGTCATCGCCTTCTAAAATTTGCAAATACGAGCGGTAACGTGACCAGGCGATTTCGTCGTTTTCGAGCGCGGTTTTTACGGCACAATTCGGTTCTTCTTTGTGCAAACAGTTATGGAACTTGCAGTTGGATTTACGCTGAAAAAACTCCGGAAAATACCCGCCAATTTCCGAAGGCTGCATGTCGACCATGCCAAATCCTTTAATGCCCGGCGTATCGATTATTTTGGCGTCAAACGACAGATCATACATTTCGGCAAAGGTGGTGGTGTGCTGCCCTTGCTGGCTTTGATCAGAAATTTTGGTGGTTTTGAGGTGTAAGCCGGGCTCTAAGGCATTGACCAAGGTAGATTTTCCCACGCCCGAATGTCCAGAAAACATGCTCACTTTGCCCAACATCAATTCCTTTAATTGCTCCAAGCCCTTTTGTTGCGTCGAGGAAACCCGCAAACAGGTGTAGCCAATTTCTTGGTAAATGTGTTGCAGGTACAATTGCTCGTCGAGGGTGGAATCGTCAAGAGTATCTATTTTATTAAACACCAAAACCGCCGGAATACCATAAGCCTCGGCAGTAGCCAAAAAACGGTCAATAAAGGAGGTGGTTGTGGGTGGATTAGAAATGGTAATCAACAAAAATACTTGATCAATATTGGAGGCAATGATGTGCAGTTGTTTGGATAAATTCACCGACTTGCGCACAATATAATTTTTGCGGTCGTGTATGTGGTAGATCGTTCCGGTAGTCGTATCGGAGGTGATTTCTAATTCGTAATCTACCCAATCGCCCACCGCAATTGGATTGGTGCTTTTAATGCCCTTCATGCGGAATTTTCCTTTCATGCGGCATTCCAAGAAATCGCCTTGTTCGGTTTTTACCGTGTACCAACTTCCCGTCGATTTGTAAACAATTCCTGTCATCTTAGCCAATTGCATTACGATTCTGGGTTATAAATTACCTGTTCTTGATGATGGATACTTTCTTGGTGAATGGCCTTAAAAATGCGCAAGATAAACTCTTGACTTAGTTCTTTCTCCTGCCCACCGTGTATCATTTTTTCGAGCAAGGCATTCCATCTGTCTTGTTGCAGCACGGCTACATTATTTTCTTTTTTTAACAACCCAATTTCACCAGCAATTTGCATGCGATTGCCCAAAATATCGAGCAGCTTTACATCATAGGCGTCAATGTGTAGCCGCAAATTTCGCAAGGCTGCTTGGTAGGCCTCGGCTGTATCAGTGGCTTTAGGAATTCGCAAATCAGCCAACATCTCTGCAAGCCGCTCGGGAGTAATTTGCTGTTGGGCATCGCTCCAAGCCTCGTCGGGCGTGCAATGCGTTTCAATCATGAGTCCTTGGTAGTTCAAGTCGAGAGCTTGCTGGGCCACTTCTTGCAACAAATCGCGTTTACCCGCAATGTGCGAAGGATCGCAAAACAAAGGCAGCGTAGGGAATTTGCGTTGCAACTCAATGGCGATTTGCCATTCGGGCAGGTTGCGGTAACGAGATTTATCATAGGTAGAAAATCCACGGTGCACGGCGCCCAATTTTTGTATGCCCGCCTTTGCTAAACGTTCGATAGCGCCAATCCACAAGGCCAAATCGGGATTGACTGGGTTTTTTACCAAGACAATTTTATCGGTATTTTGAAGGACATTGGCTATTTCTTGAACCGCAAAAGGATTCACGGTAGTTCGGGCACCAATCCACAACACATCCACCTCATGAGCCAAGGCCAATTTTACATGGGTGGCATTGGCTACCTCAACAGCGATAAGGAGTCCTGTTTCGGCTTTGACGCGTTGCAACCAGGGCAGGCCAATTTCGCCTACGCCTTCAAATCCACCCGGACGGGTTCTCGGTTTCCAAATACCCGCTCTAAAAATTCGGGCAGCAGTACCTTGCAATCCCCGAGCGACAGCCATAACTTGCGCTTCGGTTTCGGCGCTGCAAGGTCCGGCAATAAGCAAAGGCTGCGTAGCGCTCAAGTCCTTTGCCCAATCTCCCCAAGTAGAATTGCTATCCATAGTGTAAAATCTGCCGTAAAAATAATTCCTTTTTGCGATATAACCCCCATCGCTCTGGTCTATTTGCAGCAACTAAATTTTTAACTGCTGCAAAGCGAAAAAAACCGTTGGGCTACTTTTTGAAACCCTACAATTGGTTACTTTTGTTCGAAATCTTTGTTATGTCAATTGAAGTTCAGCACATCTCCAAAAATTACGGCACACAAAAAGCCCTAAGCGACCTTTCGTTTCGCATCGAAAAAGGGGAAATTGTAGGTTTCTTAGGCCCAAATGGTGCCGGAAAATCTACCCTGATGAAAATCCTAACCACTTACTTGGCTGCCGATGAAGGTACGGCTTGGGTCAATGGATTTGATGTGGCAACCCAACAACTGCAGGTGCAACAATCTATTGGGTATTTACCCGAACACAATCCTTTGTATTTGGATTTGTATGTGCGCGAATATTTGGCCTACCAAGCCGATGTGTACAAAGTGGACAAAATCCGCATTGCAGCAGTAATTGAGCTCACCGGATTACAAAAAGAAGCCCATAAAAAAATAGGACAATTGTCTAAAGGCTACCGCCAACGGGTGGGATTGGCGAGTGCACTGTTGCATGATCCAGAAGTGCTCATCTTGGACGAACCTACCACGGGTTTAGATCCGAATCAGTTGGTAGAAATTCGCGCGGTGATTAAAGCCGTTGGAAAAAACAAAACGGTCTTGTTGTCTACCCATATTATGCAAGAAGTAGAAGCCCTGTGCGATCGCGTGATTATCATTAACGAAGGGGAATTAGTAGCCGACAAGAAAATTGATGCTGTAATTCCGACACAAAAGGAACAGCTACTCGAAGTCGAATTTGATGTTGTTGTAGCGGCTGATCTTTTAACCCAGTTGCCCAATCTAATTTCTTGTAAAAACACAGGTGTAAATTGTTGGGAACTTCTATTCTCGAGCGATACTGACGCCCGAACAACCGTATTTGATTTTGCCCAATCAAACGGATTTAAGACGCTGCAACTGAATCAGAAAAACAAAAACTTAGAAACGGTATTTCACGAATTGACCCAAAAATAGTACGGAATCAATTGAAGTAAATATGACCGCGGTAATATTCTTGCACATTTACTATGGGCGGTCGAGGACTGCAATAGATGTTTCCCAAATTGTAAATAGATCCCGTAATGGATTCTACCGGATGCACATACAGGTCGTTGGTACCACGGTGGTATACTTGAATAGAATTGGCAATTAAGTCTTGGCCGTAAAAAATGCCGCCCCATTCGTAAAAATTTACCCATAAATTAACCACATTTCCTGTAATATAATAGCGTGACATATCATTGTTTTCAATAGTCAATTTAGGACATTCCACTTGTAATTTAAAATCACCATTCCCTACACCGTCATAGCCATCCCATTTATCCATGGCAAATAAATGTAAGTGCGGATAAGATAAAATGCCACTGGAAAGTATTTCTAATTCTGTTTTACTATGAATTTCTACTAAATCTGGAGCAGTCACATAAACTGTGGTTTGTCCATATTCACGGGTCCAATTGCAACTCGTACCGTCTTTTAAAGTTAAAATATTATTCGACAGACTAACTTGAATATCATCAACCAAATTTTGACCAGCTTTTACCGTCACTTCGAAGTTGGGTCCTTGCTCCACCACCAAAGCAATACCGCGATTGACTATAATAGTAGAGAACGTTTGCCCTTGTAAATCAATCGGCTTGGTGGCCATAGCGCCCGATGATTTGACGCAATCATCCAATCCTGAACAAGCGGTTAGAGTTGCCAATAAGCAGAAGAATGAATTTAAAATGAAGCGATGTTGTGTTTTCATATTTTTATAATCGGATGCCTAGGGCAAATTCGGTGGCTTCGGCCATAAATCCATGCGTTTTTACCCCCAGGCCAGCAAAACAGTTTTTGGTAATATAATACTTGATCCCCAAACGATCATACATATCAATATCCATTTTATAGGGTTGATAAACATAATAGCCCAATTGTGCTTCGAGCGAAAGCCGGTTGATAAACAATTCGTGTCCGACAAAAATTCCGACACGTTTGTAATCGGTATTGGGGTCAAGATTCAACTCGGGATAGGCAATCGATTTATAGCGAATATATTCTTGATTTGACAAGGTGAAAAACACTTCGGTTCCCAACTGAATAGCGCTTTTTCTACCCAACCGTTTATCAACATAGGCGCCCACATGGTAGAACGGTTTTTGCCCACTGCCAATACTCGGGCTCTCGTTAATTCCGGTGCGGAGTATGAAATTGTACTTGATGGGCTCGAAAAATTTGGCATTCGTTGAGGCAGGAGTTGTGGGCAATGCAACTGGATTCATGTCGTAATGTACGCCCAAATTGATGCCGTAGGTATTGATGCCACTATTGGGTGATTTGAATCGTCCGTTGGAATAATGTGTAAAAAACAAGCCCAAATCAATTCCCAAATTACCCAAAATATTATCGCGGGTATACCCAAACACAAAATCGGTATTGCCCATGAATCGTGATCCAAATGCACGATTTTTACTATTAGTTACCCGGTCATACGGATTGGTAGTCATCGCTAAACCTTGGGCAATTTTTAAACTTAGGTGTCGGTTGGCAAAGTAAAATTTATAAAATCCGCCCACCGCCGAGTTGAAACCCAGGGTGGTGTTTTTGAAATCTTGGTACAAAAAATAGAGTCCGTAGTCGGGGAAGTTGTAGGTGGATTCCCATTCGCTTTGCCCGGTTGTTTTGCGGGCATAACTCAACATAAACCCGTCGGGATGACCCGTTATGAATTGAGGAATATAGGGCGAATGCAGCAGCACATTACCGCGCAATATAGACGCTTCTAGCGCGTAGGGTTTTGCCTTTTCTTGCGCCCAACTCAATGTACACAGCATTAGTAAGCCACCTAGTAGTAATTGCTTCATGCGGGAAATTTGGCAGCAAATATATTCTATTTTTTAAAACATTGCTAGGGCAATTTGTTTGATGTTATCAGACTTGCCCATCGAATAATAATGTAAAACCGGAATTCCAGCAGCCAAAAGTTCTTTGCTCTGTGCCGTGCACCATTCAATTCCTATTTGCCGCACAGCCTCGTTATCTTTAGCTTTTACCACCTCCATGATGAGCTGATCGGGCAAATCTATACTGAAACGCAAGGGTATTTGGTTCAATTGTTTTTTGGTGGCCAAAGGCTTCAAGCCCGGAATGATGGGAACAGTTATGCCTTCGTTGCGGCATTTGGCTACAAAATCAAAGAATTTTTGGTTGTCAAAAAACATTTGGGTAATAATGTAATCGGCGCCGTTTTGAATTTTTTGTTTCAAGAAATGAATGTCGCTATCAAAACTGGGGGCTTCCATGTGTTTTTCTGGATAACCGGCTACCCCAATACAAAAATTGGTTTGGGCCGAGTTTTTAAGGTCTTCGTCCAAGTAAATTCCCTGATTTAAGTTGCTGATTTGGGTCACCAATTCGCTAGCATATTCGTTGCCGTCTTTTTCGGCTTTAAAATAGATTTCGTTTTTCAAGGCATCACCGCGCAAGGCCACTACATTGTCTATGCCCAAGAAATCCAAATCAATCAACAAATTCTCGGTGTCTTCTTTGGTAAATCCTCCACACAAAATATGCGGAATGGCATCGACGTTGTATCTGTTTTGAATACCCGCGCAAATGCCCACCGTTCCGGGACGTTTTTTAACAACCTTTTTTTGCAACAAGCCACTGGGCAATTCCTTAAATTCATATTCCTCGCGGTGGTAGGTCACGTCTATAAACGGCGGTTTGAACTCCATTAGGGGGTCAATGTTGTCAAAAATAGATTGAATATTTTGGGCTTTTAAAGGCGGTAAAATCTCGAAGGAAAATAAAGGATTTCCTTTGGCGTTTTCGATGTGTTGGGTTACTTTCATTTTTTATGTTGTCAGTTGTCGGTTGTTTGTTGTCGGTTTAATTCTAAGCACTTTTAAACTACTAATTTTTAATCAGCAATATTAGGCGCAAGCCATTTTGTGGCTTCTTCGGTACTGATGTTTCTTCGTTTGGCGTAGTCTACCACCTGATCGGATTTTATTTTTCCCAAGCCAAAATACTTGCTTTCGGGATGGGCAAAATAATAACCCGAAACGGAAGAAGCCGGCCACATGGCCATGCTTTCGGTCAATGTTACACCAATCCTTTCCTCGACTTGCAAGAGTTTCCAAATGGTTGGTTTTTCGAGATGATCGGGACAGGCCGGATAACCAGGTGCCGGGCGAATACCTTTGTATTCTTCTTGAATCAACTCCACATTAGATAATCGTTCGGCAGTTGCATAACCCCAAATTTCTTTGCGGACCTGCAAATGCAAGTATTCGGCAAAGGCTTCGGCCAATCGGTCAGCGAGGGCTTTGACTAAAATTGAGTTGTAGTCGTCCAATTGTTTTTCGAATTCGCTAGCTTTTTCTTCAACACCAAATCCGGTAGTGACACAAAAACAGCCCATATAGTCTTGCTTGTTGCTTTCTTTGGGCGCAATAAAATCGGCCAAGGCGATGTTGGGTGCGCCGGCGGTTTTTTGGGATTGCTGACGGAGGGTTAAGAAGGTTATAGGTTGTGGGTGGTAGGTGGTAGGCAGTAGTTCGATGTCGTCGTCGTTGATGGTGTTGGCCGGAAAAATACCCAGTATGCCTTTGGCCGTAAACCATTTTTCGGTCACAATTTGGTGCAGCATGTTTTGGGCATCAGCAAATAATGCGGTGGCTTGTTCGCCCACCACCTCATCGGTTAAGATAGCCGGGTATTTGCCATACAATTCCCAAGATTGGAAAAACGGAGTCCAATCGATGTACTCTACCAATTGAGACAATTCTAGATCAACCGTTTTGCTTCCAATAAAATTTGGTTTCACAGGCGTATACGCATCAAAATCCAACTGCAATTTGTTTTTTCGAGCTGCTTCAATAGACAAGAAATTTTTATCGCGACTACGACTCAAATAGCCTTCGCGCAGCTGATCGTATTCGGAACGAATGGCCGACGTATAACTTTCTTTGGTTTCGTTCTGCAGCAAATTACTGGCTACGGTTACCGCGCGTGAAGCATCGTTTACATGCACCACCGTAGCCGAATATTCGGGGGCAATTTTTACGGCAGTATGGGCACGCGAAGTGGTTGCTCCACCAATCATAATGGGAATACTGATGTTTAATTTTTCCATTTCTTTGGCCAAATACACCATTTCGTCTAAGGAAGGCGTAATCAATCCGCTCAATCCAATGATATCGACTTGCTCGCGCTGGGCCGTTTCGATAATTTTTTCGGGTGGCACCATCACGCCCAAATCGATAATTTCAAAATTATTGCAGGCCAATACTACAGACACGATGTTTTTACCGATGTCGTGTACGTCGCCTTTTACGGTGGCCATCAAGACTTTTCCAGCCGAAGACGATTTGCCTTCTTTTTGCGCTTCGATGAATGGCAAGAGGTAGGCCACCGCTTTTTTCATCACACGCGCCGATTTGACTACCTGGGGTAAGAACATTTTTCCGCTGCCAAATAAATCTCCTACCACGTTCATGCCTGCCATCAAATTGATTTCGATTACCTCGATGGCTTTGGCTGCGCCAATTCGGGCTTCTTCTACATCCACTTCTATGAATTCGTCAATTCCTTTCACCAAGGAATGCGTGAGTCGTTCTTGTACCGAACCCTCGCGCCATTCCAATCCACCTTTTACCCCCACAGTTCCTGCGGCTATTCCTTTAAAACTCTCGGCTAAATCTAATAAGCGTTCGGTTGCATCGGCGCGACGGTTGAGTAAGACATCCTCAACATGTTCGAGCAATACCGGATCTATTTGGTCATAAATTTCTAACATTTCTGGGTTTACAATACCCATAGTCATGCCGTGTTGAATAGCGTGATATAAAAATGCCGAGTGCATGGCTTCTCTCACTTTATCGTTGCCACGAAACGAAAATGACACATTGCTTACTCCGCCAGAAACACCTGCGTAAGGCAAATTTTGACGGATCCATTGGGTGGCATTAAAAAAATCGAGGGCATTCAGTTTGTGTTCGTCCATACCGGTCGCTACCGGAAAAATATTGGGGTCAAAAATGATGTCTTCGGCCGGAAAATGTACTTCCTGAACCAAGATATCATAACTTCTTTTGCAAATTTCGATGCGGCGTTCGTAGGTATCGGCTTGGCCTTTTTCGTCAAATGCCATCACAATAACTGCGGCACCGTAACGCTTGATCAGTTTGGCGTGCTTTATAAATTGGTCTTTACCTTCTTTTAATGAGATCGAATTGACAATCCCTTTACCTTGTATCACTTTTAATCCGGCTTCGATGATTTCCCATTTCGAGCTGTCAATCATTACAGGAACACGGGCAATATCGGGCTCAGCGGCAATTAAGTTGAGGAATTTGGTCATCGCATACACCCCATCAAGCATCCCCTCGTCCATGTTGACGTCAATAATTTGCGCGCCACCTTCTACCTGTTCTCTAGCTACAGTGAGCGCTTCTTCGTAATTTTCTTCTTTGATTAATCGCA
>JAPLEX010000035.1 GCA_026390995.1 Flavobacterium sp.
CATGAAAGTGAGAAGAATTCTCGAGGTTATCTTTTCTTTACTAATCTGTTTAACAGATCCTGAAATAAATTCAGGATAAAGATAGAATGTAGCACCTTCTTTTGGCAAAGGGTTGCTAAGCTTTCAACGGGTCTATTCCCTCCAGCTTTCGTGATAACAATCAATACGAGTATGAACAGCGCAAAGTACGGCTATCTATTTTAAATTTACAAGCTTGAAAAATAAAAAAATACGATATCGTTTTCGAAGCCAAATAAAAAAAGCCTGTCCATTGCTGAACAGGCTTTTGTGATAAGAATTAACTCAGATTAGTTTTTCACTACACGAGTAGTTCCAACTCCTTGAGCAGAAGTTACTTTTAAGAAATATACTCCAGCAGTTAGATCAGCAATGTTGATTTGTGCAACTGTTCCATTTACTTGGCTTACTACACGTCCGTTTACGTCAGTGATTTGAGCCGAAGTAATTTCTAAATTATTGCGGTTTGCTATATTCAATACGTTTGTAGCTGGGTTTGGATATACTGAGAAGTTTCCTTTAAAGAAATCATTGGTAGCCAACGGACGATCTACCGAAAAGGTATCAATACCAATAATGTCAGAGTTGTTTCCTTGAGGACCTCCATCGGTTACATAATATCTAAAGGCAAATTTACACTCTGTTGGCACATCTAATCCAGAAACTGTATACGAGTATAAAGTCCATGTGGCAGGATATGAAGTCAAATTGAAATTAGGGTTAATGTCAACCAACACTTCGCTGTAATCTCCTGTATCAGTAGGGCCTGCTGCAGGATTAGCCGTAAAAGCACCATTGGTACTCATACGCAATTGCAAATTGTCTGGGTAAGAAGCAGTATTGGTTGCAGAATATTTACCAATACGAGAATAAAACGAAACTACATCGCCATTTTGTACGGTAATACTTGGAGAAATTAACCAGTTGCTAATTGTAGCGCCTGTAGTTAAAGTACTTGATGTACTCGTGTAATTTACCAACGCAAAAGAATTGGTTCCGCCAGCCTGACCAGATGGTGCTGGACATGATTGTCCTGTAGCATAGGTTTGTGTGCTAAATGGCAATGCCGTAACAGTTGCGCTCACGGTAACTGGTGTATACGAAGCAACCGTCCATAAAGTGGTAGAAGCCGAGGTACTTTGGTTGGTGCGCACCCAACCTGCAGTTGTTAGATCAGCCGTTGTTCCGCTGAAACCATAATTGTACTGATTTTGAGCCAAAGCTGCAAAAGGCAATAGAATAAATAAGTAAAGTAATTTTTTCATCATAGTTAATTTTTAGAGTTTGTAGTGCAAATATAAAATAAATTTAAAATTTAGGATGTGATTTATAAAATAGTTCTAAATTTGCAGCAGAATTTTGAGGAGAAATTTGATCTGATTGCAACCTCGTAAAAAAATGCTAAAGCAGGACTTTCCCCTTTAGCTTTTTTTACGTTTTTCTCCTCTCTTTATTTTTAATTATAATTACTAAAGAGACTATAACTATGGCTTATTTATTTACATCCGAATCGGTTAGTGAAGGGCACCCAGACAAAGTGGCTGATCAAATTTCAGATGCTTTAATTGACAATTTTTTAGCATTTGACCCCAGCTCAAAAGTAGCATGTGAAACCTTGGTAACCACTGGACAAGTTATTTTGGCGGGCGAAGTAAAATCAAACACTTATTTGGATGTGCAGCAAATTGCACGAGAGGTAATCAAGAAAATTGGCTACACCAAAAGCGAATACATGTTTGAGGCCAATTCGTGTGGCGTTCTTTCTGCGATTCACGAGCAATCGAGTGATATAAACCAAGGGGTTGAGCGCAGCAATCCAGAAGAACAAGGGGCTGGCGACCAAGGTATGATGTTTGGTTATGCCACCAACGAGACCAAAAATTATATGCCTTTAGCGCTTGATTTATCGCATGCCATATTAATAGAGTTGGCCGCTATCAGACGTGAAAATACCGAAATTACCTATTTGCGTCCCGATGCCAAATCACAGGTTACTTTAGAATACTCCGACGAAAACAAACCCGTTCGCATTGATGCGATTGTGATTTCTACGCAACACGACGACTTTGACGAAGAGGCCAAGATGTTGGCCAAAATAAAACATGATTTGGTTTCCATTTTAATTCCACGAGTAAAAGCCAAATACCCCCAATATGCACATTTGTTTAACGACCAAATTACCTACCACATTAATCCTACCGGGAAATTTGTTATTGGTGGGCCTCACGGTGACACCGGGTTAACAGGACGTAAAATAATTGTAGATACCTATGGCGGAAAAGGCGCACACGGCGGTGGTGCATTTTCGGGTAAAGATCCTTCGAAAGTAGACCGTTCGGCGGCCTATGCTACCCGACATATTGCCAAAAACTTAGTAGCCGCTGGCTTGTGTGAAGAAGTGTTGGTGCAAGTGTCTTACGCAATTGGGGTGGCCAAACCCACTTCGATTAACGTAAACACCTATGGCACAGCAAAAGTAAATTTAACCGACGGCGAAATTGCCAAAAAAGTAGAAGAACTTTTTGATTTACGTCCCTACTATATTGAGCAAAATTTAAAATTGCGCAACCCAATTTACAGTGAAACTGCAGCCTATGGCCACATGGGTCGTCAACACGAAACCGTAACCAAAATGTTTAAAGCGCCGGGCGGATTAGAAAAAACAGTTACCGTAGAATTATTTACTTGGGAACAACTCAACAAAGTAGACGAGGTAAAAGCAGCATTTGGATTATAATCCAAGTGTATTTGATATTGAAACGCCCGATGCATCTAGTATCGGGCGTTTTTTTATAAATGGTATTTGATGCTAAACACCACATAACGCGGTTGCACTTGGTATTGCGAGGTGCGCGTTTGAAACTGCGTAAAACTGTCGTCGTTGAGCGAGGTGGTGTTTAATAAATTGGTCCCCGACAACTCAAATTCCCACGGCTTGTCTTTTTGCTGGTACTGGAATTTAGCGGTTAGAAAATCGTAGGTGTTGCGAATGGTTTTGTCGTTATTTGAATACTGGTAAAACTCATATTCTGTTACCAACGAAAAGGCATCCCAAAAGTAATAATCTAATTTGGCAAAGGGTTTTTCGGTATAAAACGTACTGCTTTGGTAATCATTTACAGTAAGCGTATAGCCGAGTTCAAGATTGGGTGCTTTTTTGTAATTGGTGCCCAATTTACCGGTGTAACTCTGGGTAAACGATTCGGTCACCAGCGGCGTGCGAGTTACATTAACAACCGATTGTAAACGAATATTATAAAACTTCGACCAATTTGCCGACGCATTTACACTCGCTTTTAGACGCCCAAAGGATCGTCCATAATTGAACATACTGCTCAAGGTTTCGTCGGGGAAATTGGAATTGTAGGGGGTAGAAAATTGGTTCATTCCTGTAAACAACGCTTCAGTTTTGATGGCATTTACTTTCCGGCTGTAATTGACAAACCCAAAGATGTTGGTAAAATTAAACATGTTGTACCTAAAATACCGCAGGGAATGATTTTGCGTCAAGGCATTTTCTAAGTACTTCGTGCCGCGAAATAAGGCGTTGTAATTGGACAACACATAACCTTCAGCCAAGTTTTTCACATCTGTAAAATCAGTGGTTAGTGAATAATTGTACGTGAGTGTTTCCGATTTTTTGAGTTGGTATAAAGCATACACATCGGGCAATACCCGCGTGAATGATGTGCTATTTTGTAGGCCAAGTTGGCTGTCTTGTGTATGGTATTGGTGCACAGAAAAACCCGGATTTACAGTGAGTTTGCCCACTAACCACTTGAAATGAACTCCTACAAACGCATCGTTAAATTGATAACTCACTCGGTTTTTGGAATTGTCATTCAACCCATTTGTGCTCCCGTTATCTAGTAATTGGAATAAATTGGAATTGAAATTTTGGTGCGTAAACATATACCCCGTTGTGATGTTGAGATTGGTTTTGGGTGTTAGGCTATAGTAATAATCAAATTTGGCATCGGTTTTATTGGTTTTCACAAAACGATTTTGATTCAAATCATAGCGCCCTGAGGGCTCATCTACCAAGCCTAAATTGGGTGAAAATTGCTCGGGGATGAGCGAATCCGGAAATGGATTTACACCCAAATTGCTGTTGTAAAATGGATTTTCATCCTGATACAACTGTTGAATTTCGACTGCAAAAACCTGTTTATCAGTTGGGGTATAGTACAAATTGGCATTTTGTTGAACTGAAAAAGGATCTTGTTTTTTTTGCGTGTTGATGGTTTGGTTTTCCACGATAAAAGGTGTGGTGGTTTCCGAGCTTAGTTGCGTAAATTCTTGTTGCGCCGATGTTTTAAGTAAGACATCATAATCAAACTGCAACTTGACCGATGGTTTGTAAGTTGAACTAAGTTTAAACAAACCTAAATTGCTTTTTTGGTGGGTAGCTTCTCGTGTTTCTTGACGTGTTTCTTGTTGCAGGCTCACATTGTCCACGCGATTTACCTGAGTTTGGGTTTCTAAATCGGTAAGCGTAGACGAACCAATGGCAAACCCACTGATATTCCAGGATTTGGTAACCGTATACGAAAAATTGGTGGCGCCAAACTGGGTTTCTATGGCCTTGGCACGGTTGTTTTGCATCAAGGAAATTCCCAAATCATTTGAGGACACGTTAAAATTTGTCCCGCCTTTTTTCATCACATTTTTGAAACCGCCCGTAAACTTAAAATAGTCTTGTGGGGTAAACGGCAATTCGCCCAAATTATTAAAATTGGCCAGCAAATTAATGCTGTATTTTGGGCTGTAATAAAACAATTTTGGATTCACAATAAAACGGCTGTCATCTCGAGCTACCCCAATTCCGGCTTGCGCATCCCCAAACCAAAAGTTCTTTTTCCCTTTTTTGAGTTTGATGTTCATGGCGACGTCTTCGTTGTTGTTCTCCACCCCTTTTAACGCGCTAATTTCGTTGTAATTACGCAGCACTTGTATCTTGTCAATGGCATCGGCAGGAATATTTTTTACACCTAATTTGGTGTCCCCATCAAAAAAATCTTTGCCTTCCACCATGAGCTTGGACACTTTTTTGCCCTCTACTTCTACTTCACCATTGGCATTTACCTCTACCCCTGGCAGCTTTTTCAAGACGTCTTCTAGTTTGCGTTCGGTACCTGTTTTAAAGGAATCGGCGTTGTAGACAATGGTATCGCCCTTGATAGAAACCGGCATTTCCCGCACAATCTCCACGCCCTTTAGTTCTATTCCTTCGGCATCTAAGCTGATGTTTTGGGTGAGATTCACGCCCGCAGTAGTGAGCGTAATTTCTTTGGATTGCATGCCCAGGTAACTCACTTTAAGCACATAGGTAGTATTGGCTTTTACTTGCAGTTGGAACCTGCCTTTGTCGTTGGTTATGGCATAGCCGTCCATGTCTTTGGTTGTAGATCGAAGCGCCATAATGTTGGCCATTTCAAGCGGGGCTTGCTGGCTATCGGT
Organism: Flavobacterium sp.; assembly: GCA_026390995.1. GTDB lineage: Bacteria > Bacteroidota > Bacteroidia > Flavobacteriales > Flavobacteriaceae > Flavobacterium. Next base: position 5,479 of record JAPLEX010000035.1, read on the forward strand.
GATTACGCCCTCTACTTTTACTACTTGTGCCAAACAGCTTGTTGAGGCCATGAGCAGCATAGACCAGATCCAATTTTTCATCGTTTTTCTTAATTACCCATGCGAATTTGCATGCCGTTTCGTCCACCGCCCATTTCACGAAACTGTTCCATTTTTTTGATCACCGTTTCGTCGTATTTTTTTTGGGTAATTACTTCGCCGTTTGTAGGGGCTTTTATTTCTACTTTATCTTTCAGGTTAAGCACTACTTTTGAACATAAAATTGTGGTTTTTCCATCATTCACTTCCAAAATCAAACCCGGCAATCCCCAATAGTTTTCGGGCCCTTGAGAAACGGGAATGTCTAAAGTATACCAGGCCGTAATCGTGATTTCTTTGGGCAAATCGAGCTCATCCATCAAGTTGGTTTTTCCCACTTCTTCTTTTTTATCGGCTTCCTTTTTTTTCATCCGGAAATTTCTAAAATCTGTCTTACTGGCTTCGCGAACTGCCGTTGCTTTAAAACAGGTATAGCCGCCAATTTGTTTGGTTTCGTTTTCTAATTTCCAAGCCAATTTTGGCAAAGAATCTTGAATTAAAAATTCTTTTCCCATGAATTCTCTATCAACCGTGTAGGTTTTTTCTTTGGTGTTTTTGTAGAAGGTACCGCCCGTTCCCATCATGTTTGACATCATGCGAAATCCGGGATTTTGACCAGCCGCTTCTAGTTTTTCTTCTTCTTTATAGATAGATGTAGTGCGGCTAAAATTCAAATGAAACGTTTTTTCAAACATGAGCTTCATGCGGTCTTCAATCATTTTTTGCACATCAGGCGTCATGTCTTTGTTGCCTTCCATGCGGGACTTAAAATCAGCGGTGCTTGTTTTGGATTCGTAGGTGGCCATCCCTTGAAAATCTTGGGCATAGCTCTTTGCAAGGCTTGCCATTAGGCAAATGGAAATTAAGATATACTTTTTCATAGTTCATTTTTTGGTGAAGCAAAGATGTGAAATAAGTTTCACAGAACGAAACCTATTTTGTTAATAGATTTCTAGTAATTCGCCTTTCGTTAATGCCTAGAAGTGCTATTTTAGCTTTATGAAAATAGCAAAATACCTTTTTGTCTTACTTTGTGTATGGCAAAGTAAGGGCCAAGAATCAACTGTTATCAGTACGCCTCTCTCTACACAAGCGTGTGCCGACGAATTGTTTTATGGCCGAGATGCCTATGGGGCAATTTACAGCGGAACCAAGCAACTGCTTAACAAAACAGCCGACAAGCAAATTTGGCAATACAAAAACCCAAGCTTAGGATCCATTTCACAGGTGATTTTAACCAACCCGTTGAAGCTTGTATTGTATTATGAAAGCTTCAATACGGTGGTTTTACTAGACAACCAATTAAATGAAATAGAAAAAGTAGTATTGTCTTCCTTAGCCACTCCACTTGTCGCCTCAGCCGTGGGACTGGCCGAAGGAAATAAATTATGGATCTACAACAGCTTGACCAACCAACTGGGGTTGTTGAACTTGAAAAACAAGGACTACCAAGTTATTTCTACCCCCTTTACCGAATCTATGGCCTATTATCAAACTGATTTCAATAGTTTTCAGTGGATTGATCAGGCGCACAATTGGTACGAATGTTCTATCTATGGAAAAATAAATTTGCTGGGTACTGCTCCAGATTACGACTCTATTCAGCTTGATCGCAATCATGGACTTGTGTATTGCATCAACCAAGAATTATATTATTATTCCCGAATAGAGGAAAGCAAAACACTTCTTAATGTTAATAAAAAAAGCTGCACTAACTTTCGTTTTAAAGACCAAATTTTAGCTATTTTTACGACCCCAGAAATAAGCAATTACAAAATTTTAGCACCATAATATGCACATAGCAGTAGCCGGAAATATAGGGGCAGGAAAAACATCGCTCACGCGTTTGTTGGCCAAACACTTTAAATGGGAACCACACTTTGAAGACGTGGTGGACAATCCCTACTTAGATGATTTTTACCACCAAATGGAGCGCTGGTCGTTTAATTTGCAAATCTATTTCTTGAACTCTCGTTTTCGTCAGGTATTGCAAATTCGCGAAAGCGGGAAAAAAATTATTCAGGACCGAACGATTTATGAAGACGCTCATATTTTTGCGCCCAATTTACATGCTATGGGGCTCATGACCAATCGCGATTTCCAGAATTATTCGTCCTTGTTTGAATTGATGGAAAGTTTAGTTGCTCCGCCGGATATGCTCATTTACCTTAGAAGTTCTATCCCGAATTTAGTGAGTCAAATTCACCAACGCGGCCGCGAGTACGAAAACTCTATTTCTATTGATTATTTAAGCCGACTTAACGAACGCTACGAAGCCTGGATAACCAATTACGACAAAGGGAAATTACTTATTATTGATGTTGACAACATTGATTTTGTGAACAATCCCGAAGATTTAGGGTCCATCATCAACCGAATTGACGCCGAAATAAACGGCTTATTTTAACTCCAAAAGCTGCTTTTTAAGTGGCTTTTTTTATGCCGATTGACAAGCCAATAGCAGGGCCTTAATTTCAGCTGCTGCTGCATTATCGCCCAACGTAATCGCAGAGGAATGTAGCCAATGCACACCCGTTTCAGCAAGCAATTGAGTCGCATTACCCGATCGAATTCCGCCTCCTGCCATTAGCGAGATTTTATCCAGGGCTTGTACTTGTAGTTTTTTGAGCACAGGTATTCCATCTGACGCATTGCTAGGATGTCCTGCAGTTAAAATGGTGTTGAACCCACAATCAATTATCGTTTGCAACCCCAATTCCTTGTTTTGTATTTCATCAAAGGCGCGATGAAACGTGCACGGCAATGGATGAGCCAATTGTACCAATTCCTTATTTTGTGCTGCATGTACTTGGCCGTTTTCTTCCAAACAACCAAACACAAATCCATTTGCGCCAGCGAGCTTAAATCGCAACAGTTGCTGTTTCATTTGTTCAAATTCGTTATGCGTATACACAAAATCGCCGCCTCGTGGACGAATCATCGCATAAATGGGTATTTTTACTTGGGCTTTAACTTGGGTGAATACGGAAAAATCGGGCGTGATTCCACCAGCCAATCGATCGGCACACAACTCAATTCGGTGGGCACCGCTTTGCTGTGCAATGAAGGCCGAAGCTGCAGAAAAACAAGCAATTTCTAACTGAACCATTAGCGGAGGTAAAAAGTCGAATCGATCAATTGCGACCCTGAGGCATCTCGCACAGCATAGTTAAAGCCCCCTTGTATACAGTATGAACCGTGATTGCCTTGTTTGTCTAAGGCAATAAATCCCACTTGAATGTCTTTGAGCGATTTGTTGCGGGCTTTGGTGAGTTTCACTATACGCAGCACGGCATCTTCGCAGGCTTGTTGCGGCGATTTCCCTTGGCGCATGAGCTCGACTACCAAATGACAGCCCGCGATGCGAATTACTTCTTCTCCATGTCCGGTGGCCGTGGCTGCACCAATCTCGTTATCTACATACAAACCGGCGCCAATAATGGGTGAATCGCCCACCCGGCCATGCATTTTATAGGCCATGCCGCTGGTGGTACACGCACCCGATAAATTCCCTTGGCTGTCGAGGGCAATCATGCCTATGGTGTCGTGGTTTTCTATATTTGCGATCGGTTTATATTGGCTAGTTTTGAGCCACTCCTTCCATTCTTGTTCCGAATCAGGGACCAATAGATTTTCTTTGGGAAAACCTTGGGCTAAGGCAAACTGCAACGCCCCATCGCCTACCAGCATCACATGCGGTGTTTTTTCCATCACCGCACGCGCCACCGAAATGGGGTGTTTGATAAACTCCAAGCAAGCCACCGAACCAATATTGGCTTGTTCATCCATAATACAGGCGTCCAAGGTTACCCGACCATCGCGATCGGGTCGTCCGCCATAACCCACCGAACGTTGCGTCGGATCGGCTTCGGGCACTCGTACACCTGCTTCAACAGCATCTAAGGCTCGGCCGTTGGCTTGCAAAATTTCCCAGGCTGCACCGTTGGCTTCGAGGCCAAAATTCCAGGTAGAAAGTACGATGGGTTTATTGACAACCGCATGTTTTTGGCTGGTTGCTGCTTGCTTGGCGGTATAACTTTGTAGAGCCATAGCCAAAGATCCGGCTGCTGCTGTTTTGATAAATGATCTTCTATTGGTCATGTCGTATTTTTTTGCTTGACTAAAGTACAATAACTTACAAAAAAAATGCCCCACGTAGGTGAGGCATTTTTGTCTAGTTTGAAACTATTGGTTATTTCAACGCTTCTACTTTTGCTTTTACTTCGTCTAAAGTACCTTCAAACGTCTGCACATTGGCAGCACCATTGGCAGATGTTTTTACGGTAGCTTTGGCTTTTCCGTCTACGTTTTCAATGTTAACGGTAATCACTTTGTCCATTTTTTTTGCACAACAGGCAGATTTTCCTTCAGCTGGCGCAACAAATTTACCGTCGGCACCGTAGTGTGACAAACACATTTCTTTTTGCTCAGGTGTGCATTTCAATGAATCGCACATGGCGGCACATTCAGCTTTGGTCATGGTAGCACATTTGCTCATGTCACATTTACCCATCATCTCACCTGCACATTCCATTTTAAGCAGCATCACTTTTGGTGCATTTTCATGTTCTCCACTTCCTAAGATGGGTGCAATCACCAATCCGATTAAGCATGTTAATTTAATTAAGATATTCATGGATGGACCTGAAGTATCTTTAAATGGATCTCCAACTGTATCTCCAGTTACCGCAGCTTTGTGTGCGTCTGAACCTTTGTAGGTCATTTCTCCATTTATTTCTACACCGGCTTCGAATGATTTTTTTGCATTATCCCAGGCACCACCAGCATTGTTTTGGAACACCGCCCAAAGTACACCCGAAACAGTAACTCCTGCCATATACCCCCCTAACATTTCGGCAATCAATTGGTTGTTGTCGGCATATACTAATTTACCCAACAATACAATCGCGATAGGGAAACCAATGGTTAAAATACCGGGCAACATCATTTCGCGCAAAGCAGCTTTGGTAGAAATATCAACACATTTTGCATATTCTGGTTTTCCAGTTCCTTCCATAATCCCTGGAATTTCTTTAAACTGACGACGCACTTCGTATACCATGTCCATCGCGGCTTTTCCTACTGAGTTCATGGCTAAAGCTGAGAATACTACGGGTATCATTCCACCCACAAATAACATAGCCAAAACGGGCGCTTTGAAGATGTTGATTCCGTCAATTCCAGTAAAGGTTACATATGCCGCAAACAAAGCCAAAGAGGTTAAGGCCGCAGAAGCAATCGCAAATCCTTTTCCAGTGGCTGCAGTCGTGTTACCCACAGAATCCAAAATATCGGTACGCGTACGCACTTCTTTTGGCAATTCACTCATTTCAGCAATACCACCGGCATTATCAGAGATAGGACCAAAAGCATCGATAGCCAACTGCATCGCGGTAGTAGCCATCATTGCCGAAGCAGCCAAGGCAACTCCGTAGAATCCAGCTAAGGCATACGATCCCCAAATGGCAGCAGCAAACAACAATACAGTAGGGAACGTAGAAATCATTCCGGTAGCCAAACCAGCGATTACATTGGTTCCTGCACCTGTTGATGATTTTTGAACAATTGCCATTACGGGTTTAGTGCCCAATCCGGTGTAGTACTCGGTAACTGATGAAATGGCTCCACCAACAACCAATCCGATAATCGTAGCATAAAACACACGCATCGAGGATATGTCTTTTATTCCTTCGCCAAAGAATTCCATTTTCATGGTAACTGGCAACATATATTGAACTAAAAAGTAACAAGCAATTGCAGTCAAAACAATAGAAACCCAGTTTCCGATGTTTAAGGCTTTTTGTACTTGTGCTTCTTTGGCATCATCACTCGAAATTTTTACCAACATCGTTCCTACGATAGAAAATAGAATTCCAAAACCGGCAATCGCCATTGGCAATAAAATTGGTCCGATTCCGCCAAAAGCATCTTCGATTTTACCACCCATATCTTTTATTACGTAATTTCCTAACACCATCGCAGCCAAAACAGTTGCTACATACGAACCAAATAAATCGGCTCCCATACCGGCAACGTCACCTACGTTATCGCCTACGTTATCGGCAATAGTGGCAGGATTACGTGGATCATCTTCCGGAATCCCAGCTTCTACTTTACCTACTAAGTCAGCTCCTACGTCGGCTGCTTTGGTATAAATACCGCCACCCACACGAGCAAATAAGGCAATCGATTCTGCTCCTAAAGAGAATCCAGCTAAGGTTTCTAATACAATGGTCATGTCTTCGGTGTTGGTCCACACCCCGTTCATGAAGAAACGGAAAAATATAATAAAGAAACCTGTAAGACCCAGAACGGCTAATCCAGCAACGCCAAGCCCCATTACAGTACCTCCACCAAACGAAACTTTCAAGGCTTGTGGCAAACTTGTACGAGCGGCTTGTGTAGTTCTTACGTTAGTTTTGGTGGCGATTTTCATCCCCATATTTCCTGCCAAGGCTGAAAAGAATGCTCCAAAAATAAAGGCAATAACGATTAGCATATGTGTTTTAACTCCGGGTAAAAAAGTTATTCCGGCCAACACCACACTTGCGATTAATACAAATACAGCTAATAAACGGTACTCTGCTTTCAAGAAGGCTAAAGCTCCTTCGTAGATGTATTCTGAAATTTCTTTCATTTTACCATCTCCAGCGTCTTGTTTCAATACCCAAGCTCTTTTGGCTGCCATAAAAAGCAACCCAATAATTGCCATAACAATTGGCACATAAATCATTAATGAATCCATACGGTTAATTTTAGTTCTTAATTTATCGGGGGCAAAAATAACAAAAAAACGAGAATATACGCAAGATGTATGCGCTTATTGCAGGTGAAAAAAGCAAAAAACTACTCTGCTGAAAAAAGAATTAGGAAGTAAATCGATTAAAAGAAGTAAAATTCGACTTAAAATGTTGGATTAAAGCCAATTCTGATCCCAAAACGCGGGGGCTCAGGTCCGTTGATATTTTGAAAATTGGTGCGCCATACAAAATCAAATCGAAGGGGTCTGAAATTGCCGTAGCCAATATTTTCTATGCCAAAACCATATTCGGCATAGACCGCACGATTGGGCGCTACATACTGAATATTGGATTGGTTAATGGCACTATTCTCTTGACTAATGCTGCCATAGATGGCACGATAAAATCCAATTTCTCTCAATTTTAGCTTTTTGAGACCCGGGATTTTATTAAAAATATAGCCGTTGAAATGGTGTTGAAACGAGCCCATTATGTAGGTATCTGTAACCATATCGTAGTAATCTAATAAACAAAAAGTTTTGGAATCAACCGAAAAAGATTGATTGGCCGCAACCGGAAATAAGAGCGGCAAAGGCAAAGCTTCAAAACTCTTCCCAACTTCTAAATACGGTTTAAATACCCCAAAATTACTCACAAAAATAGGGCGAGAAACCGAGGCTTGAATTTTGTTGTACTGCAATTCACTGCCTAAAAAACCGCTAATGCCTCGGGTGTATTTAAGCACATAGGTAGGATACAAGGTAGCGCCAAATCGTTGATCAACACCAAAGCCATAGACAATTCTTTTGGGTGTATAGGTAAGACCAAGATTAGTAGTGAAATCAGTTAAAGTAGATCGAACTGTTGTTCCGTTATCGTATGAATAATCAATCGAGAAATCGTCTGGGGAAGCCGATCGAATGTAGCGGTGTACTCCCGTTAGAGTCAAATGCAAGTTATTGTGTATCGCCAAATCAAAGTAAAAGGTGTTTTTTACGATGCGAGACAAAAAATAGTTGGTTCCCCTGGCAATCAATAAATTGGTTTCGTTGGCCGAGGTAATCAAGTCGTTTACTTGCATGCTCTGACCACCCAATTGGATATTGTCATTAATGTGGGTAGCGCCCACTACAATGCGCGGTTCTTGAGTAATTAAATATTTTATTTCTCCACCGTATTTCACTTGGGTATCCAAGGTGCCGTAGGCCGTGTATATTTTGGTTCGAAAACGATCATCGGGGGTTCTAAAACTGCGCAAACCAGCGGTGAGTCGCAAACCTTCGACATTATTGTTGGAAATTGTTTGCCAAAGCGAACCAAACTGCACGTCTTTGAACAAATCAAAATAACCGGTAGATATAATGGTAATAGCGGTAGAAACACTTTTTACTCTAGGATTGTCTTTTAATTCGCCAATAATTTTTCGGGTGCCCCCCAAATTGGGATCTTTGGTTACAATTTTATCCCAAAATTCCTCCTTTTGTTCAAATTGATCGCGTCGAATTTGATTGATTTTCAACTCATAAAAATCATTGTCTCGAGTCGGATTTAAATCGTATTCGCTAAAGACCGTATTTTTACGTACAAACAGCCCTTTTTCTTGGTCATTTTTGGTGAACAATGTAAAATCGCCTTCGTAAAAATCGCGCTCGGGTAAGAAAATCGTATCATCGACAATTTTAAAAGTTTTCTCTACCGACAAGTTACGCACCAAGTTCAAGTTGATGTTTTTATTGACCCGCATGGTCACTTCGGTGAGCGCAAAGGATTTGTCGACCACTTTAAAACTGCCTTCAAAGCCAATGGTTCCTTCTTGTCTGGGGAAAAAGTAAATGAGATAGGATTTTATATTGTTCTCAACGATGCTGTCTTTGAGCACATAATCGTAAATACCATAGCCGCGAGTAGAAATGGGACTCACAAAGGTTTTGTTGAGGATTTCAATGTCGTCTTGGTAGACATTTACATCGGTAAACGTATTGCTAATGCGGTCAAACAAAAAGCCGTACTGACTTACGCCTATATTGCGTTCGGCTTCGGTGTCAATGCGCTCTTTTTGAATTTTATTGTTTCCGTAGACCGATTCGTAATTTTCTTTCATGTAAATGGGCACAAAAAACCGTTTGTCTTTTTTGCCCGATTTGATAATTTTCACAATACTGTCGTACTGCTTGGCCATGGTTTTTTTCAAGAAAACACTATCCAAATTACTCAAGCCAATAGCCACCGAAGTATACTTTTTGTATTCGTAGGCCTTGACTAATTTAAGTCCATTCTTTTTCTTGTGCGCCCAAATTCCTTGCAAAATGCGATAGGCCGGGTTTTCTTTTTTGGACAGGTGTTTTTTAGGACGCGTTACAATAACTACTTCCTTGAGTTGTTGGCCGTTTTTGAGTTTGACGCGCAAATTATCAACCACATTGCCCGATAAATTTACAATTCTGTCGGTGAAGCCGGTATACGATACTTCGATTGCTGTAAAATCCTTGTCCGATTTTAAGTTGAATTTACCATCTATATCGGTGGTCACGCCAATTTTTGTGTTGATAAAAACAACATTTGCAAAGGGTATCGGCTCATTATTTTCGTCGAGTACCACGCCACTCACCTTTGTTTGCGCTTGAACAACGCCCACAAAAGCAAAGAAGAAAATACAAACTGAAAATAGGTTTTTCATGGCAAAAAAAAACTTCACCATTTTTTGTTGATGAAGTTTCAAAAATAGGTTTTTTAATCTGGCTTATTCAAAAAAAAATACGCGCTTGATGTTGTTATCTGTACATCACTTTTTTTACAGCTTTCACTACATCGTCCGCATTGGGCAACCATTCTTTGAGTAAGGTTGGCGAATATGGCGCTGGGGTATCGGCAGTGGTGATGCGTTGAACCGGTGCATCCAAGTAATCAAAGGCGCGTTCTTGCACCATATAGGTAATTTCTGAAGCCACACTGGCAAACGGCCAAGCTTCTTCAAGTACAACCAAGCGGTTTGTTTTTTTAACCGACTTTAAAATAGCGTCATAATCCATCGGGCGAACGGTTCTCAAATCGATAATCTCACAAGAGATGCCTTCTTGAGCCAATTCGTCAGCAGCAATAAAAGCTTCTTTGATGATTTTTCCGAAAGATACAATGGTCACATCAGACCCTTCTCTTTTGATATCAGCCACACCCAACGGAATGGTGTATTCGCCTTCTGGCACTTCGCCTTTGTCTCCATACATTTGCTCAGATTCCATGAAAATTACGGGATCATTATCGCGAATAGCCGCTTTCAAAAGTCCTTTGGCGTCGTATACGGTTGAGGGTACAACCACCTTTAATCCTGGAGTATTGGCAAACCAATTTTCAAAAGCCTGCGAGTGTGTGGCACCCAATTGTCCAGCCGAAGCGGTTGGCCCACGAAACACCATCGGCATCGGGAATTGTCCCGCCGACATTTGGCGCATTTTGGCTGCGTTGTTGATGATTTGATCAATCCCAACCAACGAAAAGTTGAAGGTCATGTATTCTACAATTGGACGGCAGCCATTCATGGCTGATCCCACTGCAATTCCAGCAAATCCAAGCTCGGCAATTGGCGTATCAATTACTCGTTTTGGACCAAATTCGTCAAGCATTCCTTTAGAGGCTTTGTAAGCTCCATTGTATTCGGCTACTTCTTCGCCCATCAAATAAACTGATTCGTCGCGACGCATTTCTTCGCTCATGGCTTCGGCGATCGCTTCTCTAAATTGTATCGTTCTCATAGTAATCCGGTTGTATATATCGAATGGAAAATCGAGTTTGTTAGCATTTTGGAGCAGCAAAAATAATTATTTTATGTGAGTTCAACGCATTATTTGGCTGAAATTACCACGGGCAATTTTAGGACAAAATACTGTCGTTTACGAAATCGATATAATAGGCAGAATATTCTCGAAATTGCTCTTTTTATTTGAAATTAATGTACTAATTTTGTCCGGAATTTTTTAACAAAAACACGCTCAATCGATGAAAATATTAGTTTGCATCAGCCACGTTCCTGATACTACTTCCAAAATTAATTTTACCAACGGCGATACTGAATTTGACACCAACGGCGTTCAGTTTGTGATCAACCCCAACGACGAATTTGGTTTGACGCGCGCCATCTGGTTTCAAGAACAGCAAGGCGCTCACGTGACCGTAATAAATGTAGGCGGCCCCGAAACCGAACCTACTTTGCGCAAAGCATTGGCCATTGGAGCCGACGAAGCCATTCGCATCAACACCACACCTACCGATGGATTTTTGGTAGCAACGGCCCTAGCCGAAGTGGTAAAAAATGGCGGCTACGATTTAATTATTGCCGGCAAAGAATCATTAGATTACAACGGCGGTATGGTTCCTGGTATGTTAGCCGGTTTATTGGGCTATTCGTTTATTAATGCCTGCATCGAATTGACTGTTGACGGAACTAAAGCCCAAGCCGCTCGCGAAATTGACGGCGGAAAAGAGCGATTAACCGCCAGTTTACCGCTTGTTATTGGCGGACAAAAAGGATTGGTCGAAGAAAAAGATTTGCGCATTCCAAACATGCGTGGCATCATGACCGCCAGAACCAAATCCCTTACTGTGTTGGAAGCAACTGCATCAGGAAATTCGGTGTCTGTAAAATTTGAAAAACCAGCAGCCAAATCGGCGGTAAAATTAGTAGCCGCAGACCAACTGGACGAACTCATTAATTTGCTGCACAACGAAGCCAAAGTGATTTAATTCTCACCTTAAACAAACACCTATTATGTCTATATTAATCTATGCAGAATCTGCAGAAGGTAAATTCAAAAAAACAGCCTTTGAATTGGCTTCTTATGCCAAAAAAGTAGCCGAATCTTGGGGTACTACGGTTACAGCCGTTACGATTAACCACAACAATACTAGCGAATTAGCCGCCTATGGCGTGGACAAAGTAGTCTGTGCACAACACGCCGACTTAAACGCCTTTAACGCCAAAAATTACGCAGACGTACTGCAACAAGTGGCGCAAAAAGAACAAAGTAAATTGGTTGTGCTTTCCTCAACTACCGATAGCCTGTATATTGCTCCGTTATTGAGTGTGGGCTTGCAAGCCGGATATGCTTCAAATGTAGTGGCGCTTCCTTTGGGCAACAATCCATTACAAGTGAAACGAACGGCCTTCTCCAACAAAGCCTTTGTAACCACCGAATTAAAAGGCGATTGCAACCTCATTAGTTTGGCCAAAAACTCCTTTGGACTGATTCAAACTAATGGAGCTGCAGCTAGCGAAGATTTTTCGCCTACTCTTGCAAGCGGAACCAATTCGGTTCACGTTAGTGGGGTAGAAAAAGCATCAGGCAAAGTAACCATAGCCGATGCAGATATAGTGGTTTCGGCTGGACGCGGATTAAAAGGACCTGAAAATTGGGGAATGATCGAAGAATTAGCCAGCGTTTTGGGTGCGGCAACTGCCTGCTCCAAACCGGTCTCTGATTTAGGTTGGCGTCCTCATAGCGAACACGTAGGGCAAACGGGCAAACCGGTAGCCACTAATTTATATATTGCCATTGGTATTTCGGGCGCTATTCAACACATCGCTGGCGTCAATTCATCCAAAGTAAAAGTGGTGATCAACACCGATCCCGAAGCGCCTTTCTTTAAAGTGGCAGATTATGGTGTGGTGGGCGATGCTTTTGAGATCGTTCCCAAATTAATCGAAAAACTCAAGGCTTTTAAAGCCCAATAATTATAGCCTAAACAGCAGAAAAGCCCTTTGTAAATCGAAGGGCTTTTTTATTTTATAGAACTATTTGAGTATTCGGCAAATCGGATTACTTTTGCAGGCATGAGCTTAATCTTGTTAACGATAAAAGGCATCTCGTACAGCCAAACCCAAAATGGAGCCTACGCCTTAGTGCTCCACGAAGTGGGCGGTGACCGTACTATTCCTATAGTGATTGGCGCGTTTGAAGCCCAAGCGATTGCGATTGCGATGGAAAAAGAAATTACCCCTCCGCGTCCGCTCACGCATGATTTATTTAAAAACTTTGCCGATTGCTTTCATATCCAACTGAAAAAAGTGCTGATTCACAAATTGGTAGATGGCGTATTTTTTTCGAGCATTGTATGCGAACGCGACGGAATTGAAGAAGCCATCGACGCCCGAACTTCCGACGCCATTGCCTTGGCACTTCGCTTTGCTGCTCCAATTTTTACCTACCCCAACATCTTAGATAAAGCAGGCGTTTCTAGAAAATCAAACTCCTCGGCAACCGACAACGAACTGGCTGATGATATTTTAGCCCCGCTAACCGAGGTGGAGGAAGACGACGATGCAGAAACTAACAGTTCCCCATACAATCACTATTCGATTGCCGAACTCTACGAATCTTTGGATATCGCAATCCAAGAAGAAGATTACGAAAAAGCAGCCCGCCTTCGGGACGAACTTGACAACAGAGAAGACCAAACAATGCCTAACGTATGAAACAATACCACGATTTAGTAAAGCACGTACTCGAAACAGGAACCTTTAAAGGCGACCGCACCGGAACCGGAACCAAAAGTGTGTTTGGCTACCAAATGCGCTTTGATTTAAGCGAAGGGTTTCCGATGGTTACCACCAAAAAATTACACCTCAAATCGATTGTCTACGAATTGTTGTGGTTTTTAAAGGGCGATACCAATATTGAGTATTTACAAGAAAACGGGGTGAAAATTTGGGACGAATGGGCCGATGAAAATGGCGATTTAGGCCCCGTATATGGCCGTCAGTGGCGCAATTGGAACAACGAAGAAATTGATCAAATTACCGAATTAATTGATGCGATAAAAACCAATCCCAACAGCCGCCGATTATTGATTTCGGCTTGGAACCCCTCGGTATTGCCCGATACAACCAAATCATTTGCAGAAAATGTAGCAAACGGGAAAGTCGCTTTACCGCCTTGTCATGCCTTTTTTCAGTTTTATGTAGCCAACGGAAAATTGTCTTGCCAATTGTACCAACGCTCTGCCGACATCTTTTTGGGCGTTCCTTTTAATATTGCCTCCTATGCGTTATTGACCCTAATGATTGCACAAGTTTGCGAATTAGAAGTGGGCGAATTCATCCACACCTTTGGCGATGCGCACATTTATTCTAATCATTTCGAGCAATTGGAATTGCAGTTGTCTCGAGACGTACGACCATTGCCTACCATGAAATTAAATCCAGCGGTAAAAAACATCTTTGATTTTACGTTTGAAGATTTCACCTTAGAGGGTTACGATCCTCATCCACACATTAAAGGAGCGGTGGCGGTATAAAAAGAAAATTCGTCTAAGCTTGCGGCTTGTCGAACGCGCAAACCAAGCATAGTCCTAACTAGTTAAACTTCGACCACCTTGGCAGCTGTATTGGTATTTTAATTCCATGGGGACTGTGTGCTTGATTTTCGATGAAAATTTATTTTTCTGCAGCCGTATTGTGTATTTTTACTGCCAAGATTTAGACGTATGATTACACTTATTGCAGCCGCAGGTTTACAAAATGAATTGGGAAAAGACAACGAATTGTTGTGGCATTTACCCAACGATTTTAAGCATTTCAAAACACTTACCGCGGGCCACTATATTATTATGGGTCGAAAAACATTTGAAAGTTTACCTGGTATTTTGCCCAACCGCACGCATGTAGTGATTAGCCGTCAAACTGATTTTAGCCCCGAAGGAGTCTTGGTCGTGGGCAGCTTGGATGCCGCCTTATCTCTTGTCCCTAATGCAGAAGATGTTTTTGTGATTGGCGGGGGTGAAATTTACCAACAAGCCCTCGCTTTTGCCCAACGAATCGAACTCACACGGGTTGCTGCCCAACTGCAAGCCGATACTTTTTTTCCCGAAATCAAGGCTGCAGAATGGGACTTAGTTCAGGAAGAATGTCATGCTGCCGATGAGCGTCATGCCTATGCGTATTGCTTTCAACGCTTCGAAAAAAGAACCCCTTCGTTTACTACAGAATAGTATATTTGCAAAAAAATTCATGACTTCACCCATCACGCCCTACAACTCGGCTACCCAAAGCAAGAAAGAGCAAGTTGCGCAAATGTTTGACACCATTTCGGGCAATTATGACGGCTTGAATCGAGTGATTTCATTTGGAATTGACAAAAAATGGCGTCGAAAAGTGGTGCAATTGGCTACAGCCAACCAACCCAAATTTATATTAGATATTGCAACCGGCACCGGAGATTTGGCCTTGTTGATGGCACAAACGTCTGCCGAAAAAATTATTGGGTTAGACATTTCAGCCGGTATGTTGGCGGTGGGCCAACAAAAAATTAACCAGCAAAAACTAGATCATAAAATAGAGATGCTTTTGGCTGATTCCGAGCACATGCCCTTTGAATCAAATACCTTTGACGCAATTACCGTGGCGTTTGGCATCCGAAATTTTGAACACCTAGAAATTGGGTTGGCCGAAATTTTACGCGTATTAAAACCCGGTGGCACCTTTGTGATTCTAGAAACGTCAAACCCTACCAAATTCCCTTTCAAACAAGGCTATTTTTTCTATACCAACTATATTTTACCTCTTATCGGAAAATTGTTTTCAAAAGACAATATGGCCTACGGGTATTTATCAAAATCGGCGGCAGCCTTTCCTTTTGGTGCTGCTTTATGCAATATTTTAACTCATTCGGGGTTTAATGAGGTAAAAGCACTTGCACAAACCTTTGGTGTAGCGACCATTTATACGGCAACAAAATAAACCATGAAAAAGTTTCTACTCGCACTTCTGTTAGTTCTATGCTTACCTGCTTCAGCCCAGGGCGTAAAAGGCATGTTTAGTAAAGACCCGATTGTAAACCTGGAAAATTTTGACAAACAACGGGTGCATTGGGGTTATTTCCTGGGATTTAGTTTCTACGATTACGCCTTTGATTACAAAAATTTGGCGCCCAATGTAATTGTCAATCGCACCACTGGTTTTAATGTGGGTTTGGTAGGTGATTTAAAATTACAAGAATACATCAACCTGCGTTTTGAACCGGGTTTGTATTACACCACGCGCAATTTGGTTTTCCCCAATTTTACAGATGCATCAGATGCCGAACGCAAGGTGGCGGCGACGTATATTCATTTTCCATTATTGCTTAAATTTTCATCCAAACGCACCGGAAACATACGTCCGTATTTGTTAGGTGGTGTTTCGACAACCTTAAATTTATCGAGCAACTCCAAATCTATTGACGACAACATGCAAGGAAAATTCCGAGTGCAACAATGGACCAAAAACTACGAAATAGGATTTGGCATGGATTTGTATATGGAATACTTTAAGTTTTCGCCTTCCATTCGAGGTGTTTTTGGCTTAGGCGACGAATTAGTTCGCGACACCGACCCAGCAAGTCCATGGACCAGCAACATCAACTCCATGAAAACCCGAGCGGTCTTAGTGAATTTTACTTTTCACTAAATCCTATTTATTATTTAGGCGAGGCTACTTCGTTTGCATTCGCTCAGCACAATCGCGGTGGCAGTAGCTACATTGAGGCTTTCGGTTTGCTGTAATTTGCCAAATTTAGGAATGGCTATTCGCTGCCTAACTTGAGCAGCCACTGCCGTTGAAATTCCATTGGCCTCATTCCCCATCACGATAATCCCTTCTTGCGGCAAAGCCAACTCATAAATGGAATCGCCATCCATAAAAGTGCCCAAAACGGGTAAAGTAGTAGTAGCAAGCAATTGGGGCAAATCAACATAATGAACCGCTACACGCGCCATAGATCCCATGGTGGCTTGCACTACTTTGGGATTATACATGTCTACCGTTTCTAACGAACAAAACAAGTGTTCTACCCCAAACCAATCACACAAACGAATAATGGTTCCCAAATTTCCAGGATCTCGAATTTCGTCAAGTGCTACAATTAATCCCCGGTCTTCTTGGAGTTTTGGCTCAGGAATTTTAAACACTGCCAAACAAGTGTTGGCCGAACTGAGTCCCGACATTTTTTGCAATTCGGATGCCGAGATGTAGCTCACGAGCGTATCATATTGGGCATCAAATACCTTTTCGGTGGCCAGCAAAAAAACGGGGATAAACGCAGCGTTCAACAGTTCGTTTATGCACTTAATTCCCTCGGCAACAAAGAGTTGATGTTGCTCCCGGTATTTTTTTTGTTGCAAACTGCTGATTAACTTTATTTGGTTTTTACTAACCATAGAAATAATGTACTTTTGGATTAAATTACAACTCCCTTTGAGAAACCGTGCTGCAAAAATATCATTATTTATTCTAACTGTGTTGGTATTGGCAGCTTGTAATACCGTAAAGCGCGTTCCCAAAGGAAAAAAGTTACTCACCAAAAATACTATTCTGATAAATGGCGTTGCCGAAAACTCAGAATTGGTTTCCAATTTAATCTACCAAAAGCCCAATTCAAAGTTGGCCGGCTATCATTTGCGACTCAATTTATACAACTTAGCCAAACTCAATCACGACTCGATTTACCAAGCCAAATACATTAAAAATCCTAAAAAATACGAACGTCAATCCAAGTGGTTATCGGCCAAACAAGTGAATCGCATGGGCCAGTCTTTTTGGTATGCGGGCATCCATAATTTTTTGCGAGACAACGGAGAACCTCCCACTATTATTGACGAAAAAAGTGCAAAAAAATCGGCCAATCGTTTGCAATCGTATTACTTTAACTTGGGTTTTTTTGATGTAAAAACTTCGTTTACTATTGATTCGATAGCCCCAAAAAAAGCAAAAATAAATTACCTAGTTACTACCGGAAAAGCCTTTGAGATAGACAGCATAAAAATAAACATTGAAAGTCCTGTTTTGGATTCTTTGTACACGCTAAAAAAAGAACTTGCAATAGTCAAAAAAAAACAACCGTACAAAACAGAAAGTTTAGAAAACGAACGCAGTCGTATTACTACTTATTTTCGAAATAACGGGGCGTTTCAGTTTCAACAGAATTATATTTCGTATGATATTGACACCATCAATACCAATAAAAAAGCAAATTTATCGCTTAAGATTGGCGATTATTCCTACCGCGAAAACGATTCAACCAAAACCAAACCCTTTCAATTATACACCATCAGTGAGGTGAATATATACACCGATTATGCGGCAAACAAAACCAAAGTCACCCTGAACGATAGTGTAAAAACCAGCTATTCTTCGTTTAATTTATTTAGCAAAAACAAGTTGCGCTATCGGCCAAAAGCACTAACTGATGCTGTTTTTATTACCAAAGGAAGTTTGTTTTCAGACACCAAAACCACGCTCACTACGCGCTATTTGAACAACCTTAAAATTTTTAATTACCCCAGCATTCAATACGAGATTGACAAACGAGACCCGCTACAAAATGCGCTAATCGCCAATATTTATTTGGCTCCCCGCGAAAAATTTAGCCTGGCTCCGTCGCTGTCTCTCACCCATTCTAACATCCAAGATTTTGGGATTTCGGGAAGCGCTTCCTTGGCGATTCGAAATGTATTTAATGGGGCCGAAACTTTTGAAATCGCAGCTCGAGGCAATATTGGCTCATCCAAAGATTTGGCCAATTCTAACGATCGATTTTTTAATGTGTCGGAATATGGTCTCGATATGAAATTAAATTTTCCTAGACTATTGTTGTTTTTTGGTGCCGAAAAAATAATCCCAAAAAGCATGATTCCTTCTACGGTAATGAGCATCGGTTTTTCTAAACAAGAGAACATTGGCTTGGACAAAGAAAACGTAACGGGATCGCTTTCCTACAATTGGAATCCCATTAAAAATGCCAATGTAAAATATGATTTGTTCAACATCCAGTACATTAAAAACATCAATACCGCCAACTATTTTAACGTATACAATTCCTCGTATACAACCCTAAATAATTTAGCGATTCGCTACAATGCCGATCCTTCCTATTTTTCTAACGGCAACCTCATTATTACGCAGGGTACCGATAATTTTATAAATGCAGTTTTGGGCACAAACCCCACTATTTTACCGTCCGATCCCGATAAAAAAATAATTAGCAGCATCAACGAACGCCGCAAACGCCTCACCGAAAACAACTTTATTTTGGCTTCGAGTTATACCTATGCTAAAACCTCCAAAAGCGATGCTACAGATGAAACGTTTCACGGGGTGAAATCAAAATTAGAGTTGGCAGGAAATGTACTGTCGCTCCTCACCCGCTCCTCTGATAAATTCATCAACGAAAGCGGCAACCGAAACATCTTTGGCGTAGAATTC
>JAPLEX010000032.1 GCA_026390995.1 Flavobacterium sp.
AAGCAGCGGTAACCAAATCGGGCTTACAGTTCTTTTTGGTGAAAAAAGGAAAGGGAACAAAGCCCAATGCTGGCGAACAAGTGCAAATTCATTATGCCGGTTTTCTTGAAAGCGGCGATTTGTTTGACACCAGTTTGGAAGAAGTGGCTCGAACCTTTGGTAAATTTGACGCCCAGCGCGCAGCTGCCAACCAATATACACCGATCCCGTTTGAAGCTGGGCGAAAAGACGGCATGATTCCCGGATTTATTGAGGGCTTAGAAAAAATGAGCTATGGAGACAAAGCGATTTTGTTTATCCCAGCCCATTTAGGCTACGGTGCACAAGGAGCAGGTGGAGTAATACCGCCAAACGCAAACATTATTTTTGAAGTTGAATTGATTAAATAAACCCCCAAGGGACTAAACCTGAAATCCCTGCCATTGCAAAATAAGTAAGGACTATTAACACCTGTAAAATGAAAACAAAACTAATTGTTTTATTACTCCTCACCTTCTCGATTGGATTTGCGCAAAAAGCCAAAAAACCAGTTGCAAAACCAATGTCTAAAACTGCAGTAAAACCGGCAGCCAAATCGCAAGACGGAATTTTTGTTGAATTTGAAACCGCCAAAGGTAAAATTGTGGTGCAATTGGAATACCAAAAAACACCCATCACAGTAGCCAACTTTGTGGCTTTGGTTGAGGGAAATCACCCGAATGTAACAGACGAAAAATTAAAAGGAAAACCGTTTTATAATGGACTTAAATTCCACCGAGTAATCAAAGACTTCATGATTCAAGGAGGAGACCCTGCCGGAAATGGTTCGGGCGGTCCAGGGTATAGCTTTAAAGATGAAATCGTTCCGGAATTCAAATTTGATAAAGCCGGTATCTTAGCCATGGCCAATTCGGGTCCAGCAACCAATGGTTCTCAGTTTTTCATCACGCACAAAGAGACGTCATGGCTTACGGGAAAACACACCATTTTTGGGTATGTAACGGTAGGACAAGACGTGGTAAATGCCATCGTGCAAGATGACCTAATGAACAAAGTAACCATCGTGCGCAAAGGGGCTGCAGCCAAAGCCTTTAATGCCGTAAAAACCTTCTCGGATTACTTTGCCAACAAAGCCGAAGACGACAAGAAATTGGCCGAAGATCAAGCCAAAGCCAAAGCAAAACAAGCTGAAGAACAAGCGGCTGCCAAAAAAATATACGATGAAAAAATCGCTCCGGTAAAAGCCAAAAAAGTAGCTTACTTAAGCGACCTTCGTACATCCTCAACTGTTTCGGCAACTGGTTTAGCCTTTAAATCTTTGGTTCCAGGTAACGGGGTGAAACCCGCAGATGGCACTACGGTTTACATTCATTATGCCGGTTACTTAGAAGACGGAAGTTTATTTGACAGCAGCGTAGCCGAAGTAGCCAAAGAATATGAGCGTTATGACGAAAACCGCGCCAGCCAGAATGGCTACCAACCCTTCCCATTTGAATATGGTAAAAAGGATGGCTTGATTCCTGGTTTCTTGGAAGGAATTGGAAACATGACCCTGAATGAAAGAGCCATCTTCTTTATCCCAGCCAAATTAGGTTATGGCGAACGTGGCGCTGGCGGTGTAATTCCACCCAATGCCAATATTATTTTTGAAGTGCAATTATTAGAAGGAGCGCCTGCAGCCAGTGGCCCTGCAAATCCTGAAAAATAAATCGAATTCACTTTCAATAAAAAAGGGATTTTCTACAGTTAGAAAATCCCTTTTTTTATTTGGCTCCAAACTTCCAATCAAAGTGCTCGTCGTCTTTGATTATGGCGCCCAATTCCAGTCGGATGACGCGGCCAAACTCGGCTTGCAAAATCAGCCAATTCGATTCGTTGAAGTGATTTTCGGTGGTGTCAAAATCTTCTTGTTCCCAGTTTTTAAATGGTAAACTGGCTTTCACCTCTTGTATCGCTATGCCGATCACTTTATGCTGTAACACTTCAGCAGCTGGATTGGCGGTAATGATGTAGCCCAATCTAAACTGCTCATCGGCATAAAAGGTGAGGCGTACTTGCTTTGCGTTGTACACCCAGATGTTGTTTTCTTCCTCGTCCTGAAACATCTTGTCTGGCGCTCCATATCGCGCTTGCACATCAGCTTGACTCATGCCAAACAACAACTGATCGATACCGTTTTTGGGATGTATTACCATAGTATTTTAGTATTCAAAAGTACCGTAAGGACTTTGGATGGTGAGTTTTTTGGTGGCACTCGCTTCTACTCTACCCACAATTTGTGCCGCTACCCCAAATGATTCTGAAATGGCAATCAACTCGGCTGCGATTGATTCGGGCACATACAATTCCATGCGATGGCCACAATTAAACACCTGGTACATTTCTTTCCATTCGGTGTTGGATTGGGCTTGGATCAATTGAAACAAAGGCGGAACTGGAAATAAATTGTCTTTTATAACGTGTAAGTTATCTATAAAATGTAAAATTTTGGTTTGGGCACCGCCACTGCAATGCACCATGCCATGAATCTCTTGTGGAGAAAATTGATCGAGTATTTTTTTGATGATGGGGGCATACGTACGAGTAGGTGAAAGCACCAACTTACCGGCGTTGATCGTCACGTCTTTGATGTGTTCGGTGAGGCCAATTTGTCCGGAATAGACCAAATCGGCGGGTACTGCGGCGTCATAACTCTCTGGGTATTTGCTGGCCAACTCGTGGCTAAACACATCGTGTCGAGCTGAAGTCAATCCGTTACTGCCCATTCCGCCGTTGTATTCTTTTTCGTAATGTGCCTGCCCAAATGAGGCCAAACCTACAATCACATCACCCGCTTGGATGCGTGCATTGTCAATTACCTTGTCGCGTTTCATGCGCGCCGTAACCGTAGAATCTACAATGATCGTACGAACCAAATCACCCACATCGGCAGTTTCTCCCCCTGTGCTGTGAATTTCTACACCATAGGTAGCCAATTCTTTAATGAGGTCTTCCGTTCCGGCAATAATTGCCGCAATCACTTCGCCAGGAATTACATTTTTATTCCGTCCAATGGTCGAGGACAATAAGATGGAATCGGTAGCGCCTACACACAATAAATCATCAATATTCATGATGAGTGCGTCTTGCGCAATGCCTTTCCAAACTGACAAATCGCCCGTTTCTTTCCAATACATATAGGCCAAAGACGACTTGGTTCCCGCGCCATCGGCATGCATGATGAGGCAGTAATTAGGGTCTTGAGTGAGGTGATCGGGGATAATTTTGCAAAAAGCCTTGGGATACAAGCCTTTATCAATCGATTTTATGGCGTTGTGTACCTCTTCTTTAGAAGCCGAGACGCCGCGCTGTGCGTATCTTTTGGAAACATCAGAACTCATACGTTTGTGTTGTATTTGGTGCGGCAAAGATAGCGAGAAGTTGGCTATTGAACACGTCGATTTTTGGGTTTTTGCAGATAAATTAGCGGGAGAAACCTACTTGTCTTTGATTAAAATTTCAACCCGACGGTTTTCGTTTTCTTGTTGCTCGGTTTGTTCTGGAATAGGATGAATGGGTCGGGTAGTTCCATAACCAATATAGGATAGTCGCTTGCGGTTGATGCGCTGACTCACTAAAAAATTATAAATCGCACGAGCTCTCGAAGTAGATAGGTTGTAGATATCGCCTTTTATTTGGCAACAAATATGACCTTGAATTTCAATTTTTAAATTGGGATTTTCTTGCATCGCGCAAAGCAAATCATACAAAATAGGTTTAGACCTTGGCAACAAACGGGGCGACATATTAAAAAAGTACAAATTATCTAAGGTAATCATGTCGCCTTTTGCCGCTGTATTTATTTTTTGGTGCAAAGCTGACAAGGGTTCTTTCTTGACTTCGACAGGTTTGTCTTGGTATTCAATGATTACTTTTCGGTTTTCGGATTGAATTTTGGATTGTTCAAAATCTTCCCCAAATCCGCGCACGTCATAGCCTGAATTTACTTTGATCTGATGTTCTTTCATAAACGCAACCACGGCATTTACTCGTTTGATCGACAACGAATCATTATAGGAATTACTGCCTTTCCAATCGCAAAATCCATATACTTTGATTACCTCTACCTGTGGAGAAGCAACGGTCCAATTGGCCAATTTTTTAAGGGCAATTTCATTGAGATCATAGCGATCAAAATCAAAAAAAACGGTGAGTTTATCTTGGGCAATTCCCACAATCGAAAATTGAAACAGGAGCAGAAGGAGGAAAAGTTTTTTCATGGCTTTCTCTTTTAGTTAGCGGTAATTACAATTTCGACGCGGCGATTGGCAGCGCGTTGGCTTTCGTCTTTCTCGGGTATAGGAAAAAGCGGCTGTGAACTGCCAAAGCCTTTGTAGGTTACCCGATTTTCGGCGATGCCT
>JAPLEX010000015.1:0-33113 GCA_026390995.1 Flavobacterium sp.
GCGTAAATACATACAATCCAGAAGTTGCATTGTCAATGGTAGCGGGTGACCATGTCCCGGTTACCCCATTTGGCGAAACAGCATCCAATGTTGGAACAGTGATAGCTCCTGAACAAATATCAGCGATAGGCGCAAAGTCTGGAACTGTTGGTACAGTAATCGTTACATTCAACGTTTGTCCTGTAGCACATTGTCCCGCGTCTGGTGTAAATACATACGATCCAGAATTCGCATTGTCAATCGTTGTTGGTGACCAAGATCCTGTGATTCCAGTTGGAGAGGTAGATGCTAAACTTGGCGCAACAGTGCCTGAACAAACATCTGGAATAACCGCAAAAGATGGGTTAATGTTTGGCGCAGTTATATTTACGGTTAAAGTTTGTATAGTCGCACATTGTCCCGCATCTGGCGTAAATACATACGATCCAGAATTCGCATTGTCAATCGTTGTTGGTGACCAAGATCCTGTGATTCCTGTTGGAGAAGAAGTAGCCAAGCTTGGGGCTAAGGTACCCGAACAGAAATCGGCGATTTGCGCAAACGATGGGTTAATATTTGGCGCAGTTATATTTACGTTTAAAGTTTGTATAGTCGCACATTGTCCTGCGTCTGGCGTAAATACATACGATCCAGAAGCTGCATTGTCAATTGTCGCTGGCGACCATAAACCAGTAAACTTGGCGCAACTGTGCCTGAACAAACATCTGGAATAACCGCAAAAGATGGGTTAATGTTTGGCGCAGTTATATTTACGTTTAAAGTTTGTATAGTCGCACATTGTCCTGCGTCTGGCGTAAATACATACGATCCAGAAGCTGCATTGTCAATTGTCGCTGGCGACCATAAACCAGTTATTCCGTTTGGCGCTATAGTGCCTAAACTCGGAACGGTTGTTCCGGCACAAATGGATGGAATTGGTGCAAAATCAGGTAAGATAGGATTTGAAATAGTTACCACAACTGTTGTTGGAATTGCGCAAGGCAAAGTCCCGTCTGGGGTAAAGGTGTAATTTGTAGGGCCAATAATTGAAGTGTCAATTGATGTTGGCGACCACGTACCGCTTAATCCGTTTGAAGAAGTTGTGTTTAAAGCTGGAGCTGAAGAATTGTAACATAGTGTTGGTATTGTGGCAAATGTTGGAACGATTTGGTTGTCAATAGTCACTACAAAACTTTCCTCATCAGAGCAAATTGTGGTAGTTCCTGATTGTGCATACACATAAATAGTTTGTGTAGTTGAAATTTGAGTTCCAACTGGAATTTGTACTCCACCTCCAGTTGGTCCACCAGGTAAAGTGAAATAGTTTCCAACCGTTAAAGCTGGTAATACATAAGAAGTACAAGCAAAAACAGGTGCTACTGGCGGAACATCAACGTTTGTGATGTTTAATAAGATGTTTTCGGTTTTAGTGGTTACTGTACCTCCACAACCGGTATACACTGCTTGCGCTGTCATGTTGGTGTCTTGGTTGAAGCACACATTTATAGTTGGATTGTTACTCACCACAACGCCATCTCTTAACCAAGAGAATTGTACAGTTGAGTTTCCGTCTGGAGTAAAACGCCAGGCTTCATTTTGCGTATTCCATGGTCCTGTGTTTCTTCCTGGAGGGACGTGTGCAATGGTTCCTAAATTATTTTGAAGACCAATTAGTCCGCTTCCGCTATTCCAATTGGTACAGGCTGTTCTATCTTGAACATATACTTCAATAATGTTTGAGGTTTCATACAATACAATTTGACTAGTTTGTAAACCAACGTTTACACCGCAGCTAAACTGAGCAATGTTGTCATAATTTACAACGAAACTTCTACATGGGGCAGTTCCCAATACTTGGTAGTTGATTGTATGCACAATAGGTGCTGTTGAAACGGATGGATTTAAATCCTGATACACGCCGTAAATAGCATTACGTATAGGGAAGTTGGCTGCTGGTATTTGCGCAGTAAATGCCCACGGACAGTTTCCTGGAGCGAGTTGCGGTGTAAATGTCAACACCCCATTTGATCCTACTTGTATTGAGGGATAATTTACCCCATAGAAACAAAAATCAAAAGGCAATTGGAATGAAGGACCCCAAATATCATCCGTAGCAATATTTAACTGTGTTCCGCCTGTAAATGGGAAAGGTGGAGCAAATGGAATTCCTAAAATAGAATAATCAGTCGTGTCTTTAGAATCGGTATAGGTGGCTGATAAATCAATACATTGATTGCCAGGACAAAAATCAATTTGACCCGGTGAAGTAGTTACTACGTCAATATTAATGTCGGCACAAGCTGGTAATGGTGCAGAGATGTAGAAATTAATTGGGCCAGACCAGCTACTTAAATCAGTACCCGTACAATTGGCACGCACATAAAACTCATAGAATCCAGGAGTTAATGGGCCAAAACACGCTAAGGTATTATAAGGAGTCGCATCGGTAGGTAGAGTGTTAACCACACAACCCGATGTAGGTCCTGGCACTGGTCCACCAGAAGTTTGTACCATAATGTTCCAACTGGTTGCGGGTCCAATTTCATTCCAAGCTAAATCGGCAGCCTGGAAATTTGTTGCGACATAATGTAAATTCGTCGGTTGAGGACAAGTTGGTAAGGTAGTAAATGTAAAAGGCCCTATCCAGTCCCCGGGTGTTCCGGTTCCACACAATGATCTTACATAATAGTCATAGGTGGTGTTTGCCGCTAAGGTATTTGGTGTAGTAAAAGGATGTGCGCCAACATTAGGGTAGGTAGGCGTGCTTCCAATAGTAGGCGCTGCGCCTCCTGTTGGCACCACATATACAGACCATGCAGTATTGTTATTGGCTTGTGTCCAATCTAAAGCAGCATTAAAAATACTTGGTACTGCTGATAAATTGGATGGTGGTAAACATTTTGGGAACAAACAATCAGCTCTTGAATCGGAGTACACTACGGTACCCACTAAGCCGGCGCTTGCCACATTCATGTTGTATAATACTTGAGCAAAAATATTGGTGATTGACACACGAACCTCTCCAGGGAAAGTTCCGCCCGCGTTCCAATTTAAATCAAATGGCACACCGCTACATAAAGGTACATTAACCACTACTGGTCCTGCACCGGCAGTAAAAGTTCCTCCAATGGTAGCGACAAGAATGCCGTTTTGACGCACTTGCATGGTTGCCCCGTTCCATCCATCTCCAAATGAGTCAGTCATGGTAAAGGTGTATAGACACTGATTGGCTGGATTACATATTGTAGTACAGAAATTTCTAGGTCCCGACCAAGTACTCAATCCATTCACGGCTCCACAGTCGGTACGCACGTAGTAATCATAACAGGTTGCTGCCGATAAACCGGTTAAGGCAAATCCAGTATTAGTGTTGGCTACAACCCAACCTGTTGAGCCAGCAGTTGGTGCCGCTGATCCTGCAGGCAATACTAAAACTTGCCATGAAGTTCCTGTTGGATTTGTCCATCCTGCAAGAGCAGAATTAGCGGTAATTGTTCCTATTGTTAATGCGGTTGGTTTTGGACAAGTAGGTAATGTTGTTGCAGTAGTAGGTAAAGACCAATTACTAATTCCATTTACAGCGCCACAATCGGAACGTACATAAAAGTCATAGGCCGTGTCTGGTGTTAAGCCGGTTACGATGAATGGACTGCCTCCAGTTGCAATTACCCAACCTGTTGTGCCTGCATTTGGCGCAGGCGATCCAGCTGGTAAAGCCAAAACTTGCCAAGCTGTTCCGGTTGGATTGGTCCAGCTCACACGAACAGAAGTGGTTGTAATATTTGCAGTTGCTAAAGCCGTAGGTCTAGGACAAGTTGGCAACGTAGTAAAAGTTACCGGTGTAGTTACCCAAACACTCGGTGAATTTACCGAACAGATTGTTTGAATATATACATCATAGGTTGTGTCTGCCAATAAACCAGTTGTGATGGTGTAATTGTTTGGCGGAGCAGTAGTCGTATAGGTAGGAGGTGTTCCTGCTACTGGAGGAGGTGAACCTGCCAAGACTACATATATACCCATTCCTGTGGTTGGAGCTCCTGGATTGGTCCAGGTAATACGCGCGCCATTGGTAGTAATTTGAGCCGCAGGCACATTAAATGTAGTTGGAGGCAAACACAATGGGTTAAGACAGTCCACTGTCCCCGTATACAAGGTTGTGCCAACTGCTGCTGCATTTCCGCCCGCGTAGGTGTATAAGGTTTGACCAAAGCTGTTTTGAATGGTAACGGCCAATTCTGTTGGAAATGTTCCGCCTGTATTCCAAAATAAATCAAACGGAATACCATTACACATAGGGATATTTACGTTGTTTGGTCCGGCACCTACTATTTGTGTGCCTAGAGTTCCAACTACAATTCCATTTTGACGAACTTGCATGGTACCGCCGTTCCAGCCATCGCCAAACGTATCTGTCATGATAAAGGTATAGTTACATCCTGCTACATCACAAATTGTGGTGTTAAACAAGAATGGGCCTGACCAGGCGCTAAATGTTCCGTTTCCACAATCGGCACGCACCCAATATTGATAAGGCGTAGCTGCTGATAAGCCGGTAACGGGGAAGTTGGTGTTGGTATTGGTTTGTGTGCCTGCACCCGCTGGAATTGCTGAGCCCGCAGGTTGTACGGCTACTTCCCAAGAAGTAGAAGTGCCAAAAGTTCCGTTGGTCCAAGATAAAGTTCCGCTTGATGTGCTGAATGCTCCTGCAGATAAATTAATAGGAGCCACACAGTTTACTTGTTGAATAATTAAATTGTAGTTGTAGCTAGCTGTTGCAGCAGTCGAAGACAACACAATATATATAGGTTGGTTTATTGTTACATTAAAAGCCGGAATGTTTCTAATATTAGAAGTGGCGTCTGCTACACCTCCAATACAAGATACTCCAATATTTGCGCAACTGCTGTAAATAAACATTCCTGTATTGGTAGATCCTTGCGGATTCATCGAAATACTAATTAATCCAGTAGCGGTAGGTGTATAGGAATACACTACATCATTACCCGCCATAAATGCGCCAGTAGTTCCGCATCCGGTATTTCCTGGCGAAGCAGGGTTAATGTTGTTGCCGTAAGTTAAGGTATTGCTATTTGCAGAATAAGGCAAAGCAGTTACCGGAATCGGCGCCGCACAAGTTGCTCCTAGTGGAGTAGTTGGGAATAAAAACGGCCCTATCCATTCAGAGGTAGAATCCGGACAAATTGCACGTACATAAAATTGGTAATCCGTAGAAGGTGATAACGTTCCTGGTAGAATGGTGTAACTTCTTGGAGTAGTGGTGCTTGTAAAAGGGGGAATTAGTGTTCCTGTTCCTGGGGTAAATCCAGATGTCCCGTATTCAATTTCAAATTGAGTAGTTGCTGTATTCGTCCAAGTTAAGGTAGCGCCGGTAGCACTGATGTTATTTACACCTAAAACCGATGGGTCGGTACATCTAATAACCAATTTCACATCGTCTACCAACCAACGGTCACCAAATTGTCCCGCCACTGGTTGTGTATATACTTTCACAAAAGCAAAAAATCTAGCGCCTGTTACGGCCAAGTTGATTACTTTTTCTTCGTAATCTAACTGATCGGCAGTTAAGGTGCTTAAAGTGGTCTCTGTATATTCAATAATTTGAGTATAAGCGGTCAAATCATTTGGGTCTGCAGCGCTCGAAACCATCACTCTGTATTTTGTTCCTGTATCGCCAGATATTGTTTGACGCGTAAAGAAGCGCAACTGGCTATTCGCGGCGACAGTTTGTTGGGGAGTGATTAACCATTCTTCTGCCAATACGCCTACTCCGGGAGAAGTGGCGTTTGATATTCTTTGGATAAACGCACAACGTGTTCCGCTGTTTGCTGCATATAATGCATTTGGATTGACGTCCCAATTGGGAGCGGCATTCGTTGAATTATCTTTAACTAACCAGCCCGTTGGCGGGAAAGTCGCGCCTTCAAAATCTTCAAGCGCAGGAAGCTGAGAATACCCAGCAAATGACACTAAAGAAAGCAATACAATTAAAATAATTTTTTTCATAAAATGAAAATTTAGTTGGTTTAATATAGTTCTAGAATTATTTTTTGAGTTCCAAATTTAACAAAATTTATGAAATGTATATCTAAATTTTACTTTTTAACGAATTAACTTCAAATAAGCTCGACGAACTACCTGTTTTTTTGCTAATTTATCTAACAATTTATAGCTAGTTTTGCTTTTCAATTTAACCCATGTTAGAAACAGAAAAAATCAGTTTTGAAAAAACCGTTTTGGTTGGAATTATTACCCAAAATCAACCAGAAGACAAATTACTAGAGTACTTAGACGAGCTCGAATTCCTCACTTTTACAGCGGGCGGCTCAGTCATGAAGCGGTTTTTTCAAAAAATGGAACGTCCAAACCCAAAGACTTTTTTGGGCACCGGAAAAATAGAAGAAATACATCATTACGTAAAAGAATACCAAATTTCTACGGTGATTTTTGACGACGAATTGACCCCTTCCCAACAAAAAAACATTACCCGCATTTTAGATTGTAAAGTGCTCGACCGAACCAATCTAATTTTAGATATTTTTGCCCAACGCGCCGAAACTTCCTATGCCCGAACGCAAGTTGAGCTGGCGCAATGCCAATATTTGCTCCCACGACTCTCCGGAATGTGGACGCACCTGGAGCGTCAAAAAGGAGGGATTGGAATGCGTGGTCCGGGAGAAACCGAAATTGAAACCGATCGCCGAATTGTGCGCGACCGAATTGCGTTACTCAAAGACAAAATAAAAATCATCGACAAGCAAATGTCGGTGCAACGCAGCAACCGCGGCGCGATGGTACGCGTAGCCTTGGTGGGCTATACCAATGTAGGAAAATCTACCTTGATGAATGTAATCAGCAAAAGCGAAGTGTTTGTTGAAAACAAATTGTTTGCCACCCTAGACACAACGGTACGCAAAGTGGTGATTCGAAACTTGCCGTTTTTGCTTTCGGATACCGTAGGATTTATTCGCAAATTACCAACGCAATTGGTTGAATCGTTCAAGAGTACGCTCGACGAAGTGCGCGAAGCCGATTTGCTCTTGCATGTGGTTGATATTTCTCATCCCGATTTTGAAGACCACATTGCCTCGGTCAATCAAATTTTATTGGACATCAAAAGCAACGATAAGCCTACGATTATGGTGTTTAATAAAATTGATGCCTACCGCCACCTCACCATCGAAGAAGACGATTTAATCACCGAACGCACCCGCAAACACTACACTTTAGAAGAATGGAAACGCACTTGGATGCACGATGTGGGCGAGAAAAATGCCTTGTTTATTTCGGCCACACAAAAAGAGAATTTTGAAGAGTTTCGGGAATGTGTATACGAAGCGGTGCGCAGCATTCACATTACGCGTTTTCCGTACAATAAATTCTTGTACCCCGACTACAGCGACGCCGTCGAAAAAGAAGACTAATTATTTTTTCTTGTACAAAGGCACAGCCGAGCAGGCTTCGCCATACATGATGCTTTTGGCAAGCGGTTGCAAATAACGAAGCGCTTGTATATAAGCGCTTTGCGGGACGGGTTTTTTAGAACAACCCTTTAAAATAACTGGCTTGTCTTCAAAAGGAGAATAATCCACAGTAGCCAAAATTTCGGCATACAAAAGTTCATCTATTTTATTTGATGAGCCCAACACCACTTTTTTGGCATACGGCAATACCTGAACCGCTACTACTTGTTCGGCCCAAGCGGGCAAAATGGCATCCGTACTACAAAAAATAGCCACATACTGATCTTGGTATTGGGACCAATCGTGCTGGGCTAAGGCTTGTCGAAACTCTTTTTCTTTGAGTAAAAACCCATCGGTAAGCCAAGCCGCAAGATCAATTTGTGTTTTGATTCCTTCGGGATAGTAATCCTCTAGATCAAACACCATCAAGGCCGAACTGGCTACTCTATTTTGAATTTCGTCCATACTAAATTTGATGCTTTACAGCATTCCTAATTCTAACTTGGCTTCTTCGCTCATCAAATCTTTGCTCCAAGGCGGATCAAAGGTGATTTCGACTTCGGCGCTTTTCACATTGTCTATCGAGCGCACTTTGTCTTCTACTTCGCGGGGCAAACTCTCTGCTACGGGACAATTGGGTGAAGTTAAAGTCATGAGGATTTTTACCTCATACGCTTCATTCACCATCACATCATAAATGAGCCCCAATTCATAAATATCCACAGGAATTTCAGGATCATAAATGGATTTTAATTTTTTTACAATGTCTTCACCCAATTGGGTGGTGTCAATTTCGTGTTCCATATTGGTCTTAGTTGTTTTTGGCCTGATAGGCTAAGGCATACATTTTTATTTGTTTGATCATCGAAACCAATCCATTGGCACGAGTAGGCGAAAGCTGTGCTTTGAGTCCAATCGTGTCAATAAAATCGGTGGAGGCATCCAAGATCGCTTGTGGTGTTTGATGCGAAAAGGTGCGCAACAACAAGGCAATTATTCCTTTGGTAATAATGGCATCGCTGTCGGCGGTAAACACCAAGGTTCCTTGCTCGTTTTCGGCGTGCAACCACACATTGGATTGACAGCCTTTGATGGTATTTTCGGGCAGCTTATATTGCTCGTCAATGAGCGGCAAGGTTTTCCCTAAATCAATCAGGTACTGAAACCGCTCGTCCCAGTCGTCAAATAAGGAAAAGTCGTCAATGATTTCGGCTTGAATTTCTGTGATTGTCATCGTATTTACTCTGGTTTATCAAAGGCATTCATAAACGTGACCAATTGTTCAATTTCTACCGGCGGATTTCCATGATCAAAACCTGAAGTTCCATAGGTTTCTCCGTTGTGCGAAACGCTCAAGTTGCCAATAGCCGCGCCATCATAAAACCGTTTTTCGGTGGGCGCTTTGAGTTGAGCCAAATTAGCCACGTCAATGGCTTTAAGGTAACTAAGCACTTTTTTTTGCTGTTCTTTTGATAAGACCAGCTGTGCCGAAGGCAAGCGGGTTTCGCGGTCTTTAGAAATGGAGACCGTGTTATTTGCAAGAATTATTTGCATAAAATAACCGCGGGTTTCAGCCGTATAGGTCACCGTAGATTTAGAAAAATCTTGTTTGGGTTGGTTCATACAGCCTTTGCTTAAAAAAAGTGTGAGGAGAAAACAACTAATCAATTTCATTTGGTCGTGTTTTAAAGATTAACGCAGCATCGTTGCTGCTTTTTTTAGTGCCGAAACAAAAAGATCAATTTCGGTGGTGGTATTGTAAAACGCAAACGAAGCCCGAATGGTGCCCGGTATGCCAAAAAAATCCATGATGGGTTGGGTACAATGGTGGCCGGTGCGCACCGCGATGCCTTTTTTGTCAATAATAGTTCCCAAATCATACGGATGAATATCACCCACATTAAACGAAATGACTGAGGTTTTGTGCGCAGCCGTTCCATAAATTTTTAACCCTTCTATTTGAAGTAGTTGGGCAGTGGCGTAGTCGAGTAATTTTTTTTCGTGAGCAGCTATGTTCTCAAAGCCAATGCTTTGCATGTATTTTACCGCTACACCTAGTGCAATTCCTCCGCCGATGTTTGGCGTTCCGGCTTCAAATTTATGAGGCAAATCGGCATAGGTAGTTTTCTCGAAGGTGACGGTTTTAATCATCTCTCCGCCGCCTTGGTAGGGTGGCAGTTTGTGAAGCCACTCTTCCTTACCATACAAAATTCCGGTGCCGGTAGGGCCGCATATTTTGTGCCCAGAAAAAGCATAAAAATCGCAATCCAGGGCTTGTACATCGGGTTGCAAATGGGGCACTGCTTGGGCGCCGTCTACCAAAAAGGCCGCCCCAACTTGATGGGCTTGGGCCACCATTTCTTGAATGGGATTGATGGTGCCTAAGGCATTTGAAATATGGGTAACCGCAACCAGTTTGGTATTGCTATTCAATAATTTTAGATAGGCTTCTTGGATCAGTTCGCCTTTCTCGTTCATGGGAATCACGCGCAAGCTAGCGCCAGTTTTCTCGCACAAGAGTTGCCAAGGCACAATGTTGCTGTGGTGTTCCATGGCCGAAATAAGCACCTCATCGCCTGCTTGTAAAAAGGAAGCAAATCCGTGGGCCACCAAATTGATGCCGTGTGTAGTGCCTGCCGTAAACAACACTTCGTGTACATAGGCCGCATTGAGGTGTTGCCTCATGATTTCGCGAGAAGCTTCGTAGGCGTCGGTAGCGCGTTGGCTTAGGGTATGCACGCCACGGTGAATGTTGGCGTTGGTTTCTTGGTAATAGTTGCTAATGGCGTCAATTACGACTTGCGGTTTTTGCGAGGTAGCACCATTGTCAAAATAGACCAACGGAAATCCGTTAATCTCTTGCTGTAAAATGGGGAAATCGGCGCGAACCTTGGTACTGTCTAGCATAGTTATTTAGAAAAATTCTACAGACAAAAGTAATAAAATAGCGTGTCTAAAAAACCCTAGCCGCAGGAATATTTTAGTTAGGCATGATTTAAGCTGCTGGGTAAAATTCAGTTTGATTTATTTGCAAAAAAAGTACCTTGCATGAAATTTTTTGTTATGAAAAACAGCTTCAAAATTGTAGGGTTAGTAGCCATAGGATCCTTTATTTATTTGGGTTTTACCAACTACCCTAAACTCGATTTAATCTCAGGATTTTCGGCCAAAAGCATGGCCTCGGTGCACTTTATTGATGGGCGGTCACAAGCAAGTATTGAACAAGGCGACAACGACATTCCGTTGGTAAAATTAGCCACAAATCAAATTGACGACAAAGCAAGTTTTGCCACCGCCTCGGTGTTTGGACTCAAAACACGCAAAGCCATTTACCGCAACGGATTGGGTGCAACCCTAATTGATGATTCATTTGATGTTCAAAAACCCTATCTGGTGCCCAAAAGAACGCCAAACCCTTCAAAGCTGCCTTATCCGTATGGAACAAGCGAAGCCAAAGACAGTCTATTTGCCAACATCGACTATGCTTTATTGCAAAAAACCGTAGCCAATGCCTTTGATGTAGGTGCCAAAACCGACAAACGCAGCCGCGCCGTTTTGGTAATTTACAAAGACCACATCATTGCCGAACAGTATGGCCCGGGTTTCTCCAAAAACAGTAAATTATTGGGCTGGTCCATGACCAAAAGCCTCACGGCTACCTACTTTGGGATCTTGCAAAAACAAGGAAAAATCAACCTCAACGCGCAGGTTACTATTCCTGAATGGAAAAACGACCCACGCGCCAAAATTACACTCAACGACTTGCTGCACATGAATTCGGGCTTGGCATGGGAGGAGCAATACGACAAAATTTGTGACGCCACTCAAATGTTATTCCAAGCTTCAAATATGGGCCGGGTGCAACTCGAAAAACAAGCCAGCTTTGCCCCCAACACACACTGGAATTATTCGTCAGGGACAACCAATTTGTTGTCGTTGATTTTGCGCAAGCAATTTAAGTCACCCAAGATTATTTGGATTTTTGGTACAGCAGTTTGATTGATAAAATGGGTATGGAATCGATGCTGGTAGAAACCGATATGGCGGGGAATTACGTGGGATCTTCCTACGGTTGGGCTACGGCAAGAGATTGGGCAAAATTGGGACTCTTGTATTTGCACCGCGGAAACTGGAATGGCGAACAGCTTTTTGACCCGTCTTGGGCAAGCTATGTGTCTACGCCAACCGCTACTTCACAAGGCAATTATGGCGGACACTTTTGGCTGAATGCCGGAGGGAAATTCCCCGATGCGCCCAAAAACATGTATTACGCCAGCGGGTTTCAGGGCCAAATGGTGGCCATATTTCCAAGCCAAGATCTAGTGGTAGTGCGTCTAGGTCTGCGCGAAGACGATGTGTTTGACTTTAATGGCTTGTTAAGTGGGATTGTGAGAAGCATACGGTAATACTCGTTTTAAACCGCTAAACCCTAACCTATCTAAACCCTTTTCTCCCTACAAATCAAACCCCAAACTCACGCCCAATTTGGTGGCGATGATCTTGGTGATGCGTTGTTTTAATTCGGGGATTTTGATGCTCTCAATCACGTCGTTTGAGAAGGCATACATCAACAAGGCTTTGGCTTCTTTTTGGGGAATTCCGCGTTGCTGCATATAAAACAAGGCCGTTTCGTCAAGCTGGCCAATGGTGCAGCCGTGCGAGCACTTCACGTCATCGGCAAAAATCTCCAACTGAGGCTTGGCATTGATGGTGGCTTTGTCGCCAATTAGGATGTTGTTGTTTTGCTGAAACGCATCGGTTTTTTGCGCCTCTTTTTCCACGTAAATTTTTCCGTTAAACACGCCTGTCGCGCTATCGGCTATGATGGTTTTGTAATTCTGGTGGCTTTCGCAATTGGGCGTGGCGTGATTTACCAAGGTAAAATGATCCACGTGTTGTTTGTGGCCAATAATGGTAATGCCTTTCAAGGTGGAATCGATGCGTTCACCAAAGTGGTAAAAGTTCAAATTGTTGCGCGTGAGGTTGCCACCAAACGAGAAGGTATGCACCGAGACGTGGCTTTCTTGTTTTTGGGAAATGTAGGTGTTGTCAACTAAATTGGCTGTCAACACATCATTTTGAATTTTGTAATAATCGACAATGGCGCGTTTTTGGGCAAAGACTTCGGTTACCGAATTGGTGAGCACCGGATTGCCTTCGATGCATTGATGGCGTTCAATAATTTGCACGTGGGAGTTTTCGCCCACTACTATCAAATTGCGCGGTTGTACCAACAACGCCGATTCGACACCAGTGGTAAAATACATGATTTCGATGGGCTTGTCCACCACCTTACTTTTGGGTATGTGGATAAACGCGCCCTCGGTGGCAAAAGCCGTATTTAAGGCGGTTAAGGATTCTGCTTTGTTGGCAATTTGATGGTAATAGGCGTCAATGACCATCTTGTATTTGGGCTTGGTCAAGGCCGAAGACATCAAACAGACATCTAAACCATCGTGGGTCGTGGCCGACAAAAACGAACTGAATACGCCATCAATAAAGACCACTTTGTAGGTATC
The DNA here is from genome assembly GCA_026390995.1 of Flavobacterium sp. Lineage (GTDB taxonomy): Bacteria > Bacteroidota > Bacteroidia > Flavobacteriales > Flavobacteriaceae > Flavobacterium. Next base: position 12,983 of record JAPLEX010000015.1, read on the forward strand.
TATTTCGTGTAAAAAGTATTTTTTTACGTCTGAAAATTCGATGGCATTTTCATGTTTCGGGAACACCGAAAAATCATTTTTCAGCACCGAATTCAAGGAGGTATATTTCCAGGCTTCTTCTTTTTTGGTCGGGAAACCTTTGGTTTCAAAGCACTTCATCGCATCCACACGCAGCTCATGTAAGCTTGAATTTACATCGACTTGGCCTTCAAAAGCCAGAAAAGAGGAGAGGATTTTTTCTTTTAGTTCCATTAGTTGTTGTCGGTTATCGGTTGTCAGTTGTCGGTTCCCGTTGTTTTAACGGAGAACAGACAACAGAGAACTTTTTTAAACTTCTTGTGCTTGTTTAATCCAGTCGTACCCTTTTTCCTCCAGCTCCAAGGCCAAAGAAGCGTCGCCCGATTTTACGATTTTGCCGTCCATTAACACGTGGACAAAATCAGGGATGATGTAATCCAATAATCGTTGGTAGTGCGTGATCACAAGGACAGCGTTGTGCTCGTTTTTTAATTTGTTTACGCCATTGGCCACAATGCGCAGGGCATCGATGTCTAGGCCCGAATCGGTTTCATCTAAAATAGCAATTTTGGGCTCCAACATGGCCATTTGAAAGATTTCATTTCGTTTCTTTTCGCCGCCAGAGAAGCCTTCGTTCAAAGAACGCGACAAAAATTTGCGGTCCATCTCGAGCAATTCTGATTTTTCGCGAATCAGTTTGAGCATTTCGTTGGCCGGCATTTCGTCTTGTTTGTTGGCTTTGCGCTTTTCGTTGATGGCAGTTTTAATAAAATTGGTCACCGAAACGCCTGGGATTTCAACCGGATATTGAAACGACAAAAACACGCCTTTGTGTGCGCGTTCTTCAGGTGCCAATTCGGCAAGATCTTCGCCCTCAAGCAAGATTTCGCCTTCGGTTACTTCGTAATTTTCGTTCCCCGCAATGATGGATGACAAGGTGCTTTTTCCGGCACCATTGGGGCCCATAATGGCGTGTACTTCTCCGGCTTTTATAGCCAAATTAATTCCTTTTAAAATTTCTTTATCGCCAATCGAGGCGTGGAGGTTGGTGATTTGTAACATAGTTGATTTGGAAATTTGGTCCCGAAGTTTCGGGATGGAAATTTGGAAATTTGGAAATTCGTTGATGTACAACACGATTAATGAATTTTCAAATTCGCTCTCCTTCAAATTATTTTAGTTTTGATGTTATAATTATTTTATTGACTATTTTAGAAATTGCTATGATTTGTGTGTTTAAATGATCCGCATTTGGGTAATTTTTGGCATGTTCACAAAGCGCTAACCAGTATATTGTTTCTTCTATTTCCTTTGCTGAAATCTTGAATTTATGAATGAAATCCGCTTTGCTTTCAGCGTTTTGTGCTTCTCTAATGTTTGCGCCTATGGCCGTTCCTGATTTCAATAATTGGTTTGCAATAACGAATTTTTTTGACTCTTGAAGTTCTTCGCAATAAGCAATTACATCTAATGCAAATTGAAAAGTTAATTTTAAAATTACGTTGTCTTTGGCCTCCATTTTCAAATTTTCAAATTACCTCATCTTCAAATTAACCAACTGAACCTTCCAGTGAAATCTCCAATAATTTTTGGGCTTCCACGGCAAATTCCATGGGTAATTTATTAAGTACTTCTTTGCTAAATCCGTTCACGATTAAGGCAATGGCTTTCTCGGTGGGAATGCCGCGTTGGTTGCAATAAAACACTTGGTCTTCGCCAATTTTACTGGTGGTGGCTTCGTGTTCAATTTTGGCCGAGGCATTTTTACTTTCGATATACGGGAAAGTGTGGGCGCCACAATTGTTCCCCATGAGCAACGAATCACATTGCGAGAAATTTCTAGCATTTTCTGCATTGGCACTTATGCGAACTAAGCCTCTGTAACTATTTTGGGATTTTCCGGCCGAAATTCCTTTAGAAATAATGGTCGATTTGGTGTTTTTACCCAAATGGATCATCTTGGTTCCGGTATCGGCTTGTTGGTAATTGTTGGTTACGGCTATCGAATAAAATTCACCGATCGAATTATCTCCTTTCAACACCACCGAAGGGTATTTCCAAGTCACGGCTGATCCGGTCTCGACTTGCGTCCACGAAATTTTGGCGTTTTTCTCGCAAAGGCCTCTTTTGGTCACAAAATTATACACACCGCCTTTGCCTGCCGCGTTGCCTGGGTACCAGTTTTGTACGGTGGAATATTTAATTTCAGCTCCGTCTAAGGCAATCAATTCAACCACTGCTGCGTGCAATTGGTTTTCGTCTCGACTTGGTGCGGTACAGCCTTCTAAGTAGCTCACATAACTGCCCTCGTCGGCAATTAAAAGCGTGCGTTCAAATTGTCCAGTTCCCGCTTGATTGATCCGGAAATAGGTGGACAATTCCATGGGGCATTTCACGCCTTTGGGGATGTAGCAAAAACTACCGTCTGAAAAAACAGCTGAGTTTAAGGCGGCATAAAAATTGTCTTTTTGGGGCACAATGGTGCCTAAATATTTTTGAACCAAATCGGGATATTCGCGGATGGCCTCAGAAATACTCATGAAAATAATGCCTTTTTCGGCCAAGGTTTTCTTGAAGGTGGTGGCTACCGATACCGAATCGACCACAATATCCATGGCCACATTGTTGAGCTTTTTTTGCTCATCTATAGAAATTCCCAGCTTGGCGTACATGGCCAACAACTCGGAATCAACATCGTCTAAGGTTTTGTTGGGATCGGCTTTTTTGGGCGCCGAATAATACGAAATGGCTTGAAAATCAGGTTTTTCGTAGTGTACATTGGCCCACTCGGGCTCTGTCATTTCTTGCCAAGCGCGAAACGCTTCGATGCGCCAATCGGTCATCCATTGGGGCTCCTCTTTTTTGGCTGATATGGCGCGAACAATATCTTCATTCAATCCAATCGGAAAAGTCTCCGAATCTAAATTGGTGTAAAAACCGTATTCGTATTCTTTGTTTTCGAGTTCAACTTTTAAGTCTTCTTCGGTGTATTTACTCATCTTTTTGTTTTATCAATAACTAGTCGTTCACTTTTGGACTCGACTTTCGACTTTATGACTTTATGACTTTACAGACTAAATGATTCCCCACACCCACAGGTGCGACTCGCATTGGGATTGTTAAACACAAATCCTTTGCCGTTCAAACCGCCGGAGAATTCTAAAACGGTTCCTGCTAAATACAAGAAAGATTTTTTTTCCACAGCTATTTTTACGTGATTATCTTCAAAAACCTTGTCGTTTTCGCCAAGCTCTTTGTCAAATTTCAATTCATACGACAAACCAGAGCATCCGCCGCTTTTCACCCCAACCCGCACATAGTCACGAGAAGCGTCAAAGCCGTCGTCTTTCATCATGTCAATGATTTTTTTACTGGCGGTATCCGAAACTTTAATCATAGCTTATTTTAATTTTGTCTAAATAAGGTGCAAATATAGCGTAAAAACAACTGTATTGGGAAGAATGCTAACATTTTTATAACGTATTTGCCTGTAAAAAAACGGGGGAGATTTGGGTTGATAAATCTTAATTTTAGTATTTTCACACGCATTTAAATCTAGCCATGAAATTATATTCAATCGAAAGCGGAAACTTTAAACTCGACGGCGGCGCCATGTTTGGCGTGGTGCCCAAAACCATTTGGAACAAAACCAATCCAGCCGATGCCAACAACCTCATTGATATGGCCGCGCGTTGTTTGCTCATCGAAGACGGCAACAAACTCATCCTAATCGACACCGGCATGGGCCACAAACAATCCGAAAAATTCTTTGGCTATTATTCGCTTTGGGGCGATCATAGCCTGGAAAAATCATTGGCCAAACAAGGGTTTCATCCCAACGACATCACCGATGTATTCCAAACCCATTTGCATTTTGACCATTGTGGTGGCAGTGTGCAATGGAACAAAGACCACAGCGGATACGAAACCACGTTCAAAAACGCACGTTATTGGAGCAACGCCAACCACTGGGAGTGGGCCACACAACCCAATCCGCGGGAAAAAGCCTCTTTTTTGAGCGAAAACATTTTGCCCTTGCAAGAAAGCGGGCAATTGCATTTTATTGCCAAGCCAGAAAGTAATTTTACCGCACAATCTGAATTGGGATTTGGCGTTTATTTTGTGGACGGCCACACCGAAAAAATGATGATTCCCCAGATTCAATACCAAGACAAAACCATATGTTTTATGGCTGATTTGCTTCCCACCGCTGGCCATATTCCGTTGCCGTATGTAATGGGCTATGACACAAGACCACTACTCACGCTGCCCGAAAAAGAACATTTTTTACAACAAGCGGCCGAAAAAAACTACTATTTATTTTTAGAGCACGACGCGTACAACGAGATCATTACGGTGAAACAAACCGAAAAAGGCGTGCGTTTAAACGAAGTTTTTTCCTGTGCTGAGCTGCTAAAATAAAGTTAAGACTTCGTGATACCTCAACCCAGTCTTCTATTTTTGAAGACCAAATAAAAAAACTATGAAAAAAATGCTCTCTTTTGGTTTTGTGATTGCCCTATGCTTTGTGCTTACGGCAAACGCACAATCGCCACAGTCCCCAGAAAAAAAAACCGACAACGCGTCTGCTTTTGTTGCCAAAAAAGGACAACTCACCGACAACCAACTGAAGCGTTGGAGTCACCTGGATTTGGGCAAAGACAGCATTCCCGGTATGAGTGTAGATCGTGTGTATGCCGAGCTCCTAAAAGGCAAAAAGGGCAAAAAAGTCATTGTAGGTGTCGTCGATTCCGGTGTAGATATTGATCACGAAGACCTGAAATCGGTGGTTTGGACCAACAAAAAAGAAATCGCTGGGAATGGCATTGATGACGATAAAAACGGCTACGTGGACGACATACACGGTTGGAATTTCTTGGGCGATGCCGGAAAAGAAAACCTCGAAATGACCCGCATCTTGAAAAAAGCCGATGACGGATCAGCCGAATACAAAGCCGCCAAAGAAGAATACGAAAAACTATTGGCCGAAAACAACCAAGGCAAACAACAGGTTGATTTCTTGTTTAATGCCAACAAAACCCTCGTAGAATTCCTTAAAAAAGACAGCTACACCCTCCAAGACTTAGAAGGAATCCAATCAACCGATAGCGGAATTATTCGTTGCAAACAAATCATGATGCGTGTAATCGGTCAAGCTGGTCCAAATTTTATGGAGGAATTAAACGGCTACAAAGACCAAGTATACGATATGCTCAACTACAACCTCAACAAAGATTTTGACGGTCGAAAAGTAGTAGGCGACAACCCCGAAGACATCAAAGACCGCAAATACGGAAACAACATCGTGTATGGGCCTGACAAAAAAGAAGCCTTGCACGGTACGCACGTAGCCGGAATTATTGCCCAAACCCGAAACAACAATTTGGGTGGAGACGGAATTGCCAACAATGTAGAAATCATGGCGGTGCGTTGTGTACCCAATGGCGACGAATACGACAAAGACATTGCGCTGGGCATTCGCTATGCGGTTGATAACGGTGCCAAAGTGATTAATGGCAGTTTTGGGAAAAACTATTCGCCGCACAAACAATGGGTGTATGATGCCATCAAATACGCCGAAAGCAAAGATGTTTTGTTTGTGCATGCGGCAGGGAATGATGCCAAAGACATTGATGTTGAGCCCAATTTTCCCAACGATTCAGACGATAAAAAAATAGAATTTGCCAGCAACGTGATTACCGTTGGCGCCTTGAATTACCAGTATGGTGAAAAGGTAATTGCCGATTTCTCCAACTACGGAAAGTTAAATGTAGACGTGTATTCGCCTGGCGTTCAAATCTATGCTACGACACCAAACAACGAGTACAAATACGAACAAGGCACCTCGATGGCGGCACCCAATGTAGCCGGTGTAGCGGCATTGATTCGTTCGTATTTCCCGAATTTGAGTGCCAAAGAAGTAAAAACCATCCTCATGAATTCGGGCACTTCCATTCCGGAAAACGTAGTGGTAAGGGGCAACCCAGACGACAAACGCCCCTTTGACAGTTTGTCTAAATCGGGCAAAATCGTGAATGCGTACAGCGCTTTTAAATTGGCAGAAAAGATGTCAGCCAATAAGGGCGCAAAAAAAACAAAAGGCTAATCGCTAACGAATTCGTTTCATAAGCTTGCTAAAAACCTTAATTTTGGCAAGCTTTTTTAATTTATTTCCATGAAAAAATTCTTGATTCTTGTTGGTTTTGGTTGTGCATCTTTTGGTGGATGGGCCCAATCGGCTAGCTATTGGCAACAAAAAGTAGCCTACAAAATGGACGTAGTGGTTGATGCGCCCAATTACCAATATCGAGGTACTCAAAAACTCACTTATACCAATAATTCGCCCGATACCCTCAGAAAAGTATATTATCATTTGTATCCCAATGCGTTTCAACCGGGCAGCGAAATGGACGCGCGCATACAGTCGATTGCAGATCCAGACGGACGTATGGTGCGCAAAGTAAAAATTGGCGACAAAGAGATTAAGGAAAGCCGCATCAAAAATTTACAGCCCAATGAGATTGGGTATTTAAAGATCTCGAACACCCAACAAGATGGACAAGTAGTGGAAGCCAAAACCATTGGAACCATTTTGGAAGTTACCTTGGCAAAGCCCATTTTGCCCAATCAATCTTCGCTATTGAGCTTAACCTTTGATGGGCAAGTTCCGGTTCAGATTCGTCGATCGGGCCGAAACAACAAAGAAGGCGTAGAATTTTCGATGGCGCAATGGTACCCCAAAATGGCCGAATTTGATTTTGAAGGCTGGCACGCTGATCCCTACATTGCCCGTGAATTTCATGGGGTTTGGGGCGATTTTGACGTAACCATTACTATTGATAAAGACTATGTATTGGGTGCGACTGGCTATTTGCAAAACAAAAATGAAATTGGTCACGGCTACCAAGATGCCGGAGTTGTGGTGCCGAATCCTAAAAAAACAAAAACACTCAGCTGGCATTTCATTGCGCCCAACGTCCATGATTTTACTTGGGCCGCCGATAAAAAATATGTGCACGACACCCTACAGGTTCCTGGAGGTACCACCTTACATTTCTTGTATAAAAACAATCCAAAAATCTTAGAAAACTGGAAGAAAGCACAGCCCGTTACAAAACGTTTAATGGAGTTTTACAACCAAACCATTGGCGCCTATCCGTATGACCAATACTCGGTGATTCAAGGCGGAGATGGCGGCATGGAATACGCCATGTGTACGCTCATTTTGGGCGAAGGCACCTACGACGGTTTGGTGGGTGTGATTGCGCATGAAATGGCGCATTCGTGGTTTCAGCACGTTTTGGCCAGCAACGAAAGCAAACACCCTTGGATGGACGAAGGATTTGCCTCGTATTTGGAAGACCTTGGCTTGAATGAATTGGCTGAAAAGAAATTAGCAAACCCACATGAAGGCGCCTATGATGGTTATTATTATTTGGCCAATTCGGGTAAAGACCAACCCTTGTCTACGCACGGAGATCGCTACGATTTGAACAAAATATACAGCATCAGTTCCTACAGCAAAGGCGATGTGTTTTTGGCGCAATTGGGCTACCTTATTGGTCCAGAAAACCTGCGCAAAACCATGAAGCGTTTTTATACCGAATTCAAATTCAAACACCCCACGCCAAATGACATCAAACGCACCGCCGAGCGCGTTTCGGGGGCACATTTGGATTGGTACCTCACCGATTGGACGCAAACGACCAACACCATTGACTACGGCATTAAAGAAGTATACGCAAGCGCGCAAAATACTAAAGTTACTTTGGAGCGAATAGGACGCACGCCGATGCCCATGGATATTAGCGTGACTTATGCAGATGGAACCCAGGAAAATTTCTACATTCCACTGCGCATGATGAATTTTGTAAAAGACAACCCAACCCCAGAAATTAACAGAACCGTTTTGCCCGATTGGGCCTGGGCATATCCTACCTATTCGTTTGAAATCCCGGCCGGCAAAACCGTTTCAAAAATTGTGCTTGATCCTAGCGGATTAATGGCCGATGTGAAAAAAGAAAACAACAGCTATCCGCAAGAACCGGCTGCCAAAAAATAACCCTGTGAATTTTACTTACCCCAAATCGGAACGGCTGAAAAGCAAAAACACGATAGACCTGCTGTTTACAGAAGGCAAATCGGTGAGCAAATACCCCTTGCGTTTGGTGTATGTGCCAGTAAATTTGCCCGACGAAGAGTCCATAAAAATGGGGGTTTCAGTTTCTAAAAAATATTTTAAAAAAGCAGTCGATCGCAATTATTTTAAGCGGGTATTGCGCGAAACCTATCGACTAAACAAGCAACTTCTATATCCCACAGGGGAACAACGCTATGCATTTATGTTGTTTTACCAAACCAGCGAACGGCTGCCCTATGCAGAAATAGAAGAGAAAACCAAACAACTGTTCCAAAAATTTGTGGCGCAAATTGCAAGTATAAGCCCACAATAAATTTGTATTTTCGCCCTCACAAAAAGCAATTAACCCAATTCCCTATGTTAAAACGATTCCACAAAAGATACCTCCTCGCGCTCTTGGCTAGTGGATTTTTGTTTGTTGGGGTGAGTTTTCGGGAAGATTTTTTTGAAGTCGCCAAACAGATTGAGATTTTTACCAACCTGTTCAAGGCGGTGAATGCCAATTATGTGGACGAAACCAATCCGGGTGAATTAATGGACAAAGCGATCAAAAGCATGTTGGCATCCTTAGACCCCTATACCAATTATTTTACCGAGCAGGATGTTGTAAAATTTAAAATCAACAACACCGGAGAATACACCGGAATTGGCGCCTTAATTACCCGAAAAGAAGGAAAACTGATTGTAAAAGAACCCTATAAAAATTTCCCAGCCGACAAAGCCGGTTTAAAAGCTGGAGACGAAATTATTCAAATTGGCGACGTGATGCTGAGCGACTTTAAAGAAGATGTTTCTCTCTTGTTTAAAGGTGCCAAAAACACCAAAATTGTTTTAAAATATATTAGGCAAGGGAAAACACAAACGGCTACACTAGTGCTGGACGAAGTAGAAATTAAAGCAGTTCCGTTTTTTGGAAAAATAGACGACAAAACCGGCTACATTGCCCTCACGCAATTCAACAAAAAGGCCTCTTTTGAAACCAAGGAAGCGCTGGAGCAGCTGAAGAAAGAGGGAATTGAACGCTTGGTTTTGGACTTGCGTGGAAATCCGGGAGGATTATTAAACGAAGCGGTTTCCATTTGCAACTTATTTGTGCCAAAAGACGAAATAATCGTGACCACCAAATCCCGTATTGAAAAACACAATAATGTGTACAAAACTACTCGCGACCCCATAGATGCTACCATTCCTTTGGTGGTGATTGTAGACGGAAAAAGTGCTTCGGCCTCAGAGATTGTTTCGGGTGCCTTGCAAGATTTAGATCGAGCTGTGGTAGTGGGAAGCAGAAGTTACGGAAAAGGATTGGTTCAGCGTCCCATTGATTTAACCTACGGCACCCAAATAAAAATTACGATTTCACGTTATTATACCCCTTCTGGCCGCTGCATTCAAGCTTTGGATTATTCGCACAAAGACAAAGACGGAAAAGCTACGCGTACTGCAGCTGAAAACTACAACCAATTTAAAACCAAAAACGGCAGGCCTGTCTATGATGGTGGTGGGATATTGCCCGATGTGGTGCTCGAAGAAACCAAAACGAGTCCTGTTGCCGAGGCACTCCAAAAAAACGATGGAATTTTTAATTTTGTAACCGAATACTATTATAAAAATCCGGCTTTGGGGAATGAAATTCCCGTGATTACCGACGCTGATTTTGCCCAATTTAAAGCGTTTCTAAAACGCACAATGTTTCAATTTGAAACCGAAACCGAACTAGCGCTAAACAATTTATTGGCTACCGCCAAAAAAGAAAAGCTTGAAGGAGCGATTTCAACCGAATACCAGCAACTGGCAACGGCGCTTCAAAAAAGTGAAGAAAACCAATTGAATGCAAACCAAAAAGAAATAAAAAATTTACTTTTGGACGAAATCATCAAGCGCTACCAATACAAAGAAGGCCTGTACCAGTATTACTTGAAAAACAATTTAGAGATCAAAAAATCGGCAACAATTTTACAAGATCAGGCGGCCTATTCTAAACTTTTACAACACTAAATGAAAGCTTTTTTCCTTTATTTATCGTTCTTGGTATTCGGCCTATGCAACGCACAAGAAGAAATCGTGCAGTCGGTGTATTTTGATACCAATAAATTTCAAATTGACGAAATACAAAGCCAAGAGGTCGTTAATTTTATTAAAAACAATGATTCTACCCGCATTGAATCGATTCAGATTTTTGGGTATACCGATGATTTGGGCAAGGAAGAATACAATTTTAAATTGTCAACCAGTCGAGCCAACACCATCAAGGAAACCTTAGTCGCAAACGGAATTACCACTAAAATTATCGTGACAATTGAAGGCAAAGGACGCATTTTGATCGAAGACGATGTGTTGGATAATTTACCTGAAAAACGCTCTAAAAATAGGCGTGTAGATGTGGTATTAAACCTAAAACCACTGCCTAAAATTATGTTGCCGGGTTTTTATACTAGTGTTCAGAAAAACCACGTACTAGGCGATCACATTTACTTAGAAAATTTATTGTTTGAAACTGGCAGTAGCGTGCTCACTTTGGCAGCCAAAACAGAATTAGACAAGCTTTCTAAGGTCTTGCTGCGCTACAAAAATTTACAATTTGAAATTCAAGGGCACGTGTGTTGTACACCCACCTTTCAAAAAGAAGCCATTGATCGACTCACTAGAAAACGAAACCTCTCGACCAATAGAGCCGAAGCCGTTTATAAATATTTAGTGTTCAAAAAAATTCCGAAAACCCGGATGACCTTCAAAGGATATGGCAATACGGTACCGCTCAAAAAAGGAGCCGAATATGACCGCCGAGTAGAGTTGGTAATCACAAAAAACTAAGTGTTTCGACGCATTTGAATATGCGGAATATCATCCTCTAAGTACGTTTCTCCACAAACCAAAAATCCGTGTGATTCATAAAAAGCTTGTAAATACAATTGAGCCGATATGGTAATCGCTCTAGTTTGAAATTGCAGACCAACTTCCTGAATGGAGATTTTCATCAACTCATGGCCAAAGGCTTTGTTTCTGTATTTTGGCGAAACCACAACACGACCAATGGACGCTTGGTCAAAATAATCCCCGGCTTGAAATAAACGCGCGTACGCCACCAAATCGGTGTTTAAATAGCCCAAAACGTGAATTGCTTTCTGGTCTTTGTTGTCAATGTCTTGATACACGCAGTTTTGCTCCACGACAAAGACTTCGCTTCGCAATTGCAGGCATTCATATAGTTCTTGCAGAGAAAGCGCCTCAAATCGCTTTATTTTCCATGTAATCATTTGGTGTATTTTAATTTTGGTTTTTTCAAAAACTCAACTGATTTAATTATTGACTCCAATTCAAACATCAAGTCGCGTTTGGGCGTAGAAGGGGCATAACAAAATCCTTCAACGATCAACATGCGATTGCGCGGATAATCCACAATGCAGTAATTGATGAACGGGCCGTCCATGTGATCGTTTCGCAATTCCCAGGTGCCTTTGGTAACAAAGGTTTCTTTGCTTCGAATTTTGGTTTTAAACAAATAGGGCGTATAGGATTTGTCGGTAATCATTTGGGTGTTGGGGTAGGAGCCGTGTATGAATAATCGGCCAATGGAGTCCCTAATTTTGGAGATGCTTTTAATGAGGTTGGTCGTTTTAACCCGGTGAAAAGGCACTTGGTAAATTAACAAGCTCGAATTGCCGCTGGTAATTTCTTTTTTGTACCATAAAAATTTCTTGCTTTTCATGGCCATCGTGTAGCCTGTTGGCAAATGAATATCAACGCCAAATTTTTTCTTTACCGCTGCGGTCGAAATGCGGGAAGTATCCAACAAGCGTTGGTTTTCGACAATTTCGGTTTGTTGCATTTTCTGAATAATGTCGGGCGCATTTTGCCGAATAACTTCCAAAATGGCATAAGCCGTTTTACCAGAAATGTGAAACACGTTTTGCGGTGTAGCGTATTCGTTTTCGACCAACTCGTAAGCGGTGGTTTTGGCTTTTTTGACCACTAAAATATTGCGCGTAGAGGTGACAAATCCTTCCAATAATTTTACCGGAAATTGGTTGATGTCAAACAACGGTTCTTCTTGAGGCAAACCCAATACCGGAGCTGCAAAGGTGTTTCGGATGCTGTCGCCTACTTGGCCATTCCAAAGTTGGTCGTCAATAATTACAGAAATGGTGTTGATTTTTCCCGAAGTGGGAAGTAAATCGGCAGTGTCTTGGCGCTTGCAGGCCGACGTTACAACCCAAAATAGTGCTATAAAAACCGCTAATTTTCTCATGAGTTGATTGGCCTAAGGCAAGCGATTTACCCGCTAATTTTTAATTTCATGCCCGGTTTTAATTCGGATCCTTCGATGCCGTTCCATTTTTTGATGTCTGAAATGGTTACACCCGGATGTTTTTTGGCGATGCTAAATAAGGAATCGCCTTTGCGCACATAGTACAAGGTTTCTTTTTTGATGCGCTTTTCTTTTACTGGCGCCGCTTCGGCTATAGTTTGTGGTTCGGTTTGTGGTTTAGAAACCAACAATTGAGTACCCAGCTGCAGAGCATTGTCCGTTAGGTTATTCCATGTTTTTAAGTCGGCCAAACTAACTTTAAATTTTTTGGCGATGGCGCTCAAATAATCGCCTTTGGCCACCGTGTAGGTGAGGGGTGCAGCAGTAGTTTCGGCGGGGGAAGAAACACTAGCCAACTCAGACGCACTAAGCTTAAGTTTGGCATCCAGCTGAATCGCATCATCGGTGAGCATATTCCATTTTTTTAGGTCGGCCACCGAGACATTGTGTTTTTTGGCAATCGAATTTAAATTATCGCCCGCTTGTACTACATACGTTACCGGTTCTAAAGTAGTTTCAGGCTTAGTTGCCGGAATTTTATCGGCGATTGCTGGAGTGGGGTTGTGTTTGATTGGCTTACGAACCACGCTAACTACCTGTTCGTTTTTAATCACTTTGAGTGTGGTTCCCACCGCAATATTGTTGTTTTTGAGGCGATTCCATTTTTTTAAATCCGCGACACTCACGTCGTACTTGGCAGAAATGGCCCCCAAATTATCGCCACTTTTTACCGTGTATTTTTTGGTGACTTCTTTTTGAGTCACCACTTTTTCTTCTTTAAATTCTAGTGCAGTACCAACCGATTTTTCGGCAGGAGTAGTAACTGCCACCGCTTTTGCAACCAGACTGTCGTTGTTTTTCTTGGATGATTTAGATGGTGCATACACAATGCGCTCTTGGGTCATGATTTTAAGTCGTTTTCCCAACGGAGCTTTGTTGCTTCGCAAATGATTCCAGCGTTTAATGTCGGTCACGGTAACTTGATATTGGTCGGCTATTTCACTCAACTTATCGCCGCGCCTTACTTTGTGGTACTTGGTTTTGGTGGCAAAATCAACCCCAATATCCAAGGAGTCTTTGCTCGCCACAGCCTGATTCAAGCGGGCAATCGAACTGGGTTTTTGGTCCAATTCATGCTGAACATAGGCGTAAATTTTATCTTCGTTGGAAGTAAATAAGGCAACTTTATCGGAGGGCAGGCGCAAATAATGCAGCTTGTCAAAATAGGCGGGAATTTCGTCGAGTTTAAACTGCGGATTCAACAATTTGAGTTGAGCCACGGGCACCTCAAGTAAATCGGATATTTGCTTGAATGACAACTGTTTTTTAATTTGAACCGTATCGGTGGCGAAGTGTTTTACGAGGGCCTTGTCGGGTTTAATGCCGTGTTGTTTGTGGTATTCGTAGATGTACATGGTGGCCAAAAAAGCAGGGACATAGCCCTGGGTTTCTTTCGGTAAATATTTGCGGATGGTCCAAAACGTTTGTTGTCCACCCGATCTGCGGATGGCTTTGGCTACATTGCCTGGGCCTGAATTGTAAGAGGCCAACACCAAATCCCAATCGCCAAAAATGCGGTACATATTGGTCATGTATTGGGCCGCGGCTTCGCTTGCTTTTAAGGGGTCGCTGCGTTCGTCTACATACGAATCGATGTGGAGGTTATATTGCTTACCCGTTTGGTACATGAATTGCCATAAACCAGTTGCACCCACGCGGGAAACGGCTTTAGGATTTAAAGCTGATTCTACAACGGCTAAGTATTTAATTTCGAGCGGGACATTTTTCTTGGCAAAAGCCTCTTCAAAGAATGGGAAGTAATATTCTGACAAAGCCATTAGGCGCTCAAACCCTTTTTTTCTATTTTTTAAAAACGACTTAATCAGGTTTTCGAGTCCGGGATTGTATTCAATGTTAAACGGCGACTTGGAATCCATTTCCTGCAGCCTTTTTTTGAGTAAATCGGTAGGCAATTCGTACTCTACCGCTTGGTCTAAGTTGATGGTTTTAATATCTGTTTCTAAGTCGTTGTATAAGTCTAAACTCGTGAGTTCTTTGAGCCATAAACTATCAACACAGGCGGCTATATTGTCGGTAACAAATGTTTTTTTGATGGAATCCAAGTAAGCCGTTTGGCTTTCTTTTGGCAAATTCGTAGCGGGTTGAGCCCAAGCATTAGCCGAAACGCTCAACAGCAGTAAAGCAAGGAAAAGAACTTTTATGTAGGGGATTTTTACTGACAATTCGTTAAAATAAAAGATAAAGATGAGCAAACTTACTATCTAAAAACAACTTTTTTGGCAATTTATTGTTAAAACCGCAACAATTAGTCTAAAATAGCTGCGATACCCGGCAATACGCTGCCTTCTAACATTTCTAACATCGCGCCCCCTCCGGTAGATACGTAGCTCATTTTATGCTCTAGGCCAAACTGTTTTACAGCCGATACCGAATCGCCACCGCCTACCAAAGAAAATGCCCCATTGGCAGTTGCTTCTGCAATATAATTTCCTAATTCGATGGTGCCATTGGCAAAGGATTCCATCTCGAAAACACCCAAAGGGCCATTCCATAATATGGTTTTGGAGGCTAAAATTACTTCTTTGAAATTGGCCAATGATTGAGGCCCTGCATCCAATCCTTGCCAGCCGGCAGGGATATGCATTACATCAACCAATTTGGTTTGGGCATCGTTGGCAAAGGCATTGGCCGCCACCACATCAACCGGAAGGTGAATTTGTACATTTTTTTCTTTGGCCCAACGCAAAATATCCAAGGCCAACTCCATTTTGTCATCTTCACAAATGGAATCGCCTACGGTTCCGCCCAAGGCTTTGATAAACGTAAAAGTCATTCCGCCACCAATGATCATGTGGTCTACTTTGTCTAATATGTTTTCGATCACCGTGATTTTCGACGAGACTTTTGATCCGCCCAAAACAGCAGTTACTGGTTTTACTGCTGCGTTTAATACACGGTTTAAACTGTCTATTTCTTTGGCCAATAAAGCCCCGAAACATTTGTGCTCGGGAAAAAATTGCGCAATAATTGTGGTCGACGCGTGGGCGCGGTGTGCGGTTCCAAAGGCGTCATTTACATAAATATCGCCCAACTCAGCCAAGGCTTTGGCAAAGGCCACATCGCCCGCTTCTTCTTCGGGGTGAAAACGCAAATTTTCCAACAACAACACTTCTCCTGCTTGCAAATTCGCGGCGGCTTCTTCGGCATCGGCACCAATACAATTGGCGACAAATTTTACCGGAACGCCCAAAATAGATGCAGTTGTAGCTATAATATGCTGCAACGAATACTTGGCCTCAACCCCTTTGGGTCTGCCCAAGTGAGACATCAAAATTACACTTCCACCGTCTTGTAAAATTTTAGCAATCGTGGGTTTGGCTGCTTCGATACGAGTAGCATCGGTAACCGAATAATTGTCGTCTAAAGGCACATTAAAATCTACGCGAATAATGGCTTTTTTGTGGCTAAAATTAAACTCTTGGATGGTTTTCATGTGAGGAATTTTTGGGTTTTTGATGGCGCAAATATACAGTTTTAATTTTTTTGGATTTTAAGATCGCTTTTCAGTGACTGATTTCTTAACAAAGCGGTATTTGCACACGCAAGTTTCAATTATATTTGCGGCATGCTTTTTTCTACCCTCTTAGGACACGACCACCTCATTAGTCATTTGACCAAAACCGCTGACTCTGGACGAATCCCTCATGCGCAGCTGTTTGTGGGTCCCGAGGGATGTGGAACCTTGGCCGTAGCAATTGCCTATGCGCAATACATTTTGTGCCAAAACCAAGGAAGCGAAAACAATACAGGTAATTCTGCGTGTAACCTGAAATTTGAAACCCTTTCTCACCCCGATTTACATTTTATTTTTCCTACGGTAACCACCGAAGAAATAAAATCAAAACCAAAAAGCTCCGACTTTACTTCAGAGTGGCGCCAATTTGTAACCCAAAACCCCTATGGCGGTCTGTTTGACTGGTACCAAGTGCTGGGTGTTCAAAACAAACAAGGCGAAATTCGAGTAACTGACGCGCAAGAAATTGTAAAATCGTTATCCCTAAAAGCCTACGAAGGGGGGTACAAAATCACCATTATTTGGATGGCCGATAAAATGAATATTGAGTCCTCAAACAAACTACTAAAATTATTAGAAGAGCCCGGCGACAAAACCGTTTTTATCCTCATTTCAGACCAGGAGGAAGCTATTATTCAAACGATTCGTTCGCGTTGCCAGGTATTAAATTTTACTGCACTCCCCGAAAAAATTATAACAGACGCCTTGGTTTCACGTGAAAATATTGAACCGCGATCGGCCAAAAAGCTAGCGCACCAAGCCCAAGGCGATTACAACAAGGCCTTGAAATTGCTTCAAGAAAACAACGAAGAAGATTTGTTTGAAAAGTGGTTTGTCGATTGGGTACGAGCCGCCTTTCGCGCCAAAGGAAATGCAGCTGCCATTCAAGATTTACTAAGTTGGAGCGAACAAATTGCGGGCTTAGGACGAGAAGCGCAAAAAAAATATTTGAATTACTGCATCGAGCTATTTCGACAAGCCCTGTTGCTCAATTACCAAACCACTTCGTTGGTGTATGTGGAGCCAAAAATTGAAAATTTTAAGTTAGAAAATTTTGCGCCTTTTGTAAACCACAGCAATATCGAGGCTATTTTTATGGCATTATCTGATGCCATTTACCACATTGAGCGCAACGGGAATGCCAAATTGATCTTGACCGATTTGTCTATAAAACTCACCCGATTAATTCACAGTAAGGGCTAATTTAGGAGTTGTTTTTACTTGCTAAACTCGCTTTATACCACTTCAATTCATCCCAACTGAACTCGTTTCCGTGTTTCTCTTTTAAGGGTTGAAGTGTTTCTTCTGAATAATTTTCGAATGCCTTGGCTAATTCTTGAATGCGGTCAAACGGTAAAATGGATTCGATAGAAATGAGTTGATTTTCAATGAGTTTTGCAAAATGACCCGCGATGGTTTGCGGCGATAAAACGCGCATTTTTGCGATGTCTTTTAGAGAATGGTTTTGCTCCCAAAGCGCATAGGTTTCTTGAACCGTTGATTTCTTTTCGGTTTTTACTTTCGCTTTCTTGGTTAATCCATATCGTGTTTTCTCCGGTTGATCTTCCAAAAACCGAGTTGGATTGTCCTGCGCTTGTTGAATTCGGTTGGCTATTTTTTGGTGTTTGTATTCTGTAAAAAATGACGATTGCAAACTGTGTTTGTCTAATTTTTTTCCAAGAACTACCGCCGAAATAAGCAATTTGGCTTTGTATAATTTAAATACAGCTGCCGTTTGAAGTTCTTCGATGGTTTGCAATTCTTCAAACAATGCTTTGCTTTTTTTGCGCTCTTGTACCGCAAATAGTTCATCAATCAGTGCGTTGACGCCTTGGTCAAGTATAGGAAAAAAATAGCCATAAGCCGCCTCTACACGCGTCTCAATTAATGCCCAATCGGGCTGCGTTTGCGCAAACAAACTATCGAGTTGACGAGCAAATTTTCGGGCCGGTTC
The DNA here is from genome assembly GCA_026390995.1 of Flavobacterium sp. Classification (GTDB taxonomy): domain Bacteria; phylum Bacteroidota; class Bacteroidia; order Flavobacteriales; family Flavobacteriaceae; genus Flavobacterium. The sequence goes on from JAPLEX010000015.1 coordinate 30,996, forward strand.
TTGGGTGGTTAGGATATTTTCGTATTGTGATTTGGCCCAATTGAATACCGTTTTCTTCTTCGATTTATCTTGGCTTTTTTCTTGTACAAATTGCTGCCAGGCGTTTAGTAGTTCATTCCAGGTAAAACAGGATTTTAAATAGTCCTGCACATACCGAACAGTTTCGTTTGCCAGGTTTTGGGCCAACTGCTCCTCGTTGGCTTTGTGGTTGGCATATTCCATGACGTCCTGGTCGTTTACAATGCCGTTCATTTGCAAAGGCGCGAGCAAAACCAACCCATCTAAAGAGCGCAAGCGCGATAACGCCACATAGGCTTGGCCTGGCATAAAAACTTGCGAGACGTCAATGGCGGCTTTGTTAAAGGTGAGGCCTTGACTTTTATGAATGGTAATGGCCCAGGCCAGCTTAATTGGGTAATGGACAAAAGTGCCAATTACGGTTTCTTTTACTTCTTTTGTTAAGGGGTCTAGCGTATAGCGCAGGTTTTGCCACTCGTATTTTTCAAGAATCAAGGATTTGTTTTCTTCTGGAAAAAACACACAAATCTCTTGGGCTGATAAGGCTTGTATTTGGCCCATTTTTCCGTTGTAAAATTGCTTGTCGTAGCCCGTATCATTTTTAATAAACATGATTTGAGCACCCACTTTTAATTGCAATTGGGCTTCTATAGGCGCGAGTTTCTCGCAAAGCCTCGGCGTTGATGTGATCGGCTTTGTGGTTGTGTGTGGTGAGTAGTATATAACCCGCTCTGTTTTTTGTAGTAAACTGAGGATCAACATATTGATTTAATTTTTTTAGGTCTGCTTCGGCAATTTTATTGTTTCTAAGGTTGTTAAGAATTGAGATAAAATCTTCGTCTTGTTGGCGGTAAATTTTATCCAATTCTATGTATATGGGCGGGTGTTTTTGGATCACCTGCGCATGAAAAAAGAATTTCCCTGAGTAATATTTTTTTAAATACTGCCATTCGCGGTCATTTATCACGGGCGGGAGCTGCAATAAATCACCAATGAATAAGAGTTGTACACCCCCAAAAGGGGATTTGTTTTTGCGAATCGTTTGCAATGTAAAATCAATTGCATCAAGCAGATCGGCTCTAAGCATACTCACTTCGTCAATCACTAAGAGTTCCATGTTGCGCAAAAGGGACTTTTTTTGTCCGCTCATTTTCACCATTCTGCCCAAAGTAGATTTTGTTTCGAAGCGAAATTCGTCACTAAATTCGGGCGCGTTCTGGTCGGGAATAAAGGCGTGAAAAGGAAGTTGAAACAAAGAATGAATGGTAACCCCGTGCGCATTAAGGGCCGCAATTCCTGTAGGCGCTACAACCACCGTGTTTTTATGTGTCGTGCTACGAATTTGGTGTAATAGGGTGGTTTTCCCGGTACCTGCTTTTCCGGTAAGAAAGATCGAACGCTGGGTTTGGTTGATGAATTGCAGGACGTAATTGGCTTCGGTTGATAAAATTTCCATGGCGTATATATATTAGTTTGTAAAAATGTGCTTGTATAAAAAAGCCTTCCACAAATATACTGTAGAAGGCATTTATTTTATAGTTATTACCTATTTCTTTGCGGGGGCGGCTGTTTTGTTGGTATCTGTCTTCGATCCGCTTTTGTATTTGTCGTTTAATGATTTCACAATTTCATTTGTAATATCATATTTTTCTTGGGCATACAATATAGAAACGGCCTCTCCTGTTCCATATATGTAATCATAGCCTTTCTCTTTTCCGTAGTCTTTGATGAATTTCTTTACGTTGCTCACTAACGAATCCATTTCTGTTCCACTTTCTTGCTGCAATTGTTCTAAAATGGCTTGTTGTGCATAACTCAATTGTTGTTCTCTTTTTTGCAGCTCTGCGCCTTTTTGCTGTGCCCAAACCTGTCCATTGGCTTGCGCATTTTTCTGAAAATTGGCGGCATCCGATTTAAACCGGTTTACTTCCGCTTCCAACTCGCGACCCATTTCTTCTGATTTAGCTTTGTATTTGGCTTCAATATCTTTGGCTTCTGTATACTCTTTTAATAATTTGGAGGTATCTACATAGGCTGTTTTTACTTCTTTGGTAGCTTGGGTTTGATTACAGGAAAAAACTGCGAAAGCCAAGACGGAAA
>JAPLEX010000015.1:33196-107488 GCA_026390995.1 Flavobacterium sp.
AAATTATAACTAGGATTGGTTTCAAAAGTAACTATTTTACTTTTGTTTGTGCTTGATTTTTTTTAGCAATAAAAACACAATAAGATTTGTTGATGAAAATTTAAAATAAATTGTTTTTCTCTATTAAATTTGGCTTTAAATAAAGCGTTTTAAGCAGGTTTTAAAAATTTGGTTAGGCAATTTAGGTTTTGCTGATTAAAGGCGCGTCAAAAGCATTAAGGATCGTTTTTAGTTGTTTTTTATTAGGTAAATGTGAGAGGAATACTCATTTGTTTGACTTCCTTTCCAGTTTGAGTACAATCCCACAAAAAAAGCTTGGAGGTAATTGATTTTTCCGGTTTTATATTTTTCAGATAACATAGACACATAAAACGAATCAAATTTCATGGGTCGCACAGCAACTACTTTCATGCCCACCGGTTCTACCAATCGCTGAATGCTGGTTTTAGAAAAATGCCATAGATGTCGGGGGACATCATAGGCTGCCCAAAATTGCTTGTAATAGCCCGCATCAAAAGACTTGTAATTTGGGACCGCAATAATCAATGTGCCGTTGGGTTTAAGCAAGCGTTGTAGTTCTTTTATTTGAGTTTCTAGGTTGGGCAAATGCTCCAATACATGCCAAAGTGTAATGGCGTCATACTGCTGGCTTGATGCGTCTGGCGTTCCTGTTATACAAGTCGCTCCTTTTGATACAGCAATCTGCCTGGCCTTTTCGTTGGGCTCTATGCCTTGCACCTGCCAGCCCGACTGTTGAGCTATTTGTAAAAAATCGCCTGTACCACAGCCCATATCTAGTAGCGTTCCTTTGTTGGGTTGGTGTTTTTCTAGCAGTTGTATTTTTTGAGTCAATGCCCGTTTTTTTACTGCCTGATAGGCTTTTTCAAATAGGGTGCGTTTTGAATCGGTGTGCGAAATATAATCATCGCTCTCGTAATATTTTGCGAGTTCATTCAATTGTGGTTGTGGATGCGTATGCAACAAATCTAATTGAGCATCGTAATGCAAATCAAATTTTTGGTGACTCACCGTATGGTCTTCAACCTGATCTAAGAAAATAGTTTGTGGAGTTGTATTCATTGGTTATTGCAATAGTCGTCTTTGAGGTTTTTTAAATACGTAAGGGCAAGATGCTGGTACAAGGACTGATCGGAAAGACAGTCTTCGTTGGTGGGAGACACTACCGAAAAAGCGATAAATTTAGGTTGATTTCCATACTTTGCATTCTCGGGCTCTTGATTAATTTGCGCGTAATTTCCGCTTCCTATATATTTTTCAAACTCAGCGGCATCATAGACCACAAGCTTGAATTTTGCCTCGTTTATGGAAATCCAAAACTGCTTGTCAAAATAATTTGACTGCTTGAATTTTATAGATAAATACTTTTCGATTGGTTGATTTTTTTGATTGTTTTCAAACACAAAAGCGGTTAAAGGAACGTGGCTTTGCAGCTCTATTCCGTTGCCAACCAAAAGATAATCTGGAATTTGCACCGTGTTGCGCGAACCCGAACAGGCTGTAATCCAGACCAAAAAAACCAAGGCAAGCCCTGTGATTGTAATGCTTCTCATAATTCGTTCCACGTGAAACATTATCTTCCCATATAAATTAACAACACCGAAATATCGCTGGGCGAAACCCCACTAATGCGGGATGCTTGCGAAATAGTAACTGGGCGTATCTGAGTTAATTTTTGGCGGGCCTCGATTGACATCGATTTAATTTTGGAGTAATCAAAAAATTCGGGGATTTTCACATCCTCCAAGCGAGTGAGTTTTTCGGCGTTGTTGCGTTCTTTTTCTATATAACCCGAGTATTTTACTTGTATTTCAGCCTGCTCCAACACCTCTTCGTCCAACTGATTTGTGGTTGCGTATTCCTTTACTTTATCTAATGTCAACATGTCTTGCAAGTCTATTTGAGGCCTTGAAAAAAGTTTGAACATTTTGTCTGATTGTGACACCAAAGCTGAATTTTTATTGGCTAATAACACATTTGCTTCGGCGGCTGTTATGCTGGTGTCTTTGTAAAAAGCAACCATCTGTTCTGACTCTGTGCGCTTGTATTCTACGCGGCGCAAACGATCCTCAGAGGCCAATCCTATCGCGTGTGATTTGGGTGTCAATCTAAAATCGGCATTGTCTTGACGCAACAAGGTGCGAAATTCTGCACGTGAAGTAAACATGCGATACGGTTCTTCTGTACCTTTTGTAATTAAATCATCAATCAAAACGCCAATATACGCCTCGTCTCTTTTTAGGATAAAGGGTTCTTTACCTTGTACGCTAAGCGCGGCGTTTATACCCGCCATCAAGCCTTGCGAAGCAGCTTCTTCGTAGCCTGTTGTGCCATTAATTTGACCCGCAAAAAACAAGCCTTTAACTAATTTGGTTTCTAAGGTGTGTTTTAATTGTGTGGGCGGAAAATAATCATATTCGATGGCGTAACCTGGTCTAAAGAATTTTACTTTTTCAAAACCCGCCACCGAACGGAGCGCTTTGAATTGCACGTCTTCAGGCAAGGAAGTAGAAAACCCATTTACATAAACCTCTACAGTATTCCAGCCTTCAGGCTCAATAAATAATTGGTGTCGTTCTTTGTCGGCAAAGCGATTAATTTTATCTTCAATAGACGGACAATAACGTGGCCCCAAACTCTTAATTCGGCCATTAAACATAGGTGAACGATCAAATCCTTCTCGTAAAATATCATGTACGTCCAACGAAGTGTAGGTCATGTGACATGATTTTTGAATTATCAACGGCTTGGTGAGGGGTGAATAAGAAAATTTTGCAGGACGTTCATCCCCTTTTTCTTCGTTCATTTTAGTGTAATCTAGTGATCTTCCATCCACACGTGGAGGCGTTCCGGTTTTCATTCTACCCGAGGTAAATCCGGCGGCTATCAAATCTTCGGTAATTCCAAAAGAAGCGCTTTCCCCTGCTCTGCCGCCGCCAAATTGTTTTTCGCCAATATGGATTAAGCCATTCAAAAAAGTGCCGTTGGTGAGCACGACTGTCTTGGCTTTAATTTTTATACCCAACACCGTCGTAATCCCTGTAACAACTCCGTTTTCTATTAGCAAGCCATTTGCCATCTCTTGGTAAAAATCCAGATTTGGAGTTTGCTCTAACATCAACCGCCATTCTTCTGCAAAGCGCATGCGGTCACTTTGCACCCGTGGCGACCACATCGCAGGGCCTTTTGACTTATTGAGCATCTTGAATTGTATGGCTGTTTTATCAGAAACAATTCCAGAATAGCCGCCCATCGCATCTATTTCACGCACAATTTGGCCTTTTGCAATGCCCCCCATTGCGGGATTACAAGACATTTGCGCTATGTTTTGTAAATTCATTGTCACCAATAGTGTGGAGCAACCCATATTTGCGGCAGCCGCTGCGGCTTCACAACCCGCATGACCCGCGCCAACTACAAGAACATCATAAACTTCTTTGAACATAGATTTATATTTTCTTAGTGTTCCACGTGAAACATTGCAAGTTTTTCGTTTTCTTTTTGACGCATAAGCTGTTCGTCGGCTTCTGCTTTGTCTTTGTAGCCGCAATAATGCAAAACACCGTGAATAATTACCCTAAGTAATTCATTTTCAAATGATTGATTAAATATTTCGGCGTTTTCCCGCACCCGCTCAACCGAGATAAATACATCCCCACTCAATTCGTTGCCTAAAGAATAATCAAAACTAATAATATCTGTGAGCGTGTCGTGTTGTAAATAATTTTGATTTAATTCTAGCAAATAGGCGTCGTCACAAAAAACATAGGCGAGTTCTCCTTCTGATTTTTGTTCAGAGGCAATTACCCGGGCAATCCAGCTTTCTATTGCCGATTCGTTGGGTAATTCAAACTCGGTTTCGTAATTAAAACTAATCATGGGTTTGGAAATAATCTTGAACTTTCTGGGTGAAATTTGGGCGCAAAGGTAAGCTTTGTCGGTTTAAAATCTCGACGCTTTGAATATATTGTTGCAGGGCCGGCGGTAAAGGCGGGGCGGTATTAGAGTAATTGGTTTTATTGGTTTCTGCCTGTCGCTTTTGTTCTTCGCCCTGAAGTTGAAGGGCTTTGTCTAATTTTAAGAGTTCGTATTTTAAATTCATTGCTTTTTGGAGCAAGTCGTTGCTAAACCCTTTGTTTATTAATTGACGCTCCAATTGTTTCATTTGGTCTAAGGCGTTTTGCCCGGAGCCTCCCATGCCCTTCTTCGCTAGTTCTTGTTGCAAGGCTTCCCGCAACTGTTGTTGCTCTTTGAATATTTCCATTATCGCGCGTGCGTCACCCTCCCCGTCTTGGCCGTTTTCTCCTGTTGATCCTGGACTAGAACCCGATTGGCCTTCTTTGCCACCTTTGCCTGGTTTACCAGATTTCCCTTCCTGGCCTTCACCTGGTTTTTGTCCCTGACCTGGACTTTGGCTTTCGCCTGGTTTTTGTCCCTTTTTCATTCCGCCTTTCATTTTGTCACCCAAGGCATCTTGTTTTTTTATAATATCCGGCAATTGCATGCCTTGTCCCTGCCCTTTTCCTGGTTTAGGCTTGCCTTGTCCCATACCCGAAAGTGACATTTGCATCGAATTTAACGTTTCGCTTAAAAAATCGGCCAATTTATTGGCGGCGGCTATCGTGTATTGTTGGTGTGAAACTCCTTTAGCTACTTGTGCCTCTACTAAATTGACCAAGGCTTTGTCTAGATTATAATGCACATTTCCTATTTCTTGGGTAATGTTTTCAGCGATTTTTGGGTTTCGCAACGATAACGCAAACAGACTGTCGTCAACATGCTTAAACTGCAATTTCAAATCTTGTTGGGTCTTGAGTTGCTTGGTAAACGAGGGGGCGCCTCGCTGAAGCCCTTTGAATTGCAAGATTAGATTTTCTTGAGAAAACGAAAACGCCAACAAATTATCCAAGATTTGCCGCAACATTTTCACGTCTTCCTCCAGTTGTTCTTTATCGCCTCCCTCCATGCTTTGACCCATTTTCTGGGCCATTTCTTTCATTTTCTTGGCCGCACTCTTCTGACTTGGTTTGGCTTTACTTTGTTGTTTTTTTTGCAACTCAGCAGCAGCTTTTTGCAAGTCTTCGTCAATACTTTTCTCTTTTTCTTCGTCTTTTGGCAAGTCTAATGGCGCTTTTAATTCGCTGTTTTCTTTTTGAAGTTCCTTTAATTCTTCTTGAAATTTGTCAAATTCTTTTTGAATCTGCTCTTGTTTTTCGGCTGAATTATCTTGGTCCTGCTCGGCCAATTGGTCTTGTTTTTGAGCCAATTTTTCTAATTGTTCTAGTAATTGCTCTGCTTTTTTCTCAACGTAGTATTTTTTAGTTAGCTCAACCAGCTGCTCTAAATTCTTGGTTTGATTTTTGCTTTTTTGCTTAAACTGATCTAGTTTTTCCAGCAATTCCTCGTTTTTGATTTTTTCGTTTAAAGCCTTTAATTCGTCCAATAACTTTTGGTTTTTCTCCAAATCCTTTTGTGCTTTTTCTAAGCGTTTTTCTAGCTCTTCTTTAAACGGATCTTTTTCATTGCTCTTAAACTTATCCAGGTTTTCCTTCATTTTCTCGGCAAACGCCTTCATTACTTCGTCTTGCTTTTTTTGACGCTGTATAAAATCATTTACTTTTTGTTGATCTTTAAACTCCAACTTGTCTTTTTCTTTGCCTGCTTTTTGAATTTTATCAATCGCATCCAATTGCTTGTCCTGGTTTTTTAAAGACTTTTCTAAACTGCTGATCGCGCTGTTTTGTTGTTGTAACAATTGATTTTCCCGTTCGGCTTGGGTGCTGAGTCGAGAACTAAAAACACTGGATTTACTGCTTTTAAAACCGTGAGGCGCATCGTTGTCAAACACCTCAAAATAATAGTCATAGCTCGTGCCTTCTGGTAAAGACAAATTGCCGGGGAACGCATATACAAAGCGATCTATGGTGTTTTGTTGGACGGGTAATTGCGCCGATTTAGCTTGCTGCGGATTGTCTTTTGGGTAATACACCAGCTGCAGCTTCGTTAAGCCATAGTCGTCGCCTACTTGGCCAACAACATAAGGAATAGCCGTTTTAATGCTATCGGGGGCCGCCGAAACCGAGATGCTGGGAAACTGATCTTTTATAACCCCTATTTGGTACTGAACTGTTTCGTAGTGTTTTATTTTGGTGTTGGAGGTGCTGATGCTATACTGAAGCTGTTCGTGAAGGGTTTTCGTGAATAAAAAACGGGTGTCTTCGATATTGAAGCGGGCAGATTGTGTGCCGCTGATCCAATCTATCCAAGAAGTAGCTTGAGTTTGAATGAGCCAAGTTATCTTAGTTCCTTCTGGGAAGATTCCATTACCGGTACCTTTTACTTGCTCGGCTTTTTTTCCCAAATAGGCCGGGTATTGCAATTGCATCGCGAGATTAGTAATGGCTGGAACCTCAACTACCTCTAGTTCTAAGTCGGGCGAATAAATATCGTTAGCTTCTAAATGAAACGCAATGTCATGGTCGGGCTGCGTGAACGTATAGCGAAAAACACCCGGCGCCTCTTGCTCCATGTAGTAGTTTTCGTTCCCAATAAACACCGCGGCATTTGCTGGAATTAGCTTGCCCACGGCGCGCACACGCAGAGTAAAATCTTGGTGTTGTTCGGTTTGCAACTTGTCGTTTAACACCTCAAATCGAAACGGAGCTGGAGGCATAAATTGTTCTTGGTAATTGACCACGCGGTGTAATCCTTCGGCCAAAATATTGTCTTGGCCGGATAGATAAAAATACAGGCAAAACAAAAGCGGGATTAGCGCAAGCGGCAGGTATTTTTTATTGGACGAAAACCGAATCGCGTTTGAAAAAGGAATGGGCTGCAGTCGTTGTGCTTTTTGATCAATTGATGCCAACAGCAACTCGGTTGAAGCTGACGATTCTTTTGATTCGATGAGTTGTAAAAAGTTGAGTAATTTGTCGTCAATCTCAGGAAAATGTTTGCCTATAAGCAAAGAGGCTTGGGTATAATTGATTCCTTTTTGTAGGTTGATTAATTTGAAAACCGGAAGCAAAATAAACCGGATAAACAAAACCAATTCAACCAAAATAAATACCCAAAACAACAAGGTTCGGCCCTGCACTTTAAGCCATAAAAAGTATTCTAAACTCACGGTGGCTATAAAATACAACAACCCAATTCCTATAAAAAGCAATGCGCCACGAAGCAATTCGTTGCGGTAATACTTTCTGGTGAAAGCTTCTAGTTTTTGAAAGATGAGTTGAGATGAATTCAATTATACTGCGTTTTACGACCGCTAAAAGTACGATTTTATCTGATTCCTGCTAGCGCTGTTTTTTGGGGTTAAAGAGGCTTAAAACGAATCAACTGATCGCTTTCGTTTACTAAATCGAAACCGTATCTTTGGTCCAAATTTTTTATACATGTCCAAACCTGTTCGTGTGCGTTTTGCACCCAGTCCGACCGGTCCGCTTCACATAGGTGGCGTGCGTACCGCCTTGTTTAATTACTTGTTTGCCAAAAAACACGGCGGAGTATTTTACTTGCGCATCGAAGATACCGACCAAAATCGCTTTGTGCCAGGCGCCGAAGCATATATTTTTGAAGCGCTGGAATGGCTTGGGATATCTCCATCAGAAACCGTAGGTAAAAACGAAAAATTTGGCCCTTACAGACAAAGCGAACGCAAAGCCTTGTATGGTGAATATGCCCAACAACTCATCGCTTCTGGTCATGCTTATTACGCATTTGACAGCAACGAAGCGCTTGATCAACTTAGAAAGGAAGAGGAATCGATTGGGCAAACTTTTATTTACAATTGGCACAACCGCCAAAAATTAGACAATTCCTTGATCATTAGCCCCGAAGAAACTGCCCAAAGACTCAGCGCAGGAGAAGCCTATGTGGTGCGATTTAAAACACCCGAAAACGAAATTTTGGCTTTGCATGACCTCATTCGTGGGGACATTTCGTTTGATACTAAAGTGTTGGACGACAAAGTGTTGTTTAAAAGTGACGGCATGCCTACCTATCATTTAGCCAACATTGTGGACGATCACCTCATGGAAACATCGCATGTGATTCGCGGGGAAGAATGGTTGCCTTCGATGCCCTTACACGTGCTATTGTACCGTGCTTTTGGTTGGGAAGCGCCTCAATTTGCACACCTGCCGCTTTTGTTAAAACCCATTGGAAACGGTAAATTATCCAAACGCGATGGCGACAAAATGGGATTCCCGGTTTTTCCGTTAGAATGGAAATCAGCCGAAGGCATCTCATCGGGCTACCGCGAACAAGGGTATTTTCCAGAAGCAGTAGTCAATTTCTTGGCCTTGCTGGGTTGGAATGACGGAACCGAAAAAGAACTATTTAGCTTAGACGAATTGGTAAATGCTTTTGATTTGAATCGTATTCACAAAGCGGGAGCCAAATTTGATCCGGAGAAAAATAAGTGGTTCAACCACCAGTACTTGCAGCGGCAAGACAACCGCGTATTGGCCGAAACTTTTTCTAAAGAACTGACTGCAAAAGGACTTGATTGTCTTGTGGAGAAAGTGGAGAAAATCGTAGGCTTAATCAAAGAACGCGCACATTTTGTGGCCGAGTTTTGGAGTTTGAGTGATTACTTTTTTGAAGCCCCAACTGCCTATGACGAAAAAGCGGCCAAAAACTGGAAAGAAGACACGGCCGATTTGTTGCAACAACTCATCACGGTATTAGATGGAATAGCAGATTTCAGCTCCCTTCAAATTGAAAACACGGTAAAAGAATGGATGACCACACATGAAATTGGAATGGGTAGAATCATGCCGCCGTTTCGATTGAGTTTGGTGGGCGCGTTAAAAGGACCTCATTTGTTTGATATTGCCGAACTAATTGGCAAAGAAGAAACCATTACCCGCCTGCAAAAAGCGATTCAAACGCTATAAATTAACCAGCAACTGGGCGCTCAGTAAACCCAAATGTCCGTCAAATTTTTTACCTAAATTTTTGGCCAACAATACCTCATTTTGATTCAGGTGATTCAAAAAGTTGTTCACGCCATATTGGTAAAAAGCAACCGCACGCACCCGTTTATTTCCAGCTGATATTCCTATATACAGGTTGCCGTTTACTTTGGTTACATCCAAAATATCTTTTGCGACCAAAGGTGTTCCGGTAAGGCTATTGTTTTCGTCGGTGGCTTTTATCTTTAGTTTGTCACTCACTTGCAGTACGGGACCAAAATCAAGCGAAACATGGTCTTTAACTAAGTTGTAACTCAACAACAAGCGGATTTGAGCCCCCATAACTTTAAAGGGCGTTTCTCTGTTTTGAAGGGCAGGAGTTTTGGTGGCGATCGTGAAATGACTTTCAGTGAATTGCATCCCAAAAATCATACTAAAATTATTGTAATAATTTCCCCGCACCGATAAGCCTCCCATCCAACCCGAACTGGGTTTTGTTGAAAAATTAGAGGTGGTTAAACCCAGTTGAGTAATTCCGGCGCTAAGACCAATTCTGTTTCCGTCGCGGTAGCCGTATTGGGCGTTACTGGTAAAAGCTATTCCAATCAACAGTAAACAAGTTGCTGCAAAATTTCTCATATTAACACGTTGAATCAATAAATTGTTGCACAGCCAAGTCTTTCTCGTTGCTGCGTAGGGCTTGTATTTGTGGTAAAAATTCTTTCCACAACTGCGAATGATTGTTTAGGTTGATCAATACCGCCAAGCGCACATAAGCCGATTCGCTAGCAAAAGACAAACTCACTAATTTTTGAATGGTTTCTTGCTCTAAATCAGTAAAACGAACTACTGCGGTATGTCTAAGAATTAAATTGACCAACAACAAAGAAGCTTTGGTGTTATTGAGGTTCTTTTTGATGGTGTTTTGCAACAAACTAAAATTGGTAATCGCTTGTAAATTTGCCGCCAATTGCTCGCTAATTTCTGCTCGTTCGGCATCGGTAGCGACTTTAAAATATTTATTCAGTTCTTTTAAGGTGTTGGTGATGGCGTTTTCTTCTTTCTTGCCTTTTTCTTCCCACGCATCTTTGAGCCCCACGGTTTTATTGAAGACTAATTGTGTGGCAGTGCTGTCTTTGTCTACCGTGAAATAACCCAACCGTTGAAACTGAAATTTATCTTCTACCGCCGCATTTTGCAAACTCGGTTCTACAAAACCGGTCACGATTTGCAACGAATTGGGGTTTACAAATTCTAAGAAATCTTTCTCTTTGTGTGAGTCGGGAGCTTCGTCTACAAACAAACGATCGTACAAACGCACTTCGGCCGGGATAGCTTGTGCTACTGAAACCCAATGTAAAGTACCTGAAACCTTGCGTTGACTGGCTTCGGTTCCGCTTCCGCTTAAACTTTCGGGATCATAGGTGGCGTGAATTTCGGTGATGTAGCCTTGGGCGTCTTTTACTACGCTTTCGCCTTTGATGAAATAAGCATTTTTGAGTCGCACTTCTTTTCCGATACTCAACCTAAAAAATTTAGCAGGCGCCTCTTCTAAAAAATCTTCGCGTTCAATGTATATTTCTCTTGAAAAGGGTATTTTTCTAGAGCCAGCCGCTTCATCTTCAGGGTTGTTTTCGGCGTCCAACCAAACCACTTGCTCTTCCGGATAGTTGGTGATGATCAGCTTTACAGGATCTAACACCGCCATTACTCGAGGGGCAATTTTATTTAGATCTTCCCGTATGCAAAACTCCAAAACCGAAACATCTATCAGGTTATCACGCTTGGCAATTCCGATGGTTTTGGTAAAATTTCTTAGAGAGATTGGGGTATACCCTCTGCGTCGCAATCCTGAAATGGTTGACATTCTTGGATCATCCCAACCTTTCACGTGATTTTCTTTGACCAATTGCAACAGTTTGCGTTTGCTGACCACGGTATGGCTTAAATTTCTGCGGGCAAATTCCCGTTGCTTTGGCCGCACTTTAGAGTTGTCACTGATCTGATCTAAAAACCAATCATACAATTCACGGTGTGGTAAAAATTCGAGGGTACAAAACGAATGGGAAATTTGTTCCAAATAATCACTTTCGCCGTGCGCCCAATCGTACATCGGGTAAATGCACCAAGCGTCTGCGGTGCGGTGGTGGTGTTTATGAAGAATACGGTACATAATGGGATCGCGCATCAACATATTGGTCGATTTCATATCGATTTTAGCACGTAAAATATGGGTTCCTTCAGGGAATTCTCCGTTTTTCATGCGGGTAAATAAATCTAAATTTTCTTCGACAGAACGGTTTCTAAACGGACTATCCACTCCTGGTGTAGAGGGGGTTCCTTTTTGAATCGCCATTTCTTCAGAAGTTTGGCTGTCAACATAGGCCTTTCCGTTTTTGATAAATTGTACGGCCCAATCGTATAGTTGTTGAAAATAATCAGAAGCATAGCGTTCTTCGGCCCATTGGTAGCCCAACCATTGCACGTCACGCTTGATGGCGTCTACATACTCTTGCTCTTCTTTGGCTGGATTGGTGTCGTCAAAACGCAAATTAACCGGCGCATTATAATCAAGGCCAAGGCCAAAATTTAATCCTATCGAACTCGCGTGACCAATGTGTAAATACCCATTTGGTTCTGGCGGAAAACGAAAACGGAGCTTTGTTGACGACAAGCCGTTTTTAAGATCTTCTTCGATAATTTGCTCAACAAAGTTGAGGGATTTTTCTTCGGTTGACATACTTTTGTCATGGGAATCATCAAACTGACCAATATTCGCACCTATTCGTATCACGGATGCCTCGCCGAAGAAGCTGCTATAGGCGCTGACTATCGGGTAGATCTAGAAATCAAAACAGATGTACGTAAATCATCAATGACCGACGAGCTAGAAGACACCGTAGATTATGTGTTTTTGAATCGAGTAGTTGTCGACGAAATGGCCATTCGTTCCCGCTTACTGGAGCATGTGGCAAACCGAATTATTCTTCGCGTTTTTAAGGAATCCCCTGCTGTATCTCGAATTCTAATTCGGGTATCAAAAATTAATCCACCCATTGATGGCGATGTTGAAATGGTAACCATAGAAATGGAAGAATACCGAAATTAATGTGTTGGGATTGTTAGGAATTATTGATTTTTTTCCTAAGTTTGCCATCCAATTATAAGGCGTCGTGGCCGAGTGGCTAGGCTGGGCTCTGCAAAAGCTCCTACTCCGGTTCGAATCCGGACGATGCCTCAAAAAAAACCTTCAATATACTTGAGGGTTTTTTTGTTTTATAACCATACTCGTTGTTAATCTATTTTTTCCAATACTTTTTTAGCGAGTTTGTTTTCGCTTGGAAACCAACTTTGTAACATCAATACAATACCAAATACCATCAATAAAATACTGATGCCTTTTTTGATTTTTAATATGTTTACCGGCGTCATTTTGTTTTTTAACTGTTTGGCTAATATGATTTTACCTATATCAACCACCAAATAAAAACCTATTACCGAACTAAAAAACACCACCATTCTTGGGGTTTCTAATTGTAATTTAGGACCTACCGTGATTAGGATTAGAAACCAAAAAAGCAAAACTCCTACGTTGATAAAATTCAATAAAAACCCTTTGATATATATCCCTAGGTAGTTGTTTTTTACCAATTCTTCGTCGTCGTCATTTTCGATTAATTCTTTTTTAGCTTTTTTGGTTTTTAAAAAAGAAATTACACCATACGTCAGCATTAAAATTCCACCAAAAAGATAAATAGCCGGATCGTTTTTAATGCTTTGAATGAGGCGATAACTACTAAAATAAGCAATGGTGATAAAAACCACGTCGGCTGTAACAACCCCTAGATCAAAAACAAAGGCAGCACGAAAACCTTTTACAGCCGAAGTTTCAAGCAAGACAAAAAACACGGGGCCTACCATGAAACTTAAAAAAATTCCCAAGGGAATTCCGGATAAAAAATCTTGCAACATACTTAATCTTTACTTATACTAATTGTTCCGCCAGCCGTAACGGATTGCTCTAATTTTTCCGGATTGCCATACACAAAAACAGAACCGCCCGCCACTACTTTTACGCTTAAATATTCGGTGGCTGTTACCGAGGCAATTCCCCCTGTATTAACATTAACCAAAGCGTGTTTTGTGGTTAACTCTTTTGTTTTTAGATCGGCGCCTGTATTTACCACCGCGTCCAAATAATGGGTGATTCCTTCTAGTTTTATTACAGAACCTGTATAGGCTTTAAGTTTAAGGTTCTCTGTTTCTATATTTAAATTGACTAGAGCACCTTCTTTGGTTTCTATCAATAAAGCATCCGATTTTATCCGTGTTTCAGCACTAATTTTTGATCCTTCGGCGGCTAAGATTGAGTTTAATTCGGTGTAATATATTTTAGCTTCGATCTGTTCGCCAGATAAAAATTTTGCAAACGGCATTCTAAGTTTCACTGTGCCGTTTTTATTGATTACCTCTACTTCTGCCGAATTAACCCCGTCTAATTCAACTTTATTTTCATCAGCAGGAATGAGTTGAACTTTTATTTTATCAAATATGCTAATATTTGTAAAATCACCTACATTTCTAGTTACTTGTGCACGACTAAATGTGCTTACTAATACAATAATAATAAGAGCTAGTTTTTTCATAATAAGCCAGTTATACTAATTTTTAGTTTGTTATTCTTTTCGTCTAATAAAATGAAAATCCAATTGTTTTTTTACTAAATCGGCGGTTTTTACTTTTACATATACCTCGTCGCCGAGCTGCAAAAGGGCTTTTGAAATTTCACCCACCAAGGCATATTGTTTTTCATCAAAAGTATAATAATCATCTTTAATTTCTCTGATTCGGCACATACCTTCGCATTTATTGGAACTAATTTCTACATAAATTCCCCATTCGGTTACCCCAGAAATTACGCCCAAAAACTCTTCGTCTTTGTGATTTTGCATGTATTTCACTTGCATGTATTTGATGCTGTCGCGTTCGGCATTGGTAGCTAAACTTTCTCGATTGGACGAATGCGCACATTTTTCTTCATAAATCTCAACCCCGGCCGATTTTCCTCCATCTAAATAAAATTGCAACAAACGGTGCACCATCACATCGGGATAACGACGAATGGGCGAAGTAAAATGTGTATAATAATCAAAAGCTAAGCCATAATGACCAATATTATCTGTAGTGTATTTGGCTTTACTCATGGTGCGAATCGCAAGGGTATCGACCATGTTTTGCTCTTTTTTACCCACCACTTCACTGAGTAAATTATTCAAAGATTTTGAAATAGAATCTTTGGATTGAAAATTAAGTCGGTACCCAAACTTAGCCACAAGAGTTTGTAAATTGATTAATTTATCTTCATTGGGTTCGTCGTGCACACGATACACAAAAGTTT
This sequence comes from Flavobacterium sp., assembly GCA_026390995.1. GTDB lineage: Bacteria > Bacteroidota > Bacteroidia > Flavobacteriales > Flavobacteriaceae > Flavobacterium. The sequence continues at coordinate 47,534 of JAPLEX010000015.1, forward strand.
TCTTTTGTTTCCCAATAAACTCAGCCACTTTTCTGTTGGCCAACAACATGAATTCTTCGATGAGGTGATTGGCGTCTTTGGCAATTTTAAAATACACACCTTCGGGTTCTCCTTCGGCATCGAGATTGAATTTTACTTCTACTTTATCAAAGGAAATGGCCCCATTTTGCATGCGTTTTTTGCGCAAAATTTTAGCTAATTCATCTAAAGTAATGGTGGCGTGAACCAGCTCGTCAGAAACCGTATACGTATTTCCGGTGATTGAAATTTCAGTTGGAATGGTATTCGATTTGGTTTCAATAATGTGCTGCGCTTCTTCATAAGCAAAACGTTGATCGGAATAAATGACCGTACGACCAAACCACTGGTTTACTACTTCGGCTTTTGTATTTATCTCAAAAATTGCAGAGAAGGTATATTTTTCTTCGTGCGGACGAAGTGAACAAGCAAAATTAGATAACACTTCGGGCAACATCGGAACCACACGATCTACTAAATAAACAGAAGTGGCCCGATTATAGGCTTCTTCATCTAAAGCGGTGCCTTCTTCTAGGTAATAAGAAACATCGGCAATATGAATCCCAATCTCGTAATTTCCATTTTCTAAGACTTGAAACGACAAGGCATCGTCAAAATCTTTGGCATCTTTTGGGTCAATTGTATAAGTTAAAACCTTCCGCATGTCGCGGCGTTTTTTTATTTCACTTTCCTGAATTGACGTATCTAATTGTTCGGCATAGGCTTCTACTTCAGGAGGAAAATCATAAGGCAAACCGTATTCGGCTAAGATGGCATGAATTTCGGTATTGTGTTCACCTGGTTTACCAAGCACTTGAATCACTGATCCAAACGGACTATCCGCTTTTTTTGGCCAATCTTCTATTTTTACCACCACCACATCACCTTGTTCGGCCTCCCCAATTTTAGCTAGTGGAATAAAAATATCGGTATACATTTTGGGATTGGCGGTACTCACAAAAGCAAAATTTTTCTGGATATCAATCACACCCACAAATTCTGATTTGGCGCGTTCAATCACTTCAATTACTTCCCCTTCTGGTTTTTTTCCTCTTCGGCGATTGTAGACATAGACTTTTACTTTGTCTTTATCTAAGGCGTGATTTAAATTTGGTGTTGGAATAAATACATCGTCCTCAAAATCAGGGCTTATAAAATAGGCTGTTTTTCGAGTAGTCATGTCAATCACTCCCTCGTAGTAATCTTGACTCACAGCTTTAACTAAGTACTTCCCTGGCTCGGTTTCAATAATTACTTTTTGGGCAGCCAGTACTTTTAAATCTAAAATAATTTCGTTTCTTCTTTTGGTATCTGTAACCTCTAAAACGGCTGCAATTTGTTTATAGTTAAACGATTTATTCGCGTTTTGAGAGAGTATTTTTAGAATTTTTTCGGAAAATGAGTTTGGTTTCTTTCCTACTTTATGGAGTTTCTTTTTCATGAGGTCTTTTCAATCAGGTTTGAAAATTACAAATAAACCAAGTAGTAATCTTGGTAAATAATTAGAATTAGTATAAAAATAACTTTTCATTACAGTAGAGATTAGCTACACAGATTTAAATAATTCAAGAAATTTTTAAAATCTAATCATAGCATAGTTTTCAACAACTAGTAAAAACATTAAAAATAAAAGAAATTTAAAATTTAATTTATGGTGGTTATTATAGGGTGTTCATAAGGCTGATAAATTTATTTTTATTTACTTGTATTTTAAGTTAAAAGAAGTTAATAATAGGTTATCAACACAACTTATATAAACTAATTCCTTGATTTTAAACCTATTTTAAAACACTATAAACAACTGTTCATAAGTAAAAATAAAGTAGTTTTGTAAATAAGTAGAGACCCTTTTTTATGTGTATAAACAACTGTTTTCTGGGAATAACTAAACAATAAATTCCATTAACTTTTGTTGTTTTTTCGGTTTCTATTTTGGATTACACATTTTTATAACACAAACAAGAAAAAGTTCTAATTTTCTATCTTTAGTTATAAACAAAAGCTGTTGATTTTACCTCCCGTAGAAATCAACGACTTAGAAAAAATATCAACATAACGCTTTTATAAACAAAAAACACGCCACTATGAAAATCGCCATTGGAAACGACCACGCCGGACCCGCCTATAAGCAAGCTATTGTAAATCATTTAGAAAATTTAGGCCATACAATCATCAATCACGGAACCGACAGTTTTGACAGTGTAGATTATCCCGATTTTGGGCATTTAGTGGCCCAAGACGTGGCCCATAAAATTGCCGATTTTGGTATCGTAATTTGTGGATCAGGAAATGGCATTGCCATGACCGCCAATAAACACCAAGACATTCGTGCCGCTTTGTGTTGGACCAAAGAAATTGCTTTTTTAGCTCGCACCCACAACGATGCAAATGTATTGAGTATTCCCGCTCGATTCACCGCCATTCCCCAAGTGATAGAAATGGTAGACACCTTTTTGCAAACGCCATTTGAAGGAGGCCGACACGCCCAACGGGTAGCTAAAATTTCGTGTACATAATTTCCTTCTCCTGCATTTATTTCCTTCACCGCAATCCATTCAAAATACACTTTCTTTATTACAAGACGATTGTACCATCCTATTTATTGCACGGTATCGTAAAGACCAAACCGGCAACCTGGACGAGACGCGCAAACGCATCCAGTTGACCATGATTCTATAAAAAACACCCCAAACGACACATATAATGTGTAATTTGGGGTGAAATAAAAAAAAATAAAAAATTTATGCTTTTGTCTCTTCGTCCTTTTTGGGCGCAGCCGGTTGGTCATCTTTGGCGGCGTTTTTAAATTCTTTGATTCCGCTTCCCAATCCTTTCATTAATTCTGGGATTTTTTTCCCGCCGAACATAAGCAAAATCACAGCCAAAACAAGTATAATTTGCATGGGCCCTACTTCGCCTAAAAAAATAGCTAGTGTTGTCATAGTGCGTTAATTTTAATTAGCAAGCAAATATAAGAACAAAACCAACGAACACTCCCAAAAGAACTATAAATTTATACATTTGTAGCACAATCCCTCAAAATGGCCGAAAACCGATTAAAACGACAACTGCTCAAAGAAAAATTGTTTGCCAAAAATCGTTTAGTGATTGTAAACGAAGATACTTTTGCTGAGCTTTTTTCCCTTCGACTCACCTTAATGAATGTGTTTGTGGTAGCCACCTCGGCCGCTATTTTAATTGTTACTCTTACTACTTTTCTTATCGCATTTACGCCACTTCGGGAGTTTATTCCAGGCTTCCAGGCTACGCTTCTACAAAACTAAAAAAAGACGCTACAGAGCTGGCTTTAAAATCAGACTCACTCACGGTGGCGCTGCAAAAAAACGAAGCTTATATTGCCTCGATCAAACAAATCCTAACCGGAAATTTAGATTATGCTCACTTGAGTAAAGATTCAATCATGGCCACTAAATCGGTAGAGAAAGAAGTGGTTTCGCTCGAAGCCTCGCCCGAAGAAGTGAAAATTCGCGAATTGGCCGACAAAGAAGACAAGTACAATTTATTTGAAAAAGCCAAAGCCAAAGTAAACGTGGTAATGTTTGCGCCTGTAAATGGAACCATTACCCAAAAATACAGCGTAAAAAACAAGCATTTATATCTAGAGGTGGCGGTGGCCAAAAACACCCCCATTAAATCCATCGCCGATGGAACTGTCATTTTCTCCGATTGGACACCCACCAACGCCTTTGTAATCGTGGTGCGCCACACCAATGGGTTTATTTCGGTGTATAAAAATGCCGCATCACAAACCAAAGAGCAAGGCGATGTAGTAAAAACCGGGGAAGTTATTGCCTTGGCGGGAGCCGCTGGACGCGAATCAACTAGCGGCCCTTTGCATTTTGAATTATGGAAAGACGGACAGCCCGTTGACCCAACCCAATACATGGCTTTTAATTAATTATGGGAGAACAACTCAATCAACTCGCTAACAGCATCAATCCACAAACCTTTTTGGTGGGCTTTATTTTTATCATCACAGCTGCTGTGGTGTATGTTTTTCCTCCAAAAAAAATCAATTATTTCTACGGCTATCGTACATCGGGCTCTACAAAAAGTCAAGAAGCCTGGGATTTCTCCCAGCGGTTTTCGGCTATAAAAATGATGCAGATTGGGGTTTTATTAGTTGCTTCCTCGTTTGTAAACACAGCAATCCCAATGTCACATAAAACAACTGTTATTATAGGAACTACATTGATAATTTTGAGTTGTGTCTATTTAATTTGGGCTACAGAATCGGCTCTAAAAAAACAATTTCCCAACCCGTAATTTATGTCTATCAAATCTATTGCGGCTCAAGTATTTGCTTGGTTGGTATACCACAAAAACCAGCGATGGATTAATCGTCCAGTTGAGACGCAGCAAGCGGTATTTTTAAAACTCATTGCCGCCGCTCAACACACGCAATTTGGAAAAGACCATGCGTTTGCAACCATTAAAACCCACCAAGATTTCTCTACGCAAGTTCCTGTTCGGGATTACGAAGCCTTAAAACCCTATGTTGATCGAGTGGTGGCCGGTGAATCTAACATCTTATGGCCGGGAAAACCGCTGTATTTTGCCAAAACCTCAGGCACTACTTCGGGCGCCAAATACATTCCGCTCACCAAAGAATCGATGCCGTTTCATGTAGTTGCCGCTCGCAACGCTATTTTGAATTATATACACCAAACCGGCAACGCCCATTTTGTGGAGGGTAAAATGATATTTTTACAAGGAAGCCCTGTTTTGGAACAAAAAAACGGCATACAATTGGGCCGATTATCGGGAATTGTAGCGCATTTTGTGCCCGCCTATTTGCAAAAAAACCGACTCCCTTCCTGGGAAACCAATTGCATTGAAGATTGGGAAACCAAAGTCGATGCTATTGTAAACGAAACGGTTGCGCAAAACATGACGGTCATTTCAGGCATTCCCTCTTGGGTGCAAATGTATTTTGAGAAACTGCAACAACAAACCAGCAAACCAGTTGGAGAGTTGTTTAAAAACTTCAATTTATTCATTTACGGCGGTGTAAATTTTGAGCCCTATCGGGCTAAATTTGAAAATCTCATCGGCCGAAAAGTGGACACTATTGAGTTGTTTCCTGCTTCGGAAGGATTTTTTGCCTACCAAGACAAACCAAATGATCCTGGATTATTACTCTTGCTTAATGCCGGGATTTTTTATGAATTTATTCCGGCAGACGCTTTTTATTCGCCAAACCCACCGCGACTCACCATTGGTCAAGTAGAGTTGGGCGTTAATTATGTGTTGATTATTTCGACCAACGCAGGTTTATGGGGGTATAATATTGGAGACACCATACAATTTACCTCCTTAAAACCCTATAAAATTATCGTGAGCGGCCGCATTAAACACTTTATTTCGGCTTTTGGCGAACACGTAATTGGCAAAGAAGTAGAACAAGCTTTGTCGGTGGCAGTCCAACAACATGCAGTTCGCGTGAATGAATTTACCGTGGCGCCACAAATTACACCGGCCACCGGTTTGCCCTACCACGAATGGTTTATTGAGTTTGAACAAGCTCCCCAAAATATGGACGCATTTGCCCAAACCATCGAAGCTGAACTGCGCAAACAAAACAGCTATTACGACGATTTGATTGTGGGCAACGTATTGCGCCGCTTGGTGATTACAACTGTAGCACCGCAAGGTTTTCAAGTCTACATGAAATCGATCGGAAAATTGGGCGGACAAAACAAAATCCCACGCCTAAGCAACGACCGGGTTATCGCCGGCAAACTTCGTATACTTTAAAAACCGTACATTTGCAGGTTAGAAAACCCAACCCAATGAAAGAACTAAAAAACATCGTACGATCTCGCGCACAAGAATCTTCAAGTGCTGTGGAGAAATTATACATTACGATGCGGCATTTGTTTAATCGCGGGTACTACAAACCCATGGGGGTTTCTGGTGAAACCTTGCGCGAGGCTCTGTTGTTGTTGCGCCCCGAAATTTATGGCTCAATCGCCGAAGAAAAAGTAGAGCTCAACGGGCTTTTGTATGTAATTGAACGCTTGCCTATCGGAATAGAAGAATGCCGGTACATCAATCTCACCTCAGACGAAGGCTATGTGCATTCGCATTTTAAAGCAATTATTCCACCCAAACGCCGACGTAATTGTTACCGCATCGACGAAGAACAAATGAACGTGGAGATTACGCGTGGCCGCTCTGACATCTACGATATTCTCACGCATTTGACTTTTATTTTCATCGAATCACACAAAATAAAAGACCGGGTTTTACTAGACGAAAACGGCGAATTTACTCGCGATTGGCACAAATTAGCACAAGCGGTGCTTCAGCCAAAAAAATTGACCTTAATTGAGAAAGAAGTGGCGGTTTCGCACGTAGCTAATATTTTAGGAAGAAGTTTTGCCGAAATTATGGGCATTTATGATGCATTTGGCACCTCGGAAAAACCCGATCGTTTTTTACACGTGATTTATTGGTTGGGGAAACTAGCCATAGAAGAAACAGTAGACAATAATAAACGAACCATTACGTTTAGTCCTATTTTAAGAGAACGACTCGGCCATCATAATCACGGCGAATTATGGGCTAATACCATCAAAGAGGTTTTGCAACAACAGGAATTACTCGATCGGCCCATACATATTATTAGCGCCAACATGCACAGCGTGATGAATGCTATATTTGCGCCATCGGTCTTACAGAAAGAATGTAAAGGACAACCCGAATATGCGATTTTTGAAGAGCTGAGTAAACCCGAAGCAATAGCCTTGCGTAAAAAAGTGGAAACCTTCGCGTTGGCGCATGGAATGATTAGTATTCCTGACCGTTCTGGCACAAATATCGACGTGCAAATCTTTGACACAGCCAAAATAAATTGGGCTGAAACTGCTTTTCCGAGCGCAAAAGTTGGCGAAGAAAACCCCGTTCTTATTGTAATGGATTATGCGTTTGGCGAACAAGCCTACGAAACCATTGACGAATTGTTGAAGCCCTATAAATTTTCTAAAGACTCCGCTATTTTTATGAATGTAAAATCGGTTTCGATTATGGGCAAGGCAGGGATTTTAAACGGACAAAAAGGGGATATCATGATTCCTACCGCCCACATTAACGAAGGTACCGGCGATAATTATCCGTTTGAAAACGAATTAACTCCTACTCACTTTGCCCACTCAGGCATTCCGGTTTTCGCAGGTCCCATGGTTACGGTGTTGGGAACTTCCTTGCAAAACAAAGATTTGCTCAAGTTTTTCTTGGATTCTACCTGGGGCGTAATTGGACTTGAAATGGAAGGCGCCTATTACCAAAAAGCGATTCAATCGGCCTCCAAAATCAGAAAAAGTATCGCTCCCGATGTAAAAGTGCGCTATGCCTATTATGCTTCGGATAATCCACTAGAAACTGGAAGCACTTTGGCTTCGGGCGGATTGGGCACCACCGGGGTAAAACCCACTTATTTAATTACTATAAAAATATTAGAACAACTATTAAATTAAAAAAAATGAACACAAACACCAATCACGACCAAGAAATTGATTTAGGCAAACTAGTAAAACACATTAATCAATCTATAAGTAATTTTACATTTTCGATTTTTCGATTTTTACTTTTTATTAAAAAAAACATTATAGCACTATCAATAATAGGGCTTATAGGTGTTTTTTTTGGTTATTATATAGATAATAACAATAAAAAATATTATTCAGAAATAATTGTTTCTCCCAATTTTGGAAGCACAGAGTACTTGTATTCAAAGGTTGACCTCCTATCTACTAAAATCTCCGAAGACAATATTGCATTTATGAATTCTATTGGCATAAAAAATCCAGAAAACATTATTTCAATTAAAATTAGCCCAATTATAGACATCTATAGTTTAATCAATAATAATACGAAAATTGCTACAAACGCACAAAATACTCAAAATTTTGAAATGATGAAGTTGCTGGCGGAAAACAGTGATATTAATAAAGTAATGAGAGATGATATTACAAGTAAAAATTACCCGCTCCATTCAATTAAAATCACTACAATTAATAAAATAAACGAAAAAGACGCCATTGAGCCAATATTAAAATATTTAAATAACAATTCTTTTTATCTAGCATTACAAAAAACCATTTTAAAGAACACAGAAATAAAAATCACTAAAAACCAAGAAATAATAAATCAAATCGACGCACTATTAAATGGTTTTTCTTCATCTTCATCTAACAGCCCTAAAAACGACAAGTTGGTTTACTACAACGAAAACACCCAACTGAATGATATAATTGAATCTAAAAATAAATTAATAGAAGAAATTGCCCAACAAGAATTATCTAAAATCAATTACAGCCAAACAATTAAGAAAACCGCTTTAATTATTAATAATATTAACAAAAAAGGAATAAACGGAAAAATGAAATTACTATTTCCTTTTGTACTGTTTTTTCTTTTTTTGCTGTTTCATGTTTTTAAATTGTTCTATGAAACACAAAAGAAAAAAATAACCCGCCAATAAATGAAAGGAATAATCTTAGCCGGCGGATCTGGCACACGTTTGCATCCCCTAACCCTGGCCGTAAGTAAGCAGTTGATGCCCATTTACGACAAACCCATGATTTACTACCCCTTGTCGACCTTATTGTGGTCGGGAATCCGTGAAATTTTAATCATTTCTACTCCCCACGATTTGCCGTTGTTTCGTCAATTGTTGGGCGACGGATCACGTTTGGGTTGCCGATTTGAATACGCGGTGCAAGAACACCCGAATGGATTGGCCGAGGCTTTTATAATTGGAAAAGAATTTATTGGAAACGATAAAGTAGCCTTGGTTTTGGGCGACAATATATTTTACGGAACCGGTTTGTCTGATTTGTTGTTGGCCAATAACGATCCCGACGGGGGCATTATTTATGCCTATCACGTACAAGATCCTGAGCGGTATGGCGTAGTAGATTTTGACGCGCAGGGTAAGGCCCTTTCTATCGAAGAAAAACCAACCCATCCCAAATCAAATTTTGCGGTGCCCGGCATTTATTTTTACGACAACGAGGTGGTAAATATTGCCGCCAACATCCAACCGAGTCATCGTGGCGAATTGGAAATCACCGACATCAACAAAGAATACCTGAAACGCGGCAAACTCAAAGTGAGCATACTTGATCGCGGAACCGCCTGGCTCGATACCGGAACGTTCAACTCACTCATGCAAGCCTCACAGTTTGTGCAGGTAATCGAAGAGCGCCAAGGACTCAAAATAGGCTCTATTGAAGAAGCTGCATTCAAAATGGGCTTCATTGATGCCGATCAATTGCGAGCACTTGCGCAACCTTTATTAAAAAGCGGATACGGAACCCACTTACTTAGTATTTTGTAAACCATGAATTTTATCGCCACCCCTTTAGCCGGTTGTTTCATCCTCGAACCCAATGTTATTCTCGACGAAAGAGGGTATTTTATGGAAAGTTTTAACGAACAAACCTTTCAAAAAGCAACAGGTCAATCCGTACACTTTGTGCAAGACAATCAATCTTTTTCTACTAAAGGTGTATTGAGAGGGCTGCATTACCAAACAAGCGAATACGCCCAGGCCAAGTTGGTCCGCGTCTTATCTGGATCCGTATTGGATGTGGCGGTTGATATTCGTCCCGATTCACCTACATATGGACAACATTTTTCTACCGAATTGTCGGCCGAGAACCAGCGACAATTTTTTGTCCCCAGAGGGTTTGCCCACGGTTTTTTGGTCTTGAGCGAAACCGCTACATTTTTTTACAAATGCGATAATTTTTACAACAAAGCCTCCGAAGGCGGAATCAGTTATAATGATCAAACCATCAATATTGATTGGGATTTCCCAACGGAAAACTTAATTGTTTCTGAAAAAGATAAAGTACTTCCCAATTTAGAAAACGCCAAAAAAGTATGGTAGTTTTAGTAGCCGGAGCCAACGGACAATTAGGTCAGAGTTTGCAATTTATTGAAAAAAATTATCCTGAACTTAATTTTATTTTCTGTTCTTCGTCCGATTTAGACATAACTAATTTAGAAAGTTGCCAAGCAGTTTTTTTTAAAATAAAACCCAATTATTGCATAAATGCCGCAGCTTATACCGCCGTTGACAAGGCAGAAAGTGAAGCTGAAAAAGCGCATTTAATTAATGTTATTGGCGCCAAAAATTTAGCTTCCGTTTGCAAAGAATTTTCATCCGTCTTACTTCATATTTCTACCGATTTTGTTTTTGATGGCGATTTCTCTAAATTATCACCCCGAGCGCAGTCGAGGGGCTATTCAGAAAACGACATCCCAAATCCAACAGGTGTCTATGGTCAAACCAAATTAGACGGAGAAAATGCAATTCAGGCAGTTTTTGAAAACTATTATATTATCAGAACATCATGGGTTTACTCACAATTTGGGAATAATTTTATGAAAACTATGTTGCGATTGGCTTCCGAAAGAGATTCAATTTCTGTAGTGAATGACCAAATAGGAACACCAACAAATGCAGTTGATTTAGCCGAATGTTTGGTAAAAATAATTTATCACACTGAGCTTATCGAAGCGCAACAACCGACAACCGACATCTTTGGCATTTACAACTTCAGCAATGAAGGACAATGCAGTTGGTATGATTTTGCAATACAAATATTCGAAGTATATAATATCCATGTCGACTTAAAGCCAATTACGACCTCAAGTTTTCCAACCCCAGCTCAAAGACCTAAATACAGTGTTTTGGATAAATCTAAAATCAAGAAAACGACTGGAATTGATATAAAGATGTGGCAGGAAAGTATAATAAAGATAGATTTTTAACAATAGTCAAAAGATAGATTCAATCCCTTCTTTAATGAAAGAAAAAATTAAGAAAATTACCAACAATAAAGTATTGCAACAAATCGTAAAGACCATGTTTTTGCGAGTTTTGGGAGTGGTGACGCTTTTCGGGTTTACGCTTTTTCTGACCAACACGTACGATCCTAAAATAATTGGACAATACGATTTTATCCGGAGTTATCTTTTAATTTTAGGAAGCATTTGTATCCTTGGAGCTGATCAATCTATTTTTTATTTTACAGGAATGTTAAAAAGTAGCGACCAGCTGGGTGGTTTAAAAGAAATCTACTTAAAAATGGTTTTCTTAATTTTAGTGACATGCTTGATAAGTTTAGCATTGCTTTTTTTAATTAGCCAAAACACAATAAATTTATTTTTAAATGATGACAAAATATACATTATCATACTAAAAGCGACTTTGCTTTTGTTTTTTTATTGTTTAACTATTTTAAACACAGAGGTTCTTAGGGCTTTAGAATCTATATATATCGCCGAATTATTTAGAAACACATTCAAATATTTATCTGTTATAATCGGTTCAATACTATTGTTTTATATACATAAAGAAACGTTTTTGGTAGAGACATTTTTAATAGGATTTTTCTTTTTATCGATTATTTCTACCGTAATGATTATTTCTATTTTTAATAATAAGAGCATCTATAAAGAAGTTAAAAAAGAAGAAGCAATATCCTATCGATTTATATTTTTTAAATCATATCCTATTGCTGTAAGCACTTTAGCTATTTTTCTATTAATGAGTTTTGATGTCATGTTTATAAAGAAATACAAAGGAAATGAAGAGGTGGCTTTTTATTCTTTAGCTGTTAAATTAATGACTTTATTGTTAGTTGTAATGAATTCAGTAAACATTACCATTTCGCCAAAAATAGCAGAATTATTTTTCTCGAAAAATCTAACCGATTTAAGCAAAACAATGCGTCAAAGCGCGAGAATGATTTTTATTATTTCAATTCCAACCGTTTTATTTTTTTGTCTATTTGCAACACAAATCTTAACTTTTTTTGGCGAACAATATTTGAAAGCTAAAGAACCTTTAATTATACTAATGATAGGTCAAGGCATATGTTCTTTTTTTGGCGGTGTACAAGTGTATTTAAACATGACAGGCAGGCAAAATATTTTTCAAGTTATACTTATTTTTGCAGTAGTACTAAATTTTTTCTTAAATAAAACATTGATTCCAATATATGGAATGACTGGAGGAGCAATTTCTTATGTAATTAGTATGTTTGCCTGGAATTTAATTGCCGCAATTATAATTTACAATAAAGATAAAGTAAAAGTCTTTTTAACTTAAAGATAACAAATGAAAATCGTCGTTAAAAAAAACAGGTTGTGGTTTTTGATTTGGTTTGGTTTTTTTTTAATCATTTCAACACTTACCATTTTTATTTTACCCGATCGGTATTTTAATGATACTAAAATAATAGTTGTAGATAGAGGGAAAGAAATTGGTTGGGTTGGAAGCTATCCTTTTGCTATCATGTTTTATCATCTTACAGGCCTGAAACACTTACCTTTTTTTGTTATCGCTTTGATTCAATTTCCAATTACGACCTACATTTTATATAAAATAGGCATTCCTAAAAACTTTCATATAATCAATGTAAAAAACGTGATTATGTACATTGCATTTTTATTATTAGCAATATATATGTCAATGCCAACTAAAGAATTTATCACTTTCTTAATGTTTTGTCCAATTCCTTTTATTTTTTTATCCAAAAAATCGACTCGTTTTAAAATAATTATTTCATTATTGTTGTTCATAGTTTTTTCATTTTTTAGAACGTATTATATACTTGTTCCTATTTTTGCTGTTGGGATGTATCTAGCTTCTTTTATTAAATTCCAAAAAAAGGCACTTTCAACTATTTTTTCTGGTTTAATGATTGTTGTTTTTTTATCGTTTAGCCATGGAATTATCAAAGGAGAGTTTTTGTCAAAGTTGACCCGAGAAAATTATATTGATGATAATGTTAATAGACTAAATATCAATTCAGCAATTCAATCACCGATTTCTCAAGACTCATGGTATGGTGAAGCTTTTGGAATTGTTTATGGATTTATGGCCGTTAACGTGCCTGTTTTAGAAATGATCAAACACCTACTTTCACCTCAAATTGTTGCTTTTGTAATTTGGGAATTGTTATTTTTTTATATCCTTTTTGTCCGGTTTTCAAGGTGTCTAAAAAACAGAAAAGAGAATCAAATAGAATTTTGGACGTTGTTACTTCTCATGGGTTATTTTATGGTTCAAGGTATTTTTGAGCCCGATTTAGGCACTTCAATACGACACAAAATAGGATTCTTACCTTTAATTTATTTTGCCTTATATTATGAAGATTTCAGAAGAGACATTCCAAAAAACGTTTAATATATTTCTGGTATTACTTGCGGTAACCGTAATTTTTAGAAAACCATGTACTTGGTTAATTTTATTATTTGTTGTTTACAACCTATTCTTTTATAAAAAACTCAGTTTTTCTAAAATCAGCATACAAACGGGATTGATTATTGCCTCTCCTTTTTTGCTAGAACTTCTTTTTTTTATTACAAATGATTCGTTTTCATTAGGCTTTAAATCATTAGAAAAAAGTCTATCATTATTTTTTTTCCCACTATTTATTTTAGGAAACTTTCAACGAATAGAGTTGTATAAACTTCTTAAATGGTATAGCATCATTACTACTCTAATTTTGGTTTTCTTCTTTATCCGATTTAGGATAGTATACGACTACCTTTTTTTTAATTATTACAACGGTGAAGATTTATGGGAAATGGGTTATGAGTTTTCCAATTCAATAGGTATTCACGCCCCAGCTCTTAACATGCACTTGGCTTTTGTATCTATTGTTTGTTTCTTTATTTTGTTTAAAGAATTTACAAGCCAGAAAAATAGTTTAATTAAAATAAGCTCAATTGTGTTGTTTTTATTGTCATTTTTTTTCGTGTTGCTAGTAAATACGAGAATGGCTCTTTTTAATACTTTAGTGGGTTTTTTAATTGTTATTGCTTTTCAATTTTCAAATGTAATTTCATATAAAAAGACAAGACATGCTCTATTTGTCGCTTTTTTTCTAACAAGTTCGTTGCTTTATTTATTCATAACAAAAAATACTTTTATGAAAGAAAAGTATACAACAGAAATGTTTTCTTATATTGATAAAATAGGAAAATTAGACGAGATTGATCATCCAGAAATAGCCGTATATAGTTCTTTAGTAACTCGATTAACAATATGGAAAACCACATGGGAATTGGCTGTTAAAAACTTACCCTTTGGTGTAGGATCATCCGACGGAAAGCCAGAATTAATAAAATATTATAAAGAAACTAATCAGCAGTTCTTAGCTAAATATGAGTTTCCAGTACACAACCAATACCTTAATTTTTTACTCAGATTTGGAATACTAGGTGTTCTAGTGGTATTTCTTTACATCTTGAATATTGCACATCTCGGATTTAAACTAAAAAGCCCAATTGTCTTGAGTTTCTTCTTTCTTTTTTTGATGTCCAACATTACCGATGACTACCTCATTCGATTTGACGGTATTGTTTTCAGCGGATTATGGATTTCTATTTTTGCAGCATTTTGGTTGCAAAACAGTAATTTAAATGACCAAAAAAACGAAATTATAAGAATTTGAACTTCCCAAAAGGATTGTTATCCTTGTGAGCATTAGCAACAACTTGTTCACTATAATTCAAATTAAAAAGATAAAGAGGCATAAAAAAAACCGCCTATTTAGCGGTTTTGATTTCGTCTTTTTTAAAGATAATATTTGGATAAAGCTCTCCAACTTCTGGAAATTGTTCCAAAGTTTGAATTGGAATAACATCATCTATTTGTCCGTTTACCCCTACAGGAAGCGATTTTAAATAATCTACTGATGCAGGAATTGAATTGGTTCTCCAACGTTGTCCATCTTTTATTAGATACCATTGGTTATTACTTCCTTTTAGAATTTTGCCTTCGTAACGGTCAAAATCGGTTAACGTGTCTTTGACAACTTCTATAGCTGGCTTTTGTTCTGCCTCACTTTCCTTTTTACCACAAGAAACAGATAAAAATAAGGCTAATCCAGCAATCATAAATGCTTTTTTCATTTCTATTCTTTAAATTAAATAATTTATTTTAACTAAGATTAATTAACCATTAAGTTATGGCTTTACAAATATCGTTTTTTTTAAAAAATAATACAACAGATAGTTGATTTTTATAAAAAGCACGCTTTTTGAACTAAAGACAGATGCTATTTTACAATAAAAAACGAAATTTTAATCCTTAACTTATTCTAAAAAAGAATACTTTTGAGCGAAGATCGTTTAATCGCTTTGAAAAATGAAAAAAATTAAAATCACCCATATTTTACACTGTGTTGGCGGAGTTGAAGTGTCGTTGAGGTTGATTACAAAGAATATAAATTCAGACAAATACGAAAACATCATTGTTCATGGTTTAAAAGATACCAATACTGTTTTTAGTGATAGAAATGACCAACAATTAAAATCATATAAATTACCTATCTATAGAGAAATAGCATTACTAAGCGATTTGAAATCAATTTACTCTACGTACAAGATTATTAAAAAAGAACGTCCTGATATAATTCATGCCCATAGCGCAAAAGGAGGCGTAATCGGAAAAATTGCCGGGATGGTTTTGGGCATAAAAACAATTTACACCCCACAAGCATTTTCTTATTTAAGTTCTCAAAACAAAACCAAGCGTTTCCTTTTTTTATGCATAGAGCGTTTACTCGCCAACAAAAGCGGATTGCTTCTTGCCTCATCGGCCTCAGAGCAACAGCGGGCAATAAACGAAGTAAATTATAAAAACACGAACACCGCTATTTTCCCAAACAGCATTGACCCTATTGAACTTATCCAGCCGATAACAATCAACAAAACTTGGCCAGACGAATACATTTGCACGGTGGGCAGACCGTCCTATCAAAAAAACATCGAGATGATGATTAAGGCTTTGCACCAAGTTCGTCACACCAATAAAATCCACCTCGTGATTATGGGAGTAGGCCACCACGTTGGCCAGTTGGAGTCTGTAAAAAATCTAATCAAGAAATTAGAGCTAACCTCAGCAGTTACCTTGTTGGATTGGACCGCTAGAACCGATGTGTTCAACATTATCAGCAAGTCTAAATTCTATCTTTCCACCGCTAGATACGAGGGAATGCCATATGCTGTTATAGAAAGCTTGGCCCTTTCCAAGCCCTGCGTGGTCACCGATTGTGATGGAAACAGAGATTTAATTCGCGACGGATATAACGGATATGTTGTCAATCAAAATGACGTAGAGGCCTTTGCAGAGAAAGTTAACACGTTGTTGCAGGACGATCAATTATGCCAAGCCTTCGCGCAAAACGCACAACAGTCGTTTAATGATCATTACAATATTAAACACAACATTAAAAATCTAGAAGCAATTTACAACGAGTATTCGTAAACGGGTTAGATTTGAAAGGAATTGCAAAAAAATAAAATAAAGCGAATGTTTTTGAGACAAATTATACAGAAAGAAAAATTTCAACCGGGAATTTTAGGCCTTTTCATCAATCATAATTTTCTATTACGAACGGTATTGTTTTCGGCTATTCGAAAGCGAGCGCACCTATTAAAAGGCGTTCTGCTTGACTTTGGATGCGGCACAAAACCATATAAATCTTATTTTCTCAACACCTCAACCTACATTGGTGTTGATTATAAAATAGAAGGCAGAGAAAACAAACAGCGCGAAGTTGATGTTTTTTATGATGGAAAAACGATTCCATTTGAAGACAAAAACTTTGATTCTATTTTGTGCACAGAAGTCCTGGAACACGTTTTTAATATAGACGAACTACTCAAAGAATTCAATAGAGTATTAAAAATAAATGGCACTGCCTTAATAACCACCCCATTCATGTGGGAGGAACACGAGATGCCGTATGATTTTGCAAGATACACCACGCCGGCTTTGAAAAGCTTATACGAAAAACATGGCTTTGAAATCATTGAAAACACAAAAACAGGAAATTACCTTCGCGTAATTTTTCAATTTCAACTCAATTACATCAAAAACATTCTTCCAGAAAATAAATACCTCAGGCATTTTTTCTTATTTCCGTTTATATTCCTCTTTAATTGTCTAGGAACAATTTTTAGTTTCTGCTTGCCAACAGACCAAACCGCCTATTTTAATAATGTTTTTGTGCTGGCAAAAAAATCAGATTTATAATTGAGTTGATAGCCGTAATCCTCCTCAAAACAGGGAATTAAAAGGGCGGTTTTTTGAAAAACAAACGGTAGATGCTTTAATGGAATCTATAGCTGTTTTTGAAACCCAAAAATTTGATTTAGAATATATAAGAAACGAGGCATTAAAGTTTTCGGAAGAGCGATTTAAAAACGAATTTCGCGCTTTTGTTAATCAAAAACTCAAAGAGCATGATATAAAAAGCGCGAAATATAGTTAGAGTTTTCTGCTAAATTATTTTGTTAGCGGCTTTTCATCTTTTTTAAAGAATACACCGGGTAACAATTCACCCACTTCAGGGAATTGCTGAATGGTTTCAATAGGAACGTTTTTCACCACATAATCAGGTCCTACGGGTAATTTTTTTAAATAATCATCTGAAGACTCGACAGAATTGGTTCTCCATCTTGCACCTTCTTTAATAACAAACCATTGACCAGTAGAAGCCTCAACTACTTTTCCTTCAAAACGATCATAATCATCTAGTTCAACTTTCACCGCTTTAGAGCCTTCCAAAGCAGTAATTGGCTCACCTGAAGCCGATTCTTCTTTTTTACCAGATTTATCTCCACATGAGCATAAAACCAAAGAAGATATTGTCAACATAATGAAAACATTTTTCATATTTAAATAAATTTTATTATTAAGGCAGTAAAATTAGTTTTTTTTTTACACTTTTCAATTATTTAAAAAAATTGTTGAAATAAAATCCACAGATAGAATTATTTGTTTATTAATAGGCCCTATACATTTAAATCACAACTTTTATAATAAAATTCTAACCTGCACGTTATAAATAGTTAATGTTCTTTTCTTGATCTAACCACGAAGTAAGGACAAGAGAAATTATTTAATAAACACCTATTATAAACTTAATTAATCTTGAAAATCATCAAATCTTTATTTGACAATCGATATGTTATTCTTTTGTCGGCAATGTTAATTACCATTCCTCTCAATTTTGCTTATGGAAGCATTACATCTATTCTTTTTTTAGTTGTATGTTTATTTTCATTCAATAAAAATTTCATTCAATTCAATTTTAGTTTACTATTACCAATATTGCTATACATACTTATGGTTCTTTCGTTTTTTTGGAGTATTGATTCCATAGAAACAATTGCCGCTTTAAAAAAAGAAGTTCTCTTTTTATTCATGCCGATTGTCTTTTTACTCTCACCTAGGCTCAATTCAAATCAGAAAGAACAGGGATTAAAGTTGTTTAGTTTTAGTATGGTATTATATGCTTTGTATTACATGCTTAAAGCCACAATTAATTTTATAGACAAGGGAGACACAAAGTTTTTCTTTTACCACGATTTAGTGTCAATGGATTTAAGCGCAATTTACATGTCTGTATTCTCGTCCTTTGCTATGTTTTATTTTTTTTCAAAAACAAAAAGAATAATTTGGGAGCAAATAGCAATGATGATTTTAATGGTATTTATTCTACTTCTGTCATCAAAAAGCATCATTTTCATAAACGTTTTACTATTTATTTGCTATTATATTTATATATCCAAGACAGATAAAAGCATTAAAATTTTAACTCTAATTTCAGTTGTAGTTTTTTTAATCTTTTCTTTTGTATGTATAAAAAGAATCCAAGAACGGTTTTTATTAGAATACGAGACCGCATTTGTTGATAATACTGTAAATCTGGAAATTGGAAACAAAAAAAATGTTGTTTACAATCTTAGTTTAAGCCAAGCATGGAAAGACAATAATTTTAAACCCAATGATTTTCTCCCAGGAACCGCACTTCGCGTTTTTCAAATTAGAATTTTCTCCGAAATGTTACAGGAACATAATATGTTCTTTACTGGATTTGGAATGGGCGCTACACAAGAACAAATTAGAAAAAAAGTAAAACAATATAATTTATTTTCCGGCAATGGTGAATTTAATTTTCACAATCAATATGTGCAAACATTTGCAGAAATTGGTTTTTTTGGATGTTTTATTTTGTTGCTTATGAATTTTGTTAATATAAAAAAAGCTTTTATTACCAAAGATTTTATGCATATTGTTTTTTCGCTAACAATGTTAATATTATTTTTGACAGATTCATTTTTGTCGCGCCAAAGAGGAATAGTTTTTTTCTTAACCCTGTATTGTATTTTTAACACCAGTAGCGACTCTGTAAAAAACGAAAAATAATATGAAAAGAATACTAATTACAGGAGCCGCAGGTTTTTTAGGCTCCCATTTGTGTGATCGATTTATTGCCGAAGGCTATTATGTTATTGGAATGGACAACCTGATTACTGGAGATCTAAAAAACATCGAACACCTGTTTAAACACCCGCACTTTGAGTTTTACCACCACGACATCACCAAGTTTGTGCACGTACCCGGACAGTTGGATTATATCTTGCATTTTGCGTCGCCTGCAAGCCCCATCGATTATTTAAAAATACCCATCCAAACCTTAAAGGTTGGTTCTTTGGGAACCCACAACCTATTGGGATTGGCCCGTACCAAAAATGCCCGCATACTCATTGCTTCAACCTCTGAAGTATATGGTGATCCATTGGTGCATCCACAAACCGAAGAATACTACGGAAACGTAAATACCATAGGGCCTCGTGGCGTATATGATGAAGCCAAACGTTTCCAAGAATCCATTACCATGGCCTACCACACCTTTCACGGGGTAGAAACACGCATCGTTCGCATCTTTAACACCTACGGTCCTCGTATGAGACTAAACGACGGCCGAGTAATTCCAGCATTTATTGGACAAGCCTTGCGCGGTGAAGATTTAACCATCTTTGGCGATGGCATGCAAACTCGATCGTTTTGTTATGTAGACGACCAGGTTGAAGGCATTTTCCGCTTGCTGCATTCCGATTATGTGTACCCGGTTAATATTGGGAATCCAGACGAAATTACCATTAAGGATTTTGCCGAAGAGATCATCAAACTCACAGGAACCAATCAAAAAGTAGTATATCATCCGCTGCCCATAAACGATCCGTTGCAACGCCAACCCAACACTACCAAAGCCAAAGCATTATTGGGATGGGAAGCCAAGGTAAACCGCGCCGAAGGAATGAAAATAACCTATGAGTACTTTAAATCGTTGTCTTCAGAAGAATTGTTAAAAGAAGAACACAAAGATTTTACAAAGTATATCAATTGATGAGAAAAGAAAAACGTGGGTATTCAAAATATGTTAGACCCGTAACAATTATCTTAGATTTATTTAGCATCATTTTCTTTGGACATTTAATTTTGTCTAAAAGTTTATTTTCCACCTATTTTGTTTTTTTTATTTCATTTTCGTGGTTAATCATTTCATTAAACGTAAATTTTTATGAAGTGTTTAGATTCACTAAAATAATTGAAATAATCAATAAAATACTCAAACAGTTTTTTCTTTTTATTGTATTTTGTTTTTCGTTTTCAGGTTTTTATATGGGAAAAACGGATTCAAAAACAATCATTTTTTATATTTTGGTTTGTATGATTGCTGTGTCATTGATAAAATTTTTCATTTTCATTTCTTTAAAGAAATTCAGAACAATATTTTTAGATAGTAATAAAAGAGTAATCATTTTTGGCAATGGAGAAAACGTAAAAAACTTAGCAGAATTATTCAGGAACAAGGATTATGGAATTCAATTAACTGAAACGTTTAATTCTGTTGAAAATAAAAATGTTAATTTACCAACCATGTTGTCATTTGTGTTGGAAAATAATATCGATGAAATATATGTTTCACTAACTAGTTTAAGTAAAGAAAAGATTAACAATTTTATTGAATTTTCCGAAAATAATCTCAAAACAATCAAATTTATTCCAGAAAATCAAGAAATTTTTGACAGCAACCTAAAACTTGACTATTATGGATATGTTCCTGTACTATCCATAAATAAAACTGTACTCCACGAACCTGTAACTAAAATATTCAAACGGGTTTTTGATTTTATTTTCGCCTTATTTGTTTTATTATTGCTATTATCATGGCTAACTCCATTATTGGCAATTCTGATTAAGCTTGAATCAAAAGGACCTGTTTTCTTCAAGCAAGGACGACCAGGAATTGATGAAACCGAATTTTTTTGTTTCAAGTTTCGGTCCATGAAAATTAATAAAACAACCGAAAAAGAAGCCTCTAAAAACGACCCTAGAGTAACCAAAATAGGTCGCTTTATTCGCAAAACCAGTATAGACGAAATGCCACAGTTTCTGAATGTGCTGTTGGGCGACATGTCGGTAGTAGGGCCTAGGCCGCATTTGTGGTCACAAAACAAGGCCTACGGAAATAAAATTAAAAAATACATGGTGCGCCACTACGTGAAGCCCGGCATTACAGGTTTGGCTCAAGTACGTGGATTTCGCGGTGAAATTGAAACCGACGAAGACATGATTAATCGCATCAAATACGACGTGTTTTACATTGAAAATTGGTCGTTGATTTTAGATTTAAAAATTATCGCCCAAACCGTAGTTAATATTTTTAAAGGCGAAGAAAAAGCCTATTAGAAAACCCCTTTTTCAATCAGTTCTTCCGCTTGTTTGCTCACATCAAATAGTGTCTGCGAACGGTTTAAAACTCCTTCTTTCATTTGATTTAATTTGGCAGAAGATAACGCAGCTATTTCGATCAATTTCTCATTAATTTCATCATAATCACCCGCATTTGCAACCCATCCTAACCGATGTTGGTTTACCAAATCAGCACCTTCGCCGCCGCCAAAGTAAAGCGCAGGAAATCCCAAAGCGCTGTATTCAAAAATTTTAGACGGGACTGAACCATAGATTCTGGTTTTTAATGGGATCAAGGCAACATCAAATGACTGCAGTTGTTGATGTAATTCATTTCTATCGAGCATGCCGTGAAAATGCCAGTTTGCTCTGGGGTTTTTCGCCAATTCGGATTGTATAGCATCTTTTTCGGCCCCATCACCAAACAGGTGCAACTCCATATTTGCCGGTAATTCCAACTTTTGACACAGCTCCAACACCCCTTGCGCCACACCCAATAAGCCGGCGTAAAAAAGTTTTATGGGTTGCAACTCTTGTGGTTGTAAATTCAAATTTTGCGGCCCGTGGTTTGGATAATTGCGATACAAATAGGTTGATTTTGCAGGAACAATTCCGCGAATATGGCTCAGTATTTCTTCTGATTGTCCCAAAATTACCGTTGCATTTCGGTAGATATATTGCTCCATTTTTTGGGCAAAACGGTGTGATATAGAATTGGGTTTGAGCGCTTGTAATTCAATTG
Organism: Flavobacterium sp.; assembly: GCA_026390995.1. Lineage (GTDB taxonomy): Bacteria > Bacteroidota > Bacteroidia > Flavobacteriales > Flavobacteriaceae > Flavobacterium. Next base: position 69,895 of record JAPLEX010000015.1, read on the forward strand.
CTGCAAGGGGCCACAAATCGGAAACATTGAGAATTATTTTTTTATTTTTCAATCGAAGTAAGGCTACTGATACAAACGACAACAACAAGGGCGGCGATTGTACAATAACTTTATGCGGCGTTTTTTTGAAACAGAGATAAAGCGACAAACTCAGCACAAAGGAAAGTACCGAAAACAAGCGGATCAATTTGTTTTTACTCACACTCGGGTAAATCCATAGCCTCGAAACACCTATGTCATTTTGGTTTTCGGCAACATGAAATTTACCTTTATATGCCGCAAACAATCTGCCATAGGGGTAATTTCCCAACGGACAAATTACCTGCACCGCATAGCCATTTGCCTGAAGTTGCAAGGCCAGTTGCTCGATGCGATTGGCTGCTGCGCCTTTTTCGGGCGGGTAATAATTTGAAATGATGGCAATATTCTCTTTCATGGATACTATGAGTTAGCTCAAAAAGGAATCCACCAATATACGGATGATGCGTTCACTCGCTTTTCCGTCCCACAAAGGCGGAATTCCTCGCGCAGGCATGCCGTTTTGCATAAAATCGCCAAAAAGGCTGTTTAAATTTTCGATGGAATCGCCCACCAACGTATTGGTGCCGATGGTTTCGGTTTCGGGACGTTCAGTTGTGGTGCGCAGCGTAAAACACGGAATGCCCAACACGGTAGTTTCTTCTGAAAGCCCACCCGAATCGGTAATTACCGCGTAACTGTGTTGCACCAAATACAAGAAATTCAAATAGCCTTGTGGTTCAACAAATAAAATGTTGGGCAAGGAAAGCTCGGTTTGGTTTAAGATCGCTTGGGTGCGTGGATGTATGGGAAATACTATTTTTTTATCGCCAGCCAATGCATCAATTCCCTGAAGCAGCGCTGTTAAATGATTCACATCGTCCACATTGGAGGGCCGGTGTAAGGTAAGTACAATGTAGTTTTTTGGGGATAAATCAAGAGAATACCAAAATTCGGGTTGTTTGAATCGAGGTCGATTTTGGTATAAGGTGTCAATCATCACATTCCCTACAAAATGAATGTTTTCTTCAGCCACTCCTTGTTTGCGCAAGTTTTCGCCGGCTAGTTCGGAGGTGGTAAAAAAGTAATCCGTTAAACTATCGGTTACCACGCGGTTGATTTCTTCTGGCATTCTCCAATCGCCTGAGCGAATACCTGCTTCGACATGCGCTACTTGTACACCGGCTTTTTTGGCCACAATCGCACAGGCCATGGTCGAATTAACATCACCGACTACCAAAACCAAATCAGTAGGATTCGCGAGTAGTTCTTGCTCAAAAGCCACCATAATGGCTCCGGTTTGTGCCGCCTAATAAAATTGGGCCGTGCACCGGCTACGAGGGTTATTTTCATACACTAATTTACTAGCGAAATAAATTGTTTAAGCTTGCCATTTGCGCTTCGATTGCTGTGCTTTATCCGTACAAATTTCAGGTACAAATTGGGCTCCAAAAAATCGCAGATTACTTGATTTATATGCAATTCTTGGGCTTCAGTAAAAGCCAAATCACTCACATATTCAATTTCAAAGGTATCTATTTTGGTTTGTTTGATGACAAATTCTTTTACGGCGCTTTGGTCGTTAAATAGCGCTTTGGTTATCGAATAAAACGCCATGCCCGCAGCTCGTTTACCACTAGGCAGTTGAATCACATCGTTGGTACGGCCAATAAGTTTTTGTAGGATTGGTTTTTGCGGCGTACTTTTTGGATCCAATATTCCATAATCACCCACTTCATAACGGATAAACGGCATCGCTTTGTTATACAATTGGGTTACGATAATTCGGCCTTCTTGTCCATAAGGCAACACCCGATCTTGTTCGTCTACAATTTCAACCAAGCAGGTTTCGGCATTCACCACCCACTCGCCTTTGGTGTTTTGGAATGCAATCAAATCTACTTCAGAGGCGCCGTATTCGTTAATAACTGGCACGCCAAGGGCTTTTTCTAGGAGTGTTTTATCGGCTTCAAAAAGCATTTCGGAGGTTACAATACACACCTTTAAACTGGGACAAAGCGTTTTTAACACCCTATTTTTTGATTCTAACTGTTTGGCCAATAACACAATGGCGCTGGTATAGCCATTGATGTAATCAAAGCGGTTGTTTGCAAATTTCTGTACGATTTGATCTAGTCCTTCGTTTGATAAATCAAAAATATTCATCCGGTAGCGGTTGCTCAAAAAGTCTTTAATGCGGAGCAGTTTTTGCGGCCAAAAGGCCATAGGCATGCCATAAAATCGCGCTTGGTACGACCGATTAAAATCAATGCCGTGCCAGGCAAATTTGCGGATAATGTTGGCCCATATTAAGGCGTGACAAACTTTATCTTTGGCAAACACCATCGGATCGCCGCTGGAGCCTGAGGTTTTATTGAGGTAACAGTTTTTCTCTGAATATCTTATAGAAAATCGTTCAGACAACGGCACTTGGTAATCGCTTTTTTGCAAGATGGGCAACTGTTCCCAGGCAAGATCTTGATGCTTCCCAACTTTCTTTTGGTAAAAGGAATTGTGTTGCAAATGAAAATCCAGCAGGGATTTTTTTTGTTGCTCTAGCTGTTGGATAAATTGGTTTTCGGGCAGCGCAACAAGGGAATTCAAGTGTTGTTTGGCCCATCGCAAAGGATAGCCATTGAGTTGCAAGGAAAGGTCAAACAGCTTCAACACAGGTAATTTTTTACCAAAAATAGTATTAATGTAGTAGGATTAGTATGGCGGCTACTTTTTTTTGATTTTATTGACCAAAAGCCGTTATTTTTGCGGCAGATTTCAAACCCACATACCCATGAGAATTTTATTGTTAGGATCTGGCGGAAGAGAACATGCTTTGGCTTGGAAAATGCTACAATCCCCTTTGTGCGAGAAGCTTTTTGTTGCTCCTGGAAATGCAGGAACTGCCGCGATCGCCACTAATTTATTTCTCAACCCAACCGATTTTGAAGCCGTAAAAAAAACGGTGCTTCTAGAAAAAATTGATTTGGTCGTAGTGGGACCCGAAGACCCCTTAGTAAAAGGAATTTATGATTTCTTTAAAGCAGACGACCTTTTGGTCGCCATTCCAGTTATTGGACCCTCAAAAGTGGGCGCCCAATTGGAGGGCAGTAAAGAATTTGCCAAAGAATTTTTGGTGCGTCACCAAATACCGACTGCCGGGTATGCTAGTTTTACCAAAGAAACAGTAGAAGCAGGTTGTCAATTTTTGGAAAGTTTACAGCCGCCCTATGTGCTCAAAGCCGATGGCTTGGCAGCCGGAAAAGGCGTGTTGATTCTACAAAGGTTGGAAGAAGCCCAACAGGAATTGCGCCACATGTTGGTTGACGCCAAATTTGGAGAAGCCAGTTCTAAAGTGGTGATCGAAGAATTTCTAGACGGGATAGAACTGAGTTGTTTTGTCTTGACCGACGGAAAAAATTACAAACTATTGCCCACCGCCAAAGATTACAAGCGTATAGGCGAAGGCGATACCGGATTAAACACCGGAGGAATGGGCGCCGTTTCGCCAGTCCCTTTTGCTGATGCCGTTTTGATGGAAAAAATAGAAACGCGCATCGTAATACCTACTGTAGCAGGCCTCCAAAAAGAGGGTATTGAATACAAAGGATTTATTTTTATTGGGTTAATCAACGTGCAAGGCGAACCGATTGTTATTGAGTACAATGTGCGCATGGGTGATCCAGAAACTGAAGTGGTTATTCCGCGCATTCAATCCGATTTAGTAGCGATGTTTCAAGCAGTGGCCGAACAAAAATTGGACGAGATAGCTCTTGAAATTGACCCCCGAACTGCCACTACCGTGATGCTGGTTTCAGGCGGATATCCCGAAGAATACGCCAAAGGCAAGCCCATTTCGGGCTTGGACGCAGCAACCGATTCGCTTATTTTTCATGCCGGAACCACACACAAAGATGACCAAGTGGTGAGTAATGGCGGCCGTGTGTTGGCGGTAACTTCGTATGGAAACAGTTTCCAAGAGGCACTAAAAAAATCGTATCAAAACATAGATAAACTACATTTTGATACGATGTATTATAGAAAAGATATTGGCTTTGACCTTATTTAGTCAAGAAGGAGTGTGCCGTTGTATCTTGATATTCTTCGTTATTGGCTTTGTGTAATTGCAATTGTTTGATCCAATAGTACATTGCGGCACTACAGATCAACATAAAAATCCAATTGATGCTATTGGCGCCAAACCAACTAGTCAATTCTAATTTTCGTAAAAAATCATGTGGGACAAATAACACGTTTTCAAATAACCATTGTATTGCTTCAAAAAATGCTCGCATAATAAGGTGTTGTTGAGTTTTAAACAAATAGTATATTTACCTCGCAAAAGTATAAAATATCCGCATGATTACAAGTCTTTTTAGAAAATCTACCCCGTTAAATTATTCCTTAGTGATTTTAGGGATGGTTGCCTTTGGTTTAATGTACTTTGGAAGCACAAATACACTCCCTCAAAAATCACCGTCAATCCTATATTTTATAGTTGATTTAGCACTTTTGTATGCGGCACTTTTTATTACAAATTTCATAGCCAAAAAAAATGCATTAAGTAAAGACAGCGCCTACACAGCATTTTTTTATTTGTTGATTTTATGGGTTTTCCCGGGCAGTTATTTGAGCACTTCGCTACTTTGTGCTCATTTTTTCATTCTATTGTCTATGCGTCGTTTGGTGTCGTTGCACACCATGAAGCACGCCAAAGAAAAATTATTTGATGCCTCCCTTTGGGTTTTTGTAGCCTCGCTTTTTTACTTTTGGAGCATCCTGTTTATTGTCTTGGTATACATATCCATCCTTTTTCACACGGCTCGGGATTACCGATCTTGGTTTTTACCCATTTTGGCCTTTTTTACCGTAGCATTAATCGCGCTTTTTGGCACGTATTTCTGGAACTTCTCGTGGCTAGAAAACCTTCAACAACAAGCGCAATACAGCACAACGTTTAGCTTTGATTATAACCAGCTGCCAAGCTTGCTAGTAATGTGCTACTTGGCTATTGCAATTTTAGTGGTATTTAGTATGGTAATCGCCATAGCCAATAAACCATTGCTCCAGCATTCTTCCTACAAAAAAATAGTTTCAGCTTTTGTAATAGGACTCGGCATTTATGCTTTAGCGCCAGTGAAATCAAGTGAATTAATGTTGTTTACGCTATCGCCCTTGGCCATCATTTTTACCAGTCACATTGAAGCAATGACAGGAAAATGGCAAAAGGAATTGTTGCTTTTTGCACTGCTTTTTGGAAGCATTGCCGCTTTTGTTTTTCAGTTATAATTTAGGCCCATACGCCAAATCGCCGGCATCACCCAAGCCAGGAATAATGTAGTTTTTCTCGTTCAACCGTTCGTCTAGTGAAGCCACCCATACATGGCAGTTTGCGGGGATTGTTTTTTGCAAATGCGCAATGCCTTCGGGTGCGGCAATCACCACCGCAATATGCACTTCATGCGCCTGATTTTCTTGGTGCAATTTTTGAATTACCGCTTCGATCGATTGTCCCGTGGCCAACATGGGATCTAACAAAAGCACAGTTTTGTTTGTAAACGAAGGAACCGCTTGGTATTCGACTTTGATTTCAAAATAATCATCCTGATTGGGGTGGTGGCGGTAGGCCGAAACAAATCCATTTTCGGCTCGATCATAAAAATTCATAAAGCCTTGGTGCAAACTCAAACCGGCGCGTAAAATCGAACACAAAACCACCTCATGTTTCAATTGGGCGGTTTGTTTGGTGCCCAAAGGAGTTTGTACAGCAAGCGATTCATAGGCCAACGATTTACTTATTTCATAGGCCATGATTTCGCCAATGCGCTCCATGTTTTTTCGAAAGCGCAAGCGATCTGTTTGTATGTTGACGTCCCGTATTTCGGATAAAAAATGAGTAAGCAAGCTATTTTGCTCGGAGAGGTAATGAATTTGCATGAAGTTAAAATTTGTATTCGTTTATAAATGTATAAAAAGTATCTTTGTGACCTAAAATTACACCCTATGTTTTCAAAATTAGCGTATTCTGTATTTGAGCAAAGCATTGTCGATTACCACCAACACGACAATGTTGATCAACCCATCGCCAACCCATACCAAAAGGACCAATTTGAACATTTGTTGTACCTCAAAAATTGGATCGACACCGTACAATGGCATTTTGAGGACATTATTCGCGATCCCCAAATAGATCCGGTTGCCGCCTTGACGTTAAAACGTCGTATTGATGCCTCCAACCAAGAACGCACCGACATGGTAGAATACATTGACGGCTACTTTTTGCAAAAATACAGCGGAGTTACTGTAAAAGATAACGCCAAAATCAATTCCGAAAGTCCCGCTTGGGCCTTTGATCGATTGTCGATATTGGCCTTGAAAATTTACCACATGCAAGAGGAGGCCACGCGCGCCGAAGCTTCGCCAGAGCACCGTGCCAATTGCCAAACTAAATTAAATGTTTTATTAGAGCAACGTTCGGATTTGTCAACCGCTATTGACGATTTGTTGCACGACATTGAGCATGGAGAAAAATTCATGAAAGTGTACAAACAAATGAAAATGTACAACGACGAAGAATTGAACCCGGTGTTGTACCAAAATAAAAAATAGGGCTTCCCTGTCATTTGGCACCAAAACCCAAACATATAGCCGTCATGCGCTTGTCTTCAATGGGAGATGTAGCCATGACGGTTCCTGTTTTACGTGCCTTGGTTCAGCAATATCCCGAACTCCGCGTAACGGTGGTTTCCCGTCCGTTTTTCAAACCTTTTTTTGATACAATTCCGGCCCTGAATTTTGTGGCTTTTGATCCAAAAAAAACCCATAAAGGTTTGTTGGGATTAGGGCGTTTATACTGGCAATTATCGAGTTTATCCATTGACGCTTTTGGCGACATGCACAACGTTTTGCGCAGTAAAATTATACGCGTTTTATTTGCTTTATCAGGCAAAAAAACAGCCGCTTTAGACAAAGGTCGCGCCGAGAAAAAAGCGTTAACTCGCTTGCAAAACAAGCAGTTTTTTCCATTGACTTCAATGGTTGATCGACAGGCACAGGTTTTAGAAAAATTAGGTTTCCCGCTTGATCTTTCCAAGCCCACTTTTCCTCCAAAACCTGAATTAACACCCGAAATTGCAGCCCTAGTTGGGGCCAAAACTAAATGCTGGGTTGGCCTCGCGCCTTTTGCTCAATATGAAGGAAAAGTGTATCCGTTAGATTTGATTCAACAAGTCATTCATGAACTGGATCAAACCGGAAAATACGAGTTGTTTTTACTGGGCGGAGGGGCAAAAGAAATCGCGGTATTGAAACAACTTTCAGAGCAAACAAATCATACCAAAGTAGTTGCTGGCCAACTCAGTCTAGCACAAGAAATGGCGTTGATGAGTCAATTTGAGGTCTTGGTTTCGATGGATTCGGCCAATGGTCATATGGGCGCTTTACTGGGAATTCCGGTGATCACCTTGTGGGGCGCAACCCATCCTTATGCTGGATTTATACCGTTTAATCAGCTAGAAAGCCATTCGTTGTGCGCCGACCGAAACCAGTTTCCAGGATTGCCTACCTCGGTGTATGGCAACAAAATTGTGCCGGGTTATGCCGACGCGATGCGCACGATATTGCCCGAAACCGTCGTCGCAAAAATTCAAGAAATTACAGCGATTTAAACGTCGTCAAAATCCACAAACAATTCTGAAGATGTTGGGTGTGCCTGACAGGTTAGGATGAGTCCTTCGGCCACTTCGCTGTCGGATAAAATGGTGTTTTTTACCATGTGGGCACTTCCCTTTGTAACCCTTCCTAAACAACTGCTGCAAATTCCGCCTTGACAGGAATAGGGCGCGTCGATTCCTTTTTTTAGGGCTGCTTCCAAAACCGTTTGTTTTTGCGGCATTTCGAACGTGGTGGTTTCGCCATCTACCAAAACCGAAATGGTGGTATTGCCTTGGCTAACAGCCTCACTTTTTTGGGCGGGAGCGGCGCTAAACAACTCAAATTTTATGGCTGACTCGGAAACCTTTTTTGCTTTTAGTTCGGCTGAAATTTCCTGAATCATCGATTCCGGACCACACAAAAAGTAGTGGTCAAACGAGGTATTGGGATGTTGATTGAAGTAATAATTTAATACCGAGCGATCAATTCGGCCAAACAAGGCTTGCTCTGCTTTGGCTCTGCTAAACACATACTGTACCGAAAAACGTTCCGGATGTGCCGCTTGCAAATTTTGTAATTGGGTATAAAAAATAGTGTCTTCAGGCGTTTTGTTTCCGTAAACTAAGGCAAAGGAACTTTGTGGTTCCTCGGCCAACACGCTTTCGATCATTGAAAGTATAGGTGTGATTCCGCTTCCGGCGGCAATAGCCATATAGGATTTGCCTTGATCAGCTTGAACAGAAAGTTGAAAATGGCCTTCGGGAACGCCCACCTCAATCAAATCACCGACTTTGAGCTGGGTGTTGGCAAAATTTGAAAACACGCCATGGGGCACTGATTTAACAGCGATGCGCAATTCACCACTAGCAGGAGCACTACAAATGGAGTAGGGTCTGCGTAGGGCTACTCCGTCTAAGGTTAGTTTCAAAGTTACATATTGACCGGATGTAAATTGGTACTGAGTAGCCAACTCGGAAGGAATTTGAAATTGAATAGAAACGGCATCTTTGGTTTCGCGACGCACTTCTTTGATCGCTAATTTGTAGAACGAAGACATAGAAATAATTTTGGCAAAAGTAACGAATAGGACCAATTCTAAACTAGAAATTGGACATAAATTTTACACACAGTAGGTCTACAGCACTCAAAAAGAAGCCCATATTTTTCGCTATATCAAAAAGAAACGTATTTTTACCGGTCAATATACTAAAACTGCTTTTTTTAAGTTTTAAACCCAAATCGGCACCCATTGAAAACGAATAAACTTAGTTTTTTTTACACCCTAGGATTAGGCATACTTATTATAGCTTGTTCTACCAAAAAAGACACGTTTACTTCCCGAAATTCCCACGCGCTAAGCACCAAGTATAATATTTTGTACAATGGCGGAATAGCCTTAGACAAAGGCATCGTCGAACTAAAAGCCCAAAACCAAGACAATTATTGGGAAGTGCTTCCTGTGGAGCGCATGCAAATAAGTAAAGAGGCGATTTTGCCCGGAGAGACCAAAATTAACCCCAATTTTGATCGGGCCGAAACCAAAGCCACCATGGCCATTCAAAAGCACTCGATGAACATTGGCGGAGCCGAAAAAAACCCACAAATGGACGAGGCCTATATAATGTTAGGCAAGGCCAGGTATTATGACCAGCGTTTTGTTCCGGCGCTAGAAGCGTTTAACTACATTCTATACAAATACCCCAACAGCGACAAGATTTACGAAGCTAAAATTTGGCGAGAAAAAACCAATATGCGCATGGAAAATGATGCGTTAGCGGTAACTAATTTAACCAAACTGCTCGCAGAAATTAAGTTTAAAGATCAAATATTTGCCGACGCCAATGCCAGTTTAGCGCAAGCCTATTTGCACTTGGCCGAAAAAGACAGCGCCATTGCCAAGCTAAAATTGGCCCGAGATTTCACCAAATCAAAAGAAGAAAAAGCCCGTTATCGTTTTATCATCGGGCAACTTTTTGAGGGAATGGGTCAACATGACAGCGCATTTGTGGCCTACCAATCGGTGATCGACATGAAGCGTAAAGCTGCGCGAGAATATGTAATCCAGGCACATGCCCGCCAAGCCATGCAATTTGATTTTGCGCAAGGCGATACGGTTGCGTTTTTGAAAAAATTTAACGAATTGAAAAAAGACCGTGAAAATCGTCCCTTTCTCGACGTGTTAAATCACCGCATAGCCTTGTTTTATGACAAACAAAAAAACACCAAACAAGCGCTTCATTACTACAATGCCTCCTTAAAAAAGAAATCAGCCGATCAGTATTTGGTGGCCTCCAACTACACTACCGAAATATGGCCGAGATTTATTTCTACAAAGCCAAATACACGACTGCCGGGAAGTACTACGACAGCACGATGACGCAACTTAATAATCGTTCACGCGAATTTAAGTTCATCAAGAAAAAACGCGACAATTTGGCCGATGTGATCAAATACGAAGCCATCGCCAATAAAAATGACAGCATTATTTCGGTCTACAACCTTTCGGATACAGAACGGGTAGCTTATTACGAAAAACACATAGAGGCCCTTAAAAAAGCAGACGCAATTCAAAAAGAAAAGGACAAAAAAGCCGCAAAAGAAGCCGATTCGGCTGCAGACGCAGCTGGTGAAAAAGGCGGAAGCAAAGGCCAAGGGAAAACTTCGATGGCGCCACCCAGCGCGATGGACGTAGCATCAACCGCCAGCAATTTTTATTTTTACAACTCCTCGACGGTAGCCTATGGCAAAGCCGAGTTCAAGAAAAACTGGGGCAATCGACCCTACAAAACCAATTGGCGTGTGGCGTCTATGAAATCGGCAGATGCCAATGGCAATTTGGCCGAAGCAGAATCAGAAGCCGACTCAGCGGAAGATTCACCCAAAAAAGAAAAAGAAGTTGATGCCCGCTATACGACCGAATTTTATACCCAATTGTTGCCTAAAGAGCAAACGGTAATTGATGATTTAATCAAGGAGCGCAATTTTGCCTATTACCAATTGGGCTTGATTTATAAAGAAAAATTCAAAGAATACAACTTGGCTTCGGCGAAGTTAGAGCAGTTATTAGTGAACAAACCCGAAGAGCGCTTCATTCTGCCTTCGATGTATCATTTGTATAAAATCTATGAAATTACCGATGCGGCCAAGGCGACTGCCATGAAGGACCGCATTATTACGGAGTTCCCCGATTCGCGTTATGCCAAAATTTTGATTGCCTTAGCCAACGGAACGGTTGCCGCAACAGAATCGCCCAACACCGCCTATGACAAGGTGTATCAGTTGTATGAAACGGGCGACATAAAAACCACCTTGCTCGCTCTAGAAGAAGCAATCAACCAATATACAGGGGAAGAAATTATCCCCAAATTAGAATTATTAAAAGCACATTGCACCGGCAAGTTAATGGGCTTGGAAGAATATAAAAAAGCCCTGAATTTTGTGGCGCTCAACTACCCAAATGTTGAGGAAGGAAAAACCGCTGAAAAGTTATTGGCCACGGATTATCCCAAACTGGAAAAACTCACCTTTTACCAAGCCAAACCAAGCAGTTGGAAAATTGTGTATGTAGCCGACAACCTCAAAGACAAAAGCGTCATTAAATTACAAGAAACTGCGAGTAAATTTATCAAAGACCGAAGCATCGATCAGCTTTCTACTTCGCTTGATGTGTATACGCCTACCAAAAATTTCTTTGTGATACACGGACTAAAATCAGAAGAGGCGGCCAAAGGAATTGTTTCTATTTTGCGCGACTTTAAAGACTACAAATTGCCCAATACGGCCTACATCATTTCTAACGACAATTACAAAATTGTGCAAATCAAAAAGAATTTTGAGGCCTACCTAAAAACGCCGCCAAGCGATCCTTTACCCGAGGTTCCCGACACCTATGTTCCGGCTAAACCCGCTCAGACAAATCCTGCAATGCCCGATCAAACGGTTCCTCCCAACGATGTTTTGGGTGGAGATGATACCGAAAACAGCATGGCGCCTCCCGCACCAACTGATTTAAACATGAGTCCAGACGATCCTTCGGCAATGAAAAAAGAAAAGAAATAGCCATGTTTGACAAAAAGACCAAATCGTATACTGATTTGTTGGGAAAAACCAACCGAATAGTTGAAGGGACCACCATAGAAGGCAATATCGTGTCGCAAGCTGATTTTCGTTTGGACGGCATATTAACCGGAAATTTTAAGTCAAACGGCAAATTGGTGATTGGCCCTGCCGCTGCAGTAACAGGTGATGTAGTCTGCAAAAACTGTGACATCGAAGGCAAATACCACGGCAACATCCAAGTAGCTGAACTACTCACGGTAAAAGCAAAAGCCAGCATTAAAGGAGCTGTAGTTTGTGGCAAATTATCGGTAGAGCCCGGTGCCGATTTTAGCGCCTCTTGCGAAATGAAACCGCATTTAAAATCTACAACTCAACCCAATGCAATCCCCAAACCAACAGAAACAAACGCGTAACAAATGGCTTGCGCTCATTAACATCCCCATTCAAATGGGGGCCATCGTGTTTTTGTTTGCCTTTGCAGGCAAATGGCTGGATGAGAAATATGCCAATCCACACCGTCTTTTTGTAAAAGGACTTACTTTGTTGGGAATCGCAATCGCATTTTATAACATCAATCGCCAACTCAAAGAAATCAACAAATCCGAATAAGGGGAATGCGTTACAAAGTAAAATTTCTTTTGCACTTGTTTATTCTCGCGGGAATTAGCTTTGCCATACATGCAGCGCTGTATCGTTTTACGTCTTTGGGCCAGACCGCTGCTGAGTTTCAGTTTTCCTTAACCACACTCTATTTGTTTTTTGGAATTTCGGCAGTTGTAGTGCTAGGAATTTTAGCTTTTTTGCCCTCTCGGTTTGCCGATAATTTTGGGTTTGTTTTTATTGGGCTCACACTTCTAAAAATTGGCATTACGTTTTGGTTTTTCCATTCGATACTAGGCAATCCTACTGGTTTTAATCCATCAGAAAAACGACAAGTTTTTTTGGTGTTTGCTTGGTTTCTGGCATTAGAGACTTACTTGTCTGCACGCATTTTAAACACAGCCCAACAAACCCTTGATTTTTCTGCAAATCCCCCAAAAAAATAATTGCTTTATACTTTTGAATATTAATAATTAATGTACTTTTGCACCAAATTTTAGAAACTCTAAATTAAGTTAATTCATACGCTATGGTGTTTTCAAAAAAACTGATCCAAGTAAGTATAGCAATTTTAGTCGCCTTTCTTCCTATTATAGGATATTCTAATACTCCCGAAGCACCAGCTTCTTCTGATTCTGCTCCTGTTGAAACTACTCATGAAGCCCCCGCGGAACCAGCCGATTTAAAATCAAAAATCAGAGCATTTATCGATCACCACGTGTTGGATGCGCATGATTTTTCTCTTTTTGTAGACGAATCTACCCATACCCATTATGGTTTTCCATTGCCCATTATTTTGTGGGACAATGGCGTACACTTTTTCTCCTCGTCCAAATTTAACCATGGTGACGAACATGGAACAGTTGCCGAGTCAAATGGAAACTATTATGTATTGCACCACGAACGCATCTACAAAACTGATGCGCAAGGGACGTTGACCATGGATGAACACCATCATCCTAAAAATGCAAAGCCCATCGATTTATCCATCACCAAAGGCGTTTTTACCATTATGGTTGTTGCTTTCTTGATGTTTATGTTGTTTAGCAGCTTGGCCAAATCGTATGCCAAAAATGGCGGAATTTCATCTGGACCAGGCCGTTTCTTTGAGCCGATTGTTTTGTATGTGCGCGACGAGATTGCGATTCCCAACATAGGCGAGAAACACTACAAAAAATACATGAGTTATTTGTTGACCATCTTTTTCTTTGTGTGGTTCTTAAATATTTTTGGATTGACTCCACTGGGAATTAATGTAACCGGGAACATAGCTGTGACTTTTGGATTAGCCGTAATTACGTTTTTAATTACCAATTTAACGGCGAATAAAAATTACTGGGGACACATCTTCTGGATGCCCGGCGTTCCTACTCCGATGAAATTTATTTTGGCCCCGATAGAATTATTGGGCGTATTAATCAAACCCTTCTCGTTAATGATTCGTTTGTATGCCAACATTTTTGCAGGTCACATCGTATTGATGAGTTTGATTGGGTTGATGTTTATTTTCAAAAACTGGTTGGGAAGCAGCTTGTCCTTTTTGTTGTCGTTTGCGATTTCAACCATTGAGATTTTAGTAGCGCTTTTACAAGCCTATATATTTACAATGCTATCTGCTTTATATTTTGGTTCAGCAGTAGAAGAGCACCATCACGAAGAGGCTCATCACTAATGGCTAATGGCTTTCGCCTAATGCCTTAAAAAAAGAATGTTTAATTTAATATATATACATTATGGAAATTCCTAAAATTGTTGGAGCTGGATTAGTAGTAATCGGTGCTGGTATTGGTATCGGAAGAATCGGTGGTTCTGCTATGGACGCGATTGCACGTCAACCAGAAGCTACTGGTAAAATTCAAACCGCTATGCTTATCGCAGCTGCGCTTATTGAAGGTATTGGATTTGCTGCTTTATTTGCAGTATAATACAAACAAACAAAAAGCTGTAACGGTTGGTTGCAGCTTTTGTTTTACTTAGATTGAACACACCGAGTTTTTAAACTCACATTATATAGACAGTAAGAATAAAAAGTATGGAAAAGTTAATAAATGATTTTTCGTTTGGTTTGTTTTTTTGGCAAACATTAATTTTTGTTGGATTGATTTTCTTGTTGAAAAAATTTGCGTGGAAACCCATTTTGGATGCGGTAAATGAGCGCGAAGAAGGCATCAAAAATGCTTTGGAATCAGCTGAAAACGCCAAAAAAGAAATGCAAAACTTGCAAGCCGACAACCAACGTATTTTGCAAGAAGCCCGTATGGAGCGTGATGCGATGTTGAAAGAAGCGCGTGAAATGAAAGAAAAAATGATCGCCGATTCTAAAACAGAAGCACAAGCACAAGGTTTGAAAATGATTGAGCAAGCCAAAGCAGCTATTGAAACCGAGAAAAATGCAGCTATGGCTGAATTGAAATCACAGGTTTCTACTTTGTCTTTAGCGATTGCCGAAAAATTATTACAAGACGAATTGGCCAACAAAGATTCCCAAGTAAAATTGGTAGAAAAAATGTTGGGTGATGCTAAACTAAACTAATTATGGCCAGTACAAGAGCTGCGATTCGTTATGCCAAAGCAATTTTAGAAATTGCGCAAGCCAAAGGCGCTGCTGATGCAGTGAATGCCGACATGCTTGTGGTAGAAGAAACCCTAAGCAACAATGCCGAGCTGCGCACCTTTATCGCAAACCCGACAACCAAAGTGGAGGTAAAAGAAAGTGTGTTGTTGGAAGTATTTGCCAATACCCATGCGGTAACCAAAAGCTTGTTTCACTTGTTGTTCGAAAACAAACGGTTTGAATTGCTTCACACCATTGCGGTAAGATACAATGAGTTGCATGCCATTTTTAACGGTGTTGAAACCGCAAAAGTTACGACGGCTATTCCGATGGATGCGGCTTTAGAAGCCAAGGTGTTGCAAAAAATCGCCACTTTTTCAGACAAAAAAATTACCATAGAAAACACGGTAGATCCAGCCATTATCGGCGGATTTATTTTACGTATAGGCGACAAGCAATACAACGCTTCCATTGCCAACAGATTGCAAGTATTAAAAAGAGAATTAAGTAACTAG
Source organism: Flavobacterium sp. (assembly GCA_026390995.1). Classification (GTDB taxonomy): domain Bacteria; phylum Bacteroidota; class Bacteroidia; order Flavobacteriales; family Flavobacteriaceae; genus Flavobacterium. Next base: position 85,288 of record JAPLEX010000015.1, read on the forward strand.
TTATTTATATAATTATGGCGGAAATTAAACCAGCTGAAATTTCAGCAATTTTAAAAAAACAAGTAGAGCGTTTTGAATCTGGAGCTTCTCTAGAAGAAGTAGGAACAGTACTTCAAGTTGGGGATGGTATTGCCCGTGTATACGGACTATCGAATGCCCAATACGGCGAATTAGTTCAATTTGAAAACGGTCTAGAAGGAATCGTTTTGAACTTGGAAGAAGACAATGTTGGGGTAGTGCTTTTAGGACCATCAACCGGAATCAAAGAAGGATCTACTGCCAAAAGAACCCAACGCATTGCTTCCTTAAAAGTAGGGGAACAAATGGTAGGTCGTGTAGTAAACACCCTTGGTTTTCCTATTGACGGAAAAGGACCCATCGGCGGAGACTTATACGAAATGCCTTTGGAGCGCAAAGCACCAGGAGTAATTTTCCGTCAGCCCGTAACTGAGCCTTTGCAAACCGGAGTAAAAGCTGTTGACGCCATGATTCCTGTGGGACGTGGACAACGGGAGCTGGTAATTGGTGACCGTCAAACCGGTAAATCTACCGTGTGTTTGGACACCATTTTGAATCAAAAAGAATTTTATGACGCGGGTCAACCCGTATTTTGTATCTACGTTGCGATTGGACAAAAAGCGTCAACTGTAGCGGGAATAGCAAAAATGTTAGAAGAAAAAGGAGCGATGGCTTACACCATTATTGTAGCTGCCAACGCATCTGATCCAGCGCCAATGCAAGTATATGCTCCATTTGCTGGAGCAGCCATCGGAGAATACTTCAGAGATTCAGGCCGTCCTGCTTTGATCGTATACGATGATTTATCCAAACAAGCGGTGGCGTATCGTGAGGTTTCTCTATTGTTAAGAAGACCACCGGGTCGTGAAGCCTATCCTGGAGACGTATTTTACTTGCACTCTCGTTTGTTAGAAAGAGCGTGTAAAGTAATTGCCAACGACGATATCGCCAAAAATATGAATGATTTGCCGGATTCATTGAAACCAATCGTAAAAGGAGGAGGTTCGTTAACGGCATTGCCAATTATTGAAACCCAAGCGGGTGACGTTTCGGCCTATATTCCAACCAACGTAATTTCGATTACAGACGGTCAGATTTTCTTGGATGGAGACTTGTTTAACTCGGGTGTTCGTCCCGCGATTAACGTAGGTATTTCGGTATCTCGTGTGGGTGGAAACGCGCAAATCAAATCGATGAAAAAAGTAGCGGGTACCTTAAAATTAGACCAAGCGCAATTCCGTGAATTGGAAGCCTTTGCAAAGTTTGGTTCTGATTTGGATGCGGTAACCTTGAATGTAATTGAAAAAGGAAGACGCAACGTAGAAATCTTGAAACAAGGATTGAACGATCCGTATACGGTAGAAGATCAAGTAGCAATTATCTATGCCGGTTCTAAAAACTTGTTGCGCAACGTGCCTGTAAACAAAGTTAAAGAGTTCGAAAAAGACTTTTTGGCCTACCTAAACAGCAAAAACAGAGCGACATTAGACGCATTAAAAGCAGGAAAATTAGACGACAGCATTACCGGCGTAATCGAGGCTGCTGCTAAAGAAATTTCAGCAAAATATAATTAAGCTTGAAGTTTGAAGTGGGAAGTAGGGAAGTTAACGCCTTACTTCGAGCTTCGAGCTTCCAACTCCTAACTATACACAAATGGCAAATTTAAAGGAAATCCGTAACCGAATTACTTCCGTATCCTCGACGATGCAAATCACATCGGCGATGAAAATGGTTTCTGCCGCGAAGTTAAAAAAAGCACAAGACGCCATTACAGCGATGCGTCCGTATGCCGAGAAATTGACCGAGTTGTTGCAAAACTTGTCGGCCACCTTAGACGGAGATGCTGGTGGCGAGTACACCACGCAACGCGAAGTGAAAAAAGTATTGTTGGTGGCCGTTACCTCAAACCGGGGTTTGTGTGGCGCCTTTAATACTAACGTGGTCAAAGAAGTAAAAAGCAGAACCGATTTTTATGCCGGCAAACAAGTGGATGTTTTTGCCATTGGTAAAAAAGGAAACGACGTGTTACGAAAAACACACACGGTAATTGACAACCAAAGCGCTGTTTTTGACACCCTTACTTTTGACAATGTTTCTGTTATTGCGAATACCATTACCGAATTGTTTTTAACAGGTGGGTACGACAAAGTAGAGTTGATTTACAATCAGTTTAAAAACGCCGCTACCCAAATTGTACAAACCGAGCAATTTTTGCCTTTGGCTGCTTTGGCTTCAGCAACAACTGCTTCGGCTGGAGATTATATATTTGAGCCTTCCAAAGAAGACATCGTGTTGACCTTGATTCCAAAATCATTAAAAACACAATTGTATAAAGGCATCCGCGATTCATTTGCTTCTGAACACGGCGCGCGTATGACAGCCATGCACAAAGCCACCGACAACGCAACCGAATTGAGAGACCAGTTAAAATTAACGTACAATAAAGCGCGTCAAGCGGCAATTACCAACGAGATTTTAGAGATTGTGGGTGGAGCCGAAGCCTTAAACGGATAATTTTACGCGAAATAACAACGAAAAGCCAACAACAATTGTTGGCTTTTTTTATTTACAGTACGCCCCGTTTTGTTTCTATAAATCCCTATTTTTGTTTCACTTCAACCAACACCAGAAACCTTTGGGCTTATACAAAAAACTGTTTAAAACTACCGCCATATATGGACTTGCCACGGTGATTCCGCGCATGTTTAGTTTTTTGTTGGTGCCTATTTATACTCAACTTCTTCCCAGAGAAGAATACGGACAAGTCACGATTATTTTTTCGTGGATGATTTTCTTTAATGTGATCTTAGCCTACGGCATGGAAACTTCCTTTTTTCGGTTTTACAACAAAGAAGCCAACAAAGACAAAGTGATTGAAACCAGCACGGTTTCTATTTTTGCCAGTTCACTATTCTTTTTAGCGCTTGCCTTGTTATTTCGAAACACCTTGGCTGCCGCTTCGGGAATCGACGTGCAGTACATTACCTACACCATTTGGATTTTGGTTCTAGACGCCTTTGTGATTGTGCCTTTTTCTAAGTTGCGGGCCCACCAAAAACCAGGACTTTATGCGTTGCTCAAAGTAGGGAATGTAGTGGTCAACTTATCGTTAAATCTCTTCTTTTTATTGGTGCTTCCCAAAATGGCCTTGGCAGATCCTTCAGGTTTTTGGGGCAGTATTTTTCAAGAAAATTTTCAAATCGGGTATATATTTATCTCCAATATCTTGGCGAGTTTGGTTACTTTTTTGGCCTTGTCCTCCAATTACTTTCACCTTAAATGGGAATTTGATTGGGATTTATGGAAGCGAATGTTACGCTACGGATTGCCCATATTGGTAGCCGGGATTGCCTTTGCCATTAACGAACAATTTGACAAAATTTTACTAGGAAAATTACTTCCTGCCGAGGTAGCCCATGCCCAGGTGGGAGTTTATGCGGCTTGCTATAAACTGGGCTTGTTTATGGTCTTGTACCGCACGGCCTATACCTTGGGTATTGAACCTTTTTTCTTTAGCCATGCCGACGATGCTAAAGCTCCCGAAACCTATGCTGCCGTAACCAAGTACTTTGTGATATTTGGCTCCTTAATTCAATTGGTAGTTTTGGTTTTTGCCGATTTATTCAAGGAGCTCATGATACGAGACACGTCCTATTGGGAAGCGATGAAAGTAGTTCCGTTGATTATCTTGGCTAATTTCTTTCTGGGGATTTACACCAATTTATCTATTTGGTATAAATTGATTGACAAAACCCACATCGGCGCATTGATATCCCTACTCGGCGCAGCGCTTACCTTGGCACTCAATTTTATATTAATTCCTTCCTATGGGTATTACGGCTCGGCAATAGCCACTATAGTTGCCTATGGAAGCATGATGATTATCTCCTACCTGTTGGGAAATCGCTTTTATCCGATACCGTATGACAAAATAAAAATTGGCAGTTACCTGGGCAGTTCTATTCTTTTCTCGGCCTTGTCCTTTTATTTTTTCAGAGAAAATTATGTGGTTGGACTAGGTTTAATTGGCGCATACATGGCCATAATTTATTTCTTTGAAAAAGAAACCTTGCTTCAATTATTGCGCAAATCCAATTCAAAACAGCAGTAAAATCGATTATACTCATGCAAATTAATATCATCAACGCTTCTTCTAATCCCCTGCCCAGCTATGAAACTTTGGCCTCGGCGGGCATGGACTTGCGCGCATCGATTCAAGAACCTATTAGTTTAAAACCACTAGAACGCGCCTTGGTGAAAACCGGCTTATTTATTGAGCTTCCTCTTGGCTATGAAGCTCAGGTTCGCCCACGAAGCGGATTGGCTCTCAAAAAAGGCATTACCGTATTGAATAGCCCCGGCACAGTGGACGCCGATTACCGGGGAGAAATTGGGGTAATTTTAGTAAATCTTTCGTCCGAAACTTTTGTAATCGAAAATGGTGAGCGCATCGCGCAGTTGGTGATCGCAAAACACGAACGTGCCGAATGGAACGAAGTCGACGCACTTTCTGAAACCGCGAGAGGAGCAGGCGGATTTGGCAGCACGGGACTAAAATAGCCTCACAATTAAAAGCAAATAACTAGTCAAATACGGCAAAGTTTGCGAACTTTGCGCACTAAAATCTACTCTGATGAAAATAATTGTTCCTATGGCTGGACGCGGATCCAGATTGCGCCCCCACACGCTCACGGTTCCTAAACCATTAATCCCAATAGCAGGCAAACCTATTGTACACCGATTGGTTGAAGATATTGCCGGCGTGATTAACCAAGATATCGAAGAAATCGCATTTATTATCCATAAAGATTTTGGCACCCAAGTAGAAAAAGAATTGGTAGCCATCGCCGAGAAATTAGGTTCAAAAGGCAGCATCTATTACCAGAACGAAGCCCTAGGAACCGCACACGCGATTATGTGCGCCAAAGAATCCATGAGTGGACCTTTAGTGGTAGCCTATGCTGATACTTTGTTTCGTGCCGATTTTAGCTTAGACACCTCGGCAGATAGTGTAATTTGGGTGAAACAAGTAGAAGACCCCAGCGCCTTTGGTGTTGTGCAACTCAATGGGCAAAACCAAATTGTTGATTTTGTAGAAAAACCTAAAGATTTCATTTCTGACTTAGCGATTATTGGCATCTATTATTTTAAATCGGGCGAGACCTTGCGTGCAGAATTACAGTATTTGTTAGACAATAACGTGGTGAAAGGCGGCGAATACCAACTCACCGATGCTCTTGAAAACATGAAAGTGAAAGGCCTCAAATTTGTGCCCGGAAAAGTAGACGAATGGATGGATTGTGGGAACAAACCCGTAACTGTAGAAACCAATTCCCGCATGTTGCAGTTTTTGCACCAAGACGGCGTGCAGTTGGTTGCCGATTCGGTCTTGTTGCAAAATTCAACAATTATAGCGCCCTGTTTTATTGGCGAAGATGTACAAATCATAAACAGTACCGTAGGACCAAACGTGTCTTTGGGCAAAGGCTGCCATGTAAGTAACAGTTCAATGGCAAACAGTTTGGTGCAGAACCACAGCCACATTAAAAACGCCAAATTAAACGAGTCCATGATAGGGAGTCACGCGATATTTAATGGGGAGTTCACCAGCATTAGCATCGGCGATTATTCGGTGTTGGAATAACAAATAAACTGCCTGGGGCAAAAGTGGTTATGGCTGTACTACATAGAATTCTGGTTTTTGGTTGCATATGGCTAGGGATGGCCCAGTCGCTCTATGCCCAAACCGAACCGGCTGATGTAGCCTCTGCTTCCGATCAATTTCAAGATGCCTTCTACGAATCCCTGACGCAAAAAGGAATCGAGAATTACGACAAGGCCGTTTTGTCTTTAGAAAAATGCCAAGTTTTGGAACCCAATAACGCAGTGGTTTATTTTGAATTAGGCAAAAATTATTTGGCGCAAAAAGATTACAACAAAGCCTATGAATCTTTTGAAAAGGCCACTCAAATTGACCCCACAAACAAGTGGTTTTGGGTGGGATTATACGATGTGTTGTATGAAACCAAAGCCTATGAGGAAGCCATTTCCATTGTAAAACAACTCATCGAATTTAACAAAGACTACAAAGAAGATCTCGTTTCATTGTACATGAATACACAGCAGTATGAGGAAGCCTTAACCTTGATAAATGAGCTCAACAATACCGAAGGAAAGACAGAATTGCGCGAAAAATACAAAGTTCAAATCCTAAGCCAAGGCAAATTTCAATCGTCAGAAATGGATCGATTATGGGCCGAAATAAAAAAGAATCCCCAAGAAGAAGCCAATTATATTGCATTGATTTTTTTGTATTCGGACCAAAACCAAGACGACAAATCGCTTGAAGTAGCCAAAAAATTAGAGTTAGCCATTCCCACTTCTGATTGGGCGCAGGTGAGTTTATTTAAATACCATTTGTTGGCCAACGAAGGCGATAAAGCGGCAAAAACATTGCTATTTGTATTAGAAAGCCCTAAAGTAGAGTCCAAAATAAAGCACCGCATGCTCAACGAGTTTTTGTTGTTCATCCAAGACAAACCACAATTTGACACCCAATTCAACCAAGCGGTAGGCTTCCTAATTCAAGACCCAACCGTAGCGGTAAACAAAGAGGTAGGGAAGTTCTATCAGCGCAAAAACAACAGCGCAAAAGCCATTTATTTTTACAACAAACAACAATTACTCACCCCCGATGATACCGAATGTTTGCAATTATTGGCGGGCTTGTATACCGAAACGGCGCAATTTGACGTTTTAGCCTTGCATGCCACGCAGGCCGTCGAACGATTTCCGTTGCAGCCGCAGTGGTATTATTATGCAGGCTTAGCAAATAATCAAGTAAAAAAAGCGGAAGAAGCAATACTGCAACTCGAAGCCGGTTTGGAGTTTGTGGTAGATGATCCCGCCTTGGAAATAAATTTTTATATCCAACTGGGGGAGGCTTTTTATACATTGGGCAACGAAGCCAAAAAAGAATATTATTTTACAAAAGCTGAATTGCTTGTTCGGCAAGCACAAAAAAAATGAAATACCTATTGTTAGTTCTTGCGGTGCTCACCGTGTCCTGTAAATCAAAATTGCCCAAAGCCGAAAAAAAGGCCATGGCCCAATTGGAATTGCCCGTTGCCGATACTACCCGAGTGAAAGGAAATTATTTTGAGCAGCAGCTTGATTTTACCACGGCCTACATCAAATGCAATGCGCATTATGAAACCGATAAACAAGCCCAAAATGTGACCGCCGAAATAAAGATCAAAAAAGACGAAAAAATTATCATTAGCATCCGGTTTTTAGGAATTACCATGGCTAAAGCCTTGATTACACCTACCCAAGTTCAGTATTATGAAAAATTAAACAGCAGTTATTTTGACGGAAATTTTGAAACCATCAGTCAATTTGCGGGCACCGATTTAAATTTTCAAAAACTACAAAATGTATTAATCGGCCAAGCTATTGAAGCTTTTCCTTCTAATGAATGCAAAGCAACTCCCCAAGACAATTTGATTCGGGTAGAGAAAGACAAAGGAGACGCCGCCTTTATTACTTATTTCTTTGACGCCTTAAATTGGCGTTTGCAAAAACAAGTCATTCAACAACAGGTTCAAGAGCGCTTATTGACGGTAAGTTATCCGAAGTTTGCATCCTACAATAATTTAATTTTACCGGCTTCGATTGTGGTGAATGCCATTCAAAAGCAAGCCAAAATGAACCTCAATATCGAATATACCGACATCACGGTAAACGAAGAGCTCACGTTTCCATATGCCGTTCCAGCAGGGTACAAACGACTAGTTATAAATTAGCATTGACAAAATAAATTACCATGGGTAAAGCAATCACCGTCCTTTTGTTATTATTCGCTTCGACTTTGGTTTGGAGTCAAGAAAATCAGCAAGAAAAATTAGAACAGCGCAAAGCCGAAATTTTACGTGAAATACGAGAAAAAGAGGCGCAATTGCAGAACGTGAAATCCAAAGAGGTTTCCGTGAAAAAGCAGTTGGAAATTCAATCTGAAAAAATTAAACTGAAAGAAAAACTCATCAACACTACCGAGAAACAAACCAAACTGCTGAGCAACGACATGTACTTAAATCAATTGACTATCAATAGATTAAAAAGAGAATTGACGGTTCTTAAAGACGATTATGCCCAGATGATTGTGAAATCTTACAAAAGCCGTTCCGAGCAAAGCCGCGCCATGTTTTTGTTGTCGTCCGAAAACTTTTTGCAAGCCTATAAGCGCGCGCAATACATGAAACAATATGCCAGCTACCGCAAAAATCAAGGATTGGAAATTCAAAGTAAATCGGAAGATTTGTTTGTACACAACGAAACCCTGGAAGTTCAAAAAACAGCCAAACAAAAGCTCATTGAAGAAAACGAAAAGGAGCGCTTGGTTTTAGAAAAAGAAAAACAATTGCAGCAAGAGTTGGCCAAAGCCATCAAAAAAGATAAGAAACAATTGCTAGCCGACATCAAAAAGAAGCAACAGGAAACCAAAAATATTGACAATCAGATAGCCAAATTATTGCGCGCAGCAATTGCGGCAGCCAATAAAAAAACGGCAACAGCGGTAGTTAAATCAAATCCTAAAACCAGTGCCGAATCAACAAAAGCTACCGAGACTTCGGCTAAAATTGTGTTGACCACCGAAGGAAAAATTGAAGCCAATAATTTTAAAGCCAACAAAGGAAAACTCCCATGGCCAGTAGAAAAAGGCTTTGTTTCGTTGCCCTACGGCGACCAACCTCATCCCATAGTAAAATCATTGATTGTGCATAATAGCGGCGTTGAAATTACCACTGACCAAGGGGCAAGTGCGCGCGCAGTATTTGCAGGCGAAGTAATAAGCGTGATGGTCTTGTCGCCGGTAAATAAAGCGGTAATGATACAACACGGAGATTATTTTACGGTATACCAAAACCTAAGTAGCGTATCGGTGAGTAAAGGCGACAAAGTTTCTATTAAGCAAGCAATAGGCCGCATTAGAACCAATGGCGATACGGGCAAAACGGTATTAAAATTCACCATTTCTCAAAACACGGTGTACAACAATCCCGCTACGTGGTTATTTAATATGTAATTAGACAAACAAGGCTTTAAGTTCGGTAGCGTCATGCGGACTCATTTTTCCCGCCAACACCAAACTCAATTGCTTGCGACGCAAGGCTGCATCAAAACGCTGATGTTCTAACTCCGTTTCAGGCACAACGGGTGGAACTTCTACCGGTCTCCCGGTATCATCAACCGCTACAAATGTATAAATGGCTTCGTTGGCTTTATTTCGGTTACCTGTTTCGCGATCTTCAACCCAAACATCGATGTATATTTCCATAGAGCTTTTAAAGCTTCTGGATATTTTTGCTTCTACGGTAACCACACTTCCCAAAGGAATGGCTCGGTTAAAGGCCACGTGATTTACTGATGCTGTTACCGCAACTCGACGCGAATGTCTTCGTGCCGCAATACTGGCTGCACGGTCCATGCGGGCTAGTAATTCACCGCCAAATAAATTGTTCAACGGATTGGTTTCGCTGGGAAGCACTAAGTCGGTAAGTACGGTTAGGGATTCGGAAGGAGTTTTGGGCTGCATAGTTAGGGGATAAAAAAATCCCGCCTGTGCGGGATAAGTGATTATAATTCTTTAACAAGTATCCAAGCCTCAGGATTGGATTTTACAATATCGAATTGTGCGGTTTTAGCTTCTTCGTAGGTAGCATAACTTCCGTATAAAACGGGGAATAATCCGTGTTTATTGGGTTCAATTCGGCGCGCCGAGTACCCTTGTTTTACTAAATTTTGCAATACGATAGTTGCATTTCCTTCGTTTCTAAAGGCTCCAGCAACAATGTGGTATGACAGCAGTTCTGCTTCGACAGGAATAGAAATAGTCGGAACGGGGTTTTGTATAAAAAACGTAGCTTCTTGTATCGAATTTTGCACTTCTTTTTGCACGGCCATTTCTACAAGTAAGGTTTCTTGATCTATTTGATCAGCATATAACTTTAAACCAATACTTCCCGAAGTGGCAAAGGCTAACACAAAAACAGCGGCATATTTTAAATAAGCAGGGGCTTTTCTGCGCTCTGGGGTAAATTGAATCGGGGCTTTTTCTTCTAATTCTTCTACCACTTCCTTAAGCTCTTCTCGAAGCACTTTTGGTGAAACAAAAGTAGTGAGTCCAAATGCTTCAGGTAAATAATTTACAGCATCTGCCGGGGTGAAAAGCAAATTATTTTCGGCGGTTAAGGCAATTTCTCCGATGTTTTTCAAGGTAAAATGGCCATTAACTTCTAGGATACTTTTCCAAATTGCAATTTCACTTTCAATGGCGTGAACCGCATTTTCGTAGGTAGTTTTTTCAGATTCAGCAATATGGTTTGCCAATAAACCGTCGTTGTTTTTTAGGTTTGGATTAAACGATACGACCTTTTTGGGGGGATAAAAGGAGTGTGTAGCAGCATACAAATACGCGGATTGTATTTCGGCCAAAAAAGCACCAAAGCCAGGAACCGTTACACATTGGTGACGGTAAAGCAGTTGTGAGATGTAGTGTTCAATCTTCATAAGAAGCAAAGGTATACAATGCGAAAGAGCAGCAAAATTTTATGTGCAATTTTTTTCAACAATTTCAAAATATTCGCTACTTTTCCTTTTCAATTTTACCTTATGCGCCACGAAGATTTATTATATGTATTAGCCTTGCTAAAAGCCGAAGGCATTGGAGATGTCACCGCCAAAAAACTCATTTCGATCTGCGGATCAGCCGAAGCCGTTTTTAAAACGCCCTTATCCAAACTCAAAGGCATCGGAAAAGGAGCCGAAAATATGCTTCGGCAACTCAAATCTCCCTCCCTTTTTATTGCGGCCGAAGCCGAGTTAAATTTCATTCAATCCCAAGGCATCCAAACTGCGTATTTTTTAGATGACAACTACCCAGAACGCCTTAAACATTGTTTTGATGGACCAATGCTGCTTTTTTCTCAAGGGAAAATCAATTTCCAAAATCGTAAAATCATTAGTATAGTAGGAACACGTCAAGTTACACCTCACGGCGCCGCATTTTGCAAGCAACTCATTGCCGATTTGGCCCCGTTAGACCCTATTGTTGTGAGTGGATTTGCTTTTGGAGTAGATATTATAGCCCACCAAGCGGCTATAGAACAAGGGCTGCAAACCATCGCAGTTGTAGCGCACGGCTTAGACCAACTCTATCCCAAAGCCCATCAAAAATACGTGCCGCAAGTACAAGAAAATGGCGGGTTACTTACCGAATTCTGTAGCGGAACTCCTCCTGAAAAAGAAAATTTTGTGCGGCGCAATCGAATCGTTGCAGGCATCTCCGAAGCAACCATCGTGATTGAATCGGCCGAAAAAGGAGGGTCTTTAATTACAGCCAATCGTGCTTTTGACTACAATCGGGATGTATTTGCGGTGCCCGGGCGACCTACCGACAAATACAGCCAAGGCTGTTTGCAGCTCATTCAATCGCAAAAAGCCACGCTGTTGAGTAGCGCCGCCGATTTGGTCTACCACCTCAATTGGGAAATTAATCAGCCTAAAAAAGCAGTGCAAAAACAATTATTTGTGCAACTCGACGAACAGGAACAAAAAGTGTATGATTATTTAGCAAAAACAGGAAAAGAAGAGCTCGACGTGATTGCATTAGCCTGCGAACTTCCCATTTATAGGCTATCGGGTTTGTTACTCACCTTAGAATTAAAAGGCGTGATACGCCCCTTGCCAGGTAAATTATTTGAGGCTATTTAGCGCCAAAACCCAACTTTTCTCGCACTCGATTCAATACACCGTCGGCAATTTTCCCTGCTCTTGAAGCGCCTTGAAGTAAAGCCGCATCCAATTCGGGGAGGTTGTTCATGTAGTACTGGTATTTTGTTCTTTCGGTTTCAAAACGACTAAGCAGTAATTCGTAGAGCGCTTGTTTGGCATGTCCGTACCCGAAGTCCCGGGCATCGTTTTGGTATTTTAGTCGCAAATCTTGTAATTGCGCTTCGGTAGCGATGAGTTTATATAAGGCAAACACATTACAAGTTTCTGGATTCTTTGGATCTTCAAGTGGAGTACTGTCGGTTTCTATGCCCATGATTTGCTTGCGCAAGGCTTTGTCGTCCAAGAAAATATTGATGGTATTGTTGGCCGATTTACTCATTTTACCCCCATTGGTTCCAGGCACATATTTAGTGTCTTCTTGCACATAGGCTTCTGGCAACACAAAGGTGTCACCTAGTTGGTGGTTGAATCGTGCCGCGACATCTCGGGTAATTTCGATGTGTTGCAACTGGTCTTTCCCTACCGGAATAAACTCGGCATCATAGAGTAAGATGTCGGCCGCCATGAGCATGGGGTAACTAAAAAGCCCTGCATTTACATCGTCCAAACGATCGGATTTGTCTTTGAACGAATGGGCCAAGGTGAGGCGTTGATACGGAAAAAAACAACTCAAGTACCAAGCCAATTCGGCCGTTTGCGGCACATCCGATTGGCGGTAAAATATCACCTTGTCAATATTCAACCCACAGGCCAACCAAGCGGCAGCCGTACTGTAGGTGTTGGCACGCAGGGTAGCACCGTCTTTGATTTGTGTCACCGAATGCAAATCGGCGATAAACAAAAAAGACTCGTTTTCGGGCTTATTTGACAATTCAATAGCGGGAATAATCGCCCCCAACAAATTACCTAAATGAGGGGTTCCTGTGCTTTGAATTCCGGTGAGTATTTTTGACATGGCGAACGGGTTTGTGTAAATGTAAATCTTTTGACAAAAATAGGGATTGAATTGTTACTTTTGGTATGATGAAACCTATAAAAATGATTTTTTGGTTGCTGTGGCGCATTTGGTTTTACCTGATGATGGGCCTTCCAATTTTGGTCATGTTTCCGTTCTTGGTGCTTTCTATTTTAAAAGAAAAATGGTATCCCTACTTTTTTGTAATGGCGCGCATTTGGGCCAAATCTATTTTGTATACCAGCGGTTTTTACTACAAAGTAACCAAAGACCAACAACTGGACAACAACAGCAGTTATATGTTTGTGGCCAATCACACCTCGATGACCGACATTATGCTCATGTTGGCCATTACTCCAAAACCCTTTGTGTTTGTGGGCAAAAAAGAGTTGGCTAAAATCCCCCTGTTTGGATTCTTTTACAAACGTACTTGTATCTTGGTTGATCGAGGCAATGCCAAAAGCCGCCAAGCGGTATTTGAACGCGCACAAAATCGCTTAAATCAAGGATTGAGCATTTGTATTTTCCCCGAAGGTGGTGTGCCCTATTACGAATCTATCGTATTGGACGGGTTTAAAGACGGCGCTTTCCGCTTGGCCATCGAATACCAAATCCCAATTGTACCCATGACATTTCCCGACAACAAGAAACGATTTTCTTACACCTTTTTTAGCGGAAGTCCTGGCATCATGAGGGCTCATGTGCATAAATTTGTACCCACACTAGGGAAATCAATTGAAAATAAATCCGAAATCAAAGCACTCAACGAGGAGGTACGGGCTATTATTTTGGACAAATTACTTCACTATTAGCCAAAAAAAATCCCGGCAAAACCGGGATAATTTGTTTTATACATTTTCTTTAATTCGAGCTTTTATTTTTTCTTCTAGTTCGTCGGCCAATTCCGGGTTGTCTTTAATGAGCACTTTTACGGCATCACGACCTTGTCCCAATTTGGTTTCGCCATAACTAAACCAAGATCCCGATTTTTTGATGATTTCAAATTCAACGGCCAAATCCAAAATTTCGCCGGTTTTAGAAACGCCTTCGCCATACATGATGTCAAATTCGGCTGTTTTGAATGGCGGTGCCACTTTGTTTTTAACCACTTTTACTTTGGTGCGGTTACCCACTACATTTTCTCCGTCTTTAATTTGTGACGAACGACGGATATCTAAACGCACGGAAGCATAAAACTTTAAGGCATTTCCACCCGTAGTAGTTTCTGGGTTTCCAAACATCACCCCAATTTTTTCACGCAATTGGTTGATGAAAAATACCGTACAATGTGTTTTGCTGATTGTTCCCGTTAATTTTCGCAAAGCTTGCGACATCAAACGGGCGTGTAATCCCATTTTGGAGTCGCCCATTTCGCCTTCAATTTCACTTTTGGGAGTCAAGGCTGCCACCGAGTCAATTACTACAATATCAATAGCGCCTGAGCGAATTAAATTCTCGGTAATTTCTAAGGCTTGCTCACCGTTATCGGGCTGCGAAATAATTAGGTTTTCTACATCCACACCTAATCTTTCGGCATAACTTCTGTCAAACGCATGTTCCGCATCAATAAAGGCCGCGATCCCTCCCGCTTTTTGTGCTTCGGCGATTGCGTGTAAAGTTAAGGTAGTTTTACCTGAGGATTCGGGTCCGTATATTTCGATGATTCGACCTTTTGGATACCCATTAACCCCAAGGGCTAAGTCTAATCCCAAGGAGCCAGACGAGATGGTTTCAACCTCTTCGATGGCTTTGTCTCCCATTTTCATTACGGTCCCTTTGCCGTAGGTTTTGTCTAATTTATCGAGCGTTAATTGCAACGCTTTCAGTTTGGCTTCTTTTTCTGAACTCATCTTTTCCTTCATTTTTGGGTCATTAATTTTTGTAAAAATAGGTTTTTTTCTCAAGTTTTTATCGTTAAAAAAGGTCGTTTTTATCTTTTTATCAACAGGCAATCCGTTTGATTTTGATCTGTTTAGTTGCGGGGAATTTCACCTGTTTTGGCAATAATTTCCCATTTATGCGCCAAGGAAAACTCCCCAAGTTTCCTAAAAATAAGGTGCATTTCAAGGCCAATTTTTTGAACGGCTGTATTTATTTGACACATTTTTATCGCTTCAATATAACAGTGTTCGGCTTGCGTTGTTTTTTTGTTTTGCAAATAGGCATACCCCAATTCTTGCCAAGCCTTCTGTGATGGCGCAACTTGTGTAAGCGTTTCCAACACCCGAATGGCTTTCTTGTATCGCGCCATCGCATTATAGGCGTAACCAAGCTCAAACCACAGACTCGTATGATTCGGGGTTTTCTTAAGGGCTTTTTTGAGTAATGGAACGGCCAAACTACTTTGTTCGAGTTGGTTTAAATAGTGTCCGAATTGGGCGGCATATTCAGCTGATTCTGAGTTGAGAATTGCGCCTAATGCGACCGGCTTTTCGGGTAAGTTATAAAGCTGTTGGATCGATTTTGGAAGGAGCGCGACGTTCATTTCAGGATCTCGCATCGTTTTTTGCAGCACATACGATTTGGGTTCCCGATTGAGTTTCCAGGTTCCGTCAAAAGCGAGGGTGTTTTCTAAATAAAACACGATGCCCTTGGCGGGATCAAAGTACAGGTATCCATACAAGTAGTGGTGTTCGGATCCATTTTTAGGTAAAACAACCCAATGGTTTACGGCGGATAAAAAATTGGTTTGGAAGGTAAGATTGGGTTGTTTTTGAACTGCTGTGAGCGCTAAACAAGGCCATAGTAAAACCAAGGCATTTGATTTAGGCGGTACAATTGACTGTATCATATTCTATTTGATTGGCTTAGATAGGTCAAAAGTAAAATCGGTAATTCGCTACTTAGTGCAGATTTTATGTAGTAAATGTTAAATATATTCCAAAAAAAAGACGGCCAATTAAGCCGTCTTTTAGTATATGAGGTTTGAAATTAGTTTTGTTTAATTTTTACATTGTCTATTTCCCAAGTAGCAGAAGCCGATGTCGTTGAAGTATACTTGAAGGCAATATAGACAGCTGAATTTCCAGCTCCAGTAAATGATGAAATGTTGATTGCTCCTGAATTGGTCCAAACATAATTTCCTGTACTTAAGGTAGCTGTTAAACTCGTCCATGTGGCAGAAGCCGGATTACCTTGTCCATTATAATTGTTTGAAATAAGGGCCACGATTGCATTACCAGTATATTTGGTTGCAGTATCAAAAGTAATTGTCGCTGAAGAAAGTGCAGACATATTTAGTACTGGTGAAATCAACCAATCTTCGTTGGCGTTACTTGTAGTGGTGTAACCCGAAATTTTTGCGCAAGATCCAGGGTTTCCAAATTGTGTGTCTAGACTCCATACCTGTGCGCCTGTTATCGATCTTTTTTCCCAATTCGGGAAATTTGATGAGAATGATTCTTCAAAGAACGGAACAATTCGGTTTCTTGTCAATTTAACATCGTTAATAGTTCTGATCATAAATTGATAATCGCTACCATATTTTGTCATGACACCAACAATTTTTCCGCTTCCGCTTGGAATAGACTCGTTAGCAAAAGTAGCATATTGGCTAATTCGAACTATTACTGTTGCTCCATTGGTGTCAATAATTTGATGATTCGTTGCTCCACCAATCGTAAAAACACTTGTGTCATAAAATTTCTTGCCAAGTGATTCATCTGTAAATTGAACGTTATCTAATTCGATTAATTTATTCAAATTGGCATCGCTCTTAGCTTGCGCAACAGTTAATTTATTTAACAATGTTTCTTCTTTAATAAATGAAGAGCAAGAAGCGGTAATGATGTTTTGATATTCGGCGCCAGAAATACGGCCAACTTTATCATCTCCAGGAATACTTGGTGTATCGTTATTAAATAGCGAACCAATTACGGTAGACCCATATTGCTTATTAAAGTACCGGTCCTTCATGTTAATGTATACTTTTCTTCCAGGTTCAAATTTAGTATACAAATTGTAATCATCAATTGGCATACTAAAACCAACAGTTCCGTCTACAGAAACCAAAGAAATTGATTTGTAAAAATTACCTCCTAGATCGCTTGAAGTAACGTAAGCTTCTATAATGTCATCACCAGTGTATTTCGTTGTTGTTCCATTAGAGACTGATGTGATGGCTTGAACTGCCTTGTTAGCGCTCAAATCACCACAAACACCAAGAGGATAAGGAGTCTCATAAGTATCTGGATTGACACAACCAACTAATGTTGCGATAGAGAGGATAGCTAGTATTAAATTATATTTTTTCATAATTAAAAATTTTATAGTGAAGAAATTACTCCGTTACATTAATATTGTCAAGCTCCCAAGTAGAAGCTTCCGAAGTCGTTGATGTATATTTAAATGCAATATATACAGCTGCATTACCAGTACCAGTAAAGGCAGAAATGTCTAAAGGATCTGAATTTACATAAGTATAATCCCCTGGTGATAAGACAGCTCCATTGATTTTGGTCCATGTCACTCCAGCGACCTCAGGATCTCCGGCTCCAGAATAATTATTAGAAACATAAACTTCTATTGGTGCGCCAGTATGCTTGTATGCATTGTCGAAATCTAATTTTGCTGAAGATATTGCAGAGAAATCTTGAGCAGGCGATATTAGCCAGTCTACATTTGCGTTATAACCATTAGAATAACCTGACATTTTTGCACATGAACCTGGATTTCCATATTGCGTATCCAACTGCCAAGTTTGGCTTCCTGTTTTACTGATTTTAATCCAATTTGAAAAATTGGTATCGAAGGATTCGTTAAAAATGGAGGGAAGTGGCGGCGGATCAAGGTAAGGGATGTCGGTATCATTTTCTGAAACGCAACCTGTCAAAACACTAGATAAAAGCGCCGACAATAAAATGAATTTATAAATATTTTTCATAGTATTTAAGATTAGAAATTGATATAGAAATTAATAAAATAGGTTCTGCCATAACCATAGAAGTACTTTGGCGCAAAAGAAGGATGCGTTGAACCTACATTAAAAGTTCCGTTTGAAGCATTATTTAAAGGAAGCTGCGAGGTATTGTCTGCTAGATATTCGGGATAAGTTGCTTTTCTAGATTGCTCAAAACCTCCAGTTTTGTATACAATATCAAAAACATTGTTTATGGTAGCAAAGAAACCAAAAGTTTCATTCTTTATTTTCCATGATTTTCCTCCAACGAGGTTAACCAAAGTAATCGGATCAAATTTTTCTTGTTTCAATACTTTACGAAGCGTCTCTTCAGTTAACCCATCATAAGAATTACCGGTTAACTTATCTACAGTAAAGTTATTGGTTCTGAGGATGCTTGAAACATCAATATAGCTATCTGCCAAGTAATTAACATTGGTGCCAATCCACCAAAATTTCGGGTCTCTGTACTCAATACCCGCTGAGTAAGCTTGCTGAGGCATTCCAGAAACACGGTAGTTTTTCAGGTATGCTTTGCCAAAATCACTAATTGGATTAGTGTTTGTAGCAGAAGCCTGGCCATCATCATTAACTTTTATATTTGGATTATTGTCAATGGTGTACTGACCATATGCAGCCGTGCCTGTAAGTTTTATAGTAGAAGTTAAGTTGTATTCAAGACCTAACTCCATTCCCATATTTTTCTTATTTATCCCTGTTACAATTTCACTAATAAAAGAATCTTCATTTCCAGAGCCTACTACAGTCTCATCAAAAAGCCCTTCGCCATAGAAGAACGAAACTTCTGTAGAGTTAGAAATTTTACTGAAATAACCAGTCAATCTTCCTTTAAATTTCGGCGCTTTAATGATATAGCTTGCGTCTGCACTAACTATAGACTCGCTTTTCAAATCTGGAGTAATATTGTTATTGATTCTTGCGTTTGCGAATACATTTCGTAATGAAGGCGCTTTAGTCATATAAACGCCATTAAAATCTAACATTTGTCTACCGCTTATTTTATAGGTTAAACCACCTTTAAAACCAAAATTCTCGAACACTAAACTATTGCTTTTTCCGAAAGAATTGCTTGCGTAAATACCGTTTTTGTACAAACCTTCTCTTTGATACTCAGATCTCGTAAAAGATTGTCCTAAATAGAAATCTACTTTCTTATAAGAAAATTTAAATTGTGTAAAACCATCGAAAGTTGTTGCATTCAAATTATAATTATATCCGTAAGTATCGCCTTCAACCACTTGTCTATTTGGATTATTCAAATCTGATTGAGATTGATCTCCTTGATAAAACGGATCTGAATCAAGGAAGTAGCTACCACCTAATAAGTCAATTAATTTTTGATAATTATTGGATCTTAATTTCTTAAAACTAATACCCGCATTCATATTAATATTGTCAGACAATTTTGAGTTTAAGATTGAATTGGCGCTCCAGAGCTTATCGTCTGTTCGGTCTTCATATAAAACGTATGCACTTTGTTGGCCTTGGTTAACAACTGCATTAGTATAGTACAACTGATTCCAGTTTAATTGTCCGTCATTTAAGAATTTATTTCTTATGATATTAGCCTGAGGGTTATTATAAATGGGGTTTCCCTGAGGGTCAAGTAACGGAATACCATTTGAGTCCGTTGCAGGTTCATAATACGTTGATAAATTCAAGTAGTAATTAGGTAAATTTTTGTAATAGGTTGGATCTGGATTGTTAGCATTTGAATAATCCAATCGGCTATTTCCAACATGTCCGATTTGATAGGCCACATTTGTATTCAAATTCGTTTTATCAGAAATTTTCCAATAGTGGCTCAACATATTGATTGGCTCTTCGATGTCTTTTACTCGTGAATTTCTTTTCTTACCGTCTTGCCAACCCCAATATGAGTTGTATTTGTAATTTTTCAGATTAGTAACTTCGTCTGTATTTGGAGAGGTTTTTCCACGTCTGTTTTGTGCGTATATTGAAGTAAAATTTATGCTATGTTTTTCATTGAATTTCTTTTCAACACTTGCAAATGCCGAATTAGCAGCGTAATCTGTCCCTTCAAAATAACCTTCTTTTGCCCATCTTCTTCCCGCAGAAACAACGAATGCCCAGCCGTTAGTGCTCATACCTGATGCGTGAGTACCCATCATTCGCCATGAATAATTGGTGTTGGTGCCTGAAAAAGAAACTCTAGAACCTTTTCTGTAAATAGAAGCCCTTGTATTTATTTCTTGTGTTCCTAATATGCCGCCAAAAGTATAGTCAGACGGCGCAGACCCCATTGTAAATTCTTGATTTCTAGTAGCATCATTCAAACCACCCCAGTTTGCCCATTGTGGTCTTCCATCGTATATTTTGTTCATGGATATACCGTTAATCATCGTAACACCATACTCATTGTCTAAACCACGAATTCTAAAACGAGCTTGACCCCAGTTGAAGGCAGCTGCTTGCTGAAAAGCATCTCTACTTGCCTGCAGCAAACCAGAAGTGTTTTCAGAACCACTGTTATCATCACCTAAATCATTTTCAGTAATTGTAATCAAACTTAATTGTTGTTCTTGCGTTTGGTCTTCTGCAAGTAAAACAGAGCCCAAATCAAGTGTTTTGCCGGCTTCGATTTCGACTTGCAGTAACTGGTCCGTATAGCCTTGTGTTTTAATTTGAACTAATTGATTTCCTGGCGTTACGTCTGCAATGACAAACCTTCCAGTTCCATCAGTGAGTGTCGTAAGATTTGAATTTAAAACAGCGACAACAACATTTTGTAGGACCTTCTGAGTTTTTGAATCGACTACTTTTCCAGTTACGCCTGTAGTTGTTTGCGCGCAAACAAAAACCACTTGCATTACAAATAATGTGCTAAAAACAAGTTTTTTCATAGATAATTTTTTACTGTTTATTTCTTAACGGAAGCAAATGTACCTATTAAATTAATATTATATACTTTTGTTTCCAAGTTTGTCGCAAACTTCATCATTCATTAACACCCTACTTATGCGGATTTCTAAACCAATTGTTTTCTGTTTTCTGTTTTTCACAATTTTAAATGCAAAGGCCCAGGAAAAAAAATTCGCCTTGCACACAGTTGCTTTTTACAACTTTGAGAATTTGTTTGACACGATTAACAACCCAAATAACGACGAAGAATGGTTGCCCGATGGCGCTCAAAACTGGACCTCCAAAAAATACAAGCAAAAACTGCAAAATTTAGCGCAGGTACTTTCTCAGATAGGATCAACAGATAACCCAACTTCGCCGACTTTAATTGGTGGTGCCGAGATAGAAAATCGCGGTGTTCTAGAGGATTTAATCAAAGAACCGTTGTTGCTAAACAGCGATTACGGCATAGTGCATTATGAATCGCCCGACAAACGAGGTATCGACGTGGCTTTGTTGTATAAAAAGAAGCATTTTAAACCCATCAGTTTCAAAAACATTCCGCTCTTGGTATACAGTAAAAAATTAAAATCCAACGAAAAAGACAGCAAAATCACCGAGGAAGACAAAGCCGATACCGACAAAATAGACTACGACACAGCAAGCAGAATTTATACTCGAGACATTTTATTGGTTACGGGCTATTTAGACGGCGATGAAATAAACATCTTGGTCAATCACTGGCCTTCGCGATCGGGAGGAGAGAAAAAAAGCAGTCCATTTCGGGAAGAAGCCGGAAAACTCAACCGAAAAATCATGGATTCGATTTATAAAGTCAATCCCAAAGCCAAAATCATTTCGATGGGCGATTTAAACGACGGCACCTACAACAAAAGTGTAAAAGAAGGCATTGGCGCCAAGCGCAAAAAAGAGGAAGTGCAGGAATTTGGCATTTATAACCCGTTTGAAGAAATGTTTTACAAAGGAAACGCCTCCTTATTTTACCGCGACGCCGGAGATATTTTTGACCAAATTATGGTGTCTGAAACCTTAATCCAGAAAGACTATTCTTCCTACCGCTATTGGAAAGCCGGCATATACAACAAGCCCTTTATGATTCAAACCACTGGGCAATATAAAGGCTATCCGTTGCGTCATCAAGCCAATGAAATAGGCTACAGCGATCACTTCCCGGTCTATATTTACCTCATTAAACAAATGAATTAAACATGGCCATTTCACCCCCATTCAATCTCAACCAATGGATTACCGACAACCGGCATTTGCTCAAACCACCCGTGGGCAACAAAAACATCTATGTTGATTCTGGGGATTATATTGTGATGATTGTAGCTGGTCCCAATGCCCGAAAAGATTACCACTACAACGAAACCGAAGAATTATTTTACCAATTAGAAGGCTCAATCACGGTAGTGATTCAGGAAGACGGCCAACGCAAAGAAATGCAGTTGCAAGCGGGAGATATGTATTTGCATCCAGCTAAAGTGCCGCATTCCCCAGTGCGTTCAGAAAACTCCATCGGATTGGTGATAGAACGCAAACGTGCCAGCAAAGGCTTCACCGACGGCTTACTCTGGCACTGTGAAAACTGCAACCACAAACTGTACGAAGTCTACTTTGAGTTGATCGACATC
>JAPLEX010000002.1 GCA_026390995.1 Flavobacterium sp.
GAAAGAGCCCTAGCCGAAGCGCGTGCAGCCGGTTGGTTGGGAAAAAATATATTGGGAACCGGATATGATTTAGAATTATATGTTCAAATTGGTGCTGGAGCCTACATCTGTGGAGAAGAAACCGCATTAATTGAATCCTTAGAAGGCAAACGCGGAAACCCAAGAATCAAACCACCTTTCCCGGCAATTTCTGGTTTGTGGACCAATCCAACAGTAGTAAATAATGTCGAAACCATTGCCGCAGTGCCTTGGATTGTGAACAATTCGGGTGCCGATTATGCCAAAATTGGAATTGGACGTTCAACCGGAACCAAATTGATTTCGGCCTCGGGACACATCAAAAACCCTGGCGTTTACGAAATTGAATTGGGATTAAGCGTATACGAATTCATGAACTCGGACGCCTATTTGGGCGGAATGAGTTCAGACCGACCGTTGAAGGCTTTTGTGCCCGGCGGAAGCTCGGTGCCGGTTTTACCCGCCAATTTAATCTACAAAACAGCCGCAGGCGAAGACCGTTTAATGACCTACGAATCCTTGAGCGACGGTGGTTTTGCAACGGGCTCGATGTTGGGTTCAGGCGGATTTATCGTATACAACGATACAGCTTGTATTGTGCGCAATACCTGGAATTTCTCTCGTTTTTACCACCACGAAAGCTGCGGACAATGTTCGCCTTGTAGAGAAGGAACCGGTTGGTTGGAAAAAGTATTGCACCGCATCGAAAACGGACACGGACGCGAAGAAGACATTGATTTGTTGTTGAGTATCCAAAGCAAAATAGAAGGAAACACCATTTGCCCATTGGGCGATGCGGCTTCCTGGCCAGTAGCTGCGGCTATTCGTCACTTTAGAGACGAGTTTGAATACCACATTCGTTTCCCGGAAAAAATTAAAAACAGAGACCACTTTGTTGCTGAGCCTTTTAAAAAAGTGAAGCATTTGGTGGCTAAGCAAATCCTATAATTTTGTTTCAGGTTTCAGGTTTCAAGTTTGCAAGACTTAACCTGAAACCTGGAACTTGAAACTTGAAACAAGAATAGAATGAAAGTAACCATAGACGGTCAAGAAATTGAAGTAGAAGCAGGAACAACAATCTTGCAAGCTGCTCGTATGATTGGTGGAGAAAGTGTGCCACCAGCCATGTGTTATTATTCTAAATTAAAAGGAAGTGGCGGAAAATGCCGTTGTTGTTTGGTGGATGTCACCAAAGGCAGTGAAGCCGATCCGCGTCCGATGCCCAAATTGGTGCCTTCGTGTGTAACCGGTTGCCAAGACGGGATGGAAATTGCCAGTACTGCCTCGGCTCGTGTACAAGAAGCCCGCAAATCGGTGACTGAATTTTTGTTGATCAACCACCCCTTGGATTGCCCGGTGTGTGACCAAGCCGGCGAATGTGATTTGCAAAATTTGAGTTTCCAACACGGCAAATCCGAAACGCGTTACATCGAAGAAAAAAGAACCTTTGAACCCGAAGATATTGGTCCAAACATACAATTGCACATGAACCGTTGCATTTTGTGTTACCGTTGTGTAATGGTGGCCGATCAATTGACCGACAACCGTGTACACGGAATTATGGATCGCGGCGATCACGCCAACATTTCGACTTGCATTTCCCAAGCCATTGACAATGAGTTTTCGGGCAATATGATTGATGTGTGTCCAGTAGGCGCTTTGACTGATAAAACCTTCCGATTTAAATCGAGAGTATGGTTTAACAAACCGTATAATGCACACCGCAATTGTACCAAATGCTGCGGAAAAACCACCGTTTGGATGTTTGGCAACGAAATTCAACGGGTAACTGGAAGAAAAGACGAATACCACGAAGTAGAAGAATTCATCTGCAACGAATGCCGTTTTGACCACAAAGACCCTCAAGATTGGGTAATCGAAGGCCCGCGCCAATTCGAAAAAACCTCGGTGATCAACCAAAACAATTACACCCGCAAATTAGAAAAAGTACAAATTGCTACCGAAAAGAATATTCTTTTGGGCCGTGATGTCGATCGCAAGAAAATCAGTATGAAAGACATTCCCTTAGGAGAGTCTCATCTATCAACACCCAAATCAACGCCAAATGAATAGTGCTTTTATTATTGAAAAAAGCGTACTGATTTTAGTCGTTTTTGCCATCACCATGATCATGGCCATGTACTCAACCTTGGCCGAACGTAAAATTGCCGCTTGGTTGCAAGACCGTATTGGGCCCAACAGAGCAGGAAAAGGCGGGATTCTCCAGCCCTTGGCCGATGGATTAAAATTGTTTTCGAAAGAAGAATTTTTCCCCAACACCCCCAACAGAATTCTATTTATTATTGGCCCAGCCATTGCGATGAGCACGGCTTTAATGACCAGTGCCGTGATTCCTTGGGGCGATAAATTACACCTGTTTGGCAGAGACATCCTCTTGCAAGCCACCGACGTAGACGTTTCCTTGTTGTATATTTTTGGCGTAGTTTCTGTTGGAGTTTATGGCATCATGATTGGCGGTTGGGCATCCAACAACAAATTCTCCTTAATGGGCGCCGTACGTGCGGCCTCGCAAATGGTTTCCTACGAAGTGGCCATGGGTCTTTCCATGATTGCGTTGTTGATGATGACCGGAACCTTGAGTTTGAAAGAAATCTCCATGCAGCAATCGGGCTTGCACTGGAATGTGTTTTA
>JAPLEX010000022.1 GCA_026390995.1 Flavobacterium sp.
CCCACCACCACATCTTTAATTTGATAACCCGAGTTGTTTTCGGCTTCCAAAATAGCTTGCTGAATAGACTGAATAGTTTGCGTGATATTGTTTACCACGCCACGCGCAACACCCAAACTTTTGGATTTTCCTACGCCCAAGATTTCCAACTTACCGTACTCGTTTTTCTTGCCAATCATGGCCACGATTTTGGTCGTTCCGATATCTAAACCTACTGCAATGTTTTCGTTTTCCATATGCTATTTTTTTATGCAAACCACTTGTTGCGTAAACTTTAAATTGATTCTCTTATACTTGGTTAAACTGCTGTCCAAAACCGCCTTTTGAAAATAGGCCTTGTAACAGGTAAACTTACTATCAATGCGCATCGGTTTTCCGAACTCAATCTCGAAATCGTAATTTCGATTGAGCATGCGCAAACCCGAAACAGGAACCAGTTCTACCCCAATAATATTTTTCTTCAGAAACGAATCTTTGAAAATATACTGCAGTACTGGAACGATTTGCTGAAGCGATTTGGGGGTGGTAATTCCCGACACAACAGGCACGCGTGCCGTGAACTCTTCTGACAAAGGCATTTTCCTTCCGTGATAGTCAATATAATAAGAACTCGTAGCGTCAAAAACCCGTGCTATGGGTGTTTTTTGAACTACTTTGGCCGTTAAAATCCCATCTATACTTACATAAACTTCTGATTTCTCAATCATTGGATTATGGGCTATGGATTTTTCCAACTTGTTCAAATCTAACGTAACTTTTTCAATGGCTGAGACCTGTGTTTTATTTTCTATTAACAATTTATTAACCGATTCTTGTTTAATAAAAAGCGTATTATCTTCAACAAAAAAAACAGCTGAACCCTTTAATTTCCTCGATTCGTTGCGAATTGACGTGAACGAAAACAGAAAAATCACCAGGCCGATCATAAGGCCTAAACGCAGGTTTGTCCAAGTAAAAAAAGTACGCATCGCGAGGTCTGTTTTAAGTTCTACTTTTTTGTTCTAATCCGGTTTTTATCTCCTTTACCATTTCGCCAATATCACCTGCGCCAATGGTTACCAAAACCGATTCTTGTGCGGCACACAATTCGGCAACCAAATCTGATTTTGACACGATAGATTTGTTTGGGTTTTCAATCTGATCCAACAGCCATTGGGCATTAATTCCAGCAATAGGCAACTCCCGTGCAGGGTATATTTCCAATAGTAGTATTCGATCAAACTGACTTAAACTTTTGGCAAAATCGGCGCCAAAATCTTGGGTTCTACTAAATAAATGCGGCTGAAAAACAGCCAATACTTTTTTAGTTGGGTATAATTCTCGCACGGCCTGATGCACCGCATTGATTTCGGTAGGATGGTGCGCATAATCGTCAACGTAAACCAAGTCATCCGTTTTAATCTGAAACGAAAAACGACGGCGAATCCCGCGAAACGATTGCAAGCCCCGGGCTATATTTGCTGTTGAAACTCCATATTTTTTGGCCATAGCCAAGGCCATCATCGCGTTGGTTAAATTATGTGTGCCCGGCAAACTAAAGTGCAAATCACGAATCAATTCGGTGGGCGTTTGCACATCAAACACATAGGCACCCTCTTCGATGCGCACATGACACGCCTTGTATTCGGCATCCTGATTTACTGCAACTACGGTGCCTTCAATTGGCAATCCAGCCGCCACAAATAAATTGGACTTGTCCTCAATTTTGGCAGCAAATTCTTGAAACGAAGCTTCTATTGCTAGGGCATCGCCATAAATATCCAAATGATCGGCATCGGTAGAGGTCACGCAAGCCATATCGGGATGCAAATGCAAAAACGAGCGATCAAATTCATCGGCCTCAACTACCGTTACTGTTTTGCCCCGACCAATCAAATTGGAATCGTAATTCTCTAAAATTCCGCCTACAAACGCGGTTACATCAACCCCACTCTCAAAAAGAATATGACCTAAAATAGCCGAAGTAGTTGTTTTGCCATGGGTTCCTGCAACTGCAAAAGTGTAGGTATCTTGGGTGATGATGCCCAACACTTCAGCTCTCTTTTTGATAGTATATTCGCGTTCCACAAAATAATTCCATTCGGAATGGGTAACCGGTACGGCGGGTGTAACCACAACCAAGGTGTTCTCGGTATAAAAATGAGATGGAATCTCTGCAATGTTATCCTCAAAATGAATGGCAATTCCCTCGGCGATCAATTCATCGGTGAGGTGCGTAGCCGTTTTGTCATAGCCCACTACGGTCTTGCCTATGCAATTGAAATACCGAGCCAAGGCACTCATGCCGATGCCGCCGATTCCAATAAAATAGACATTATGTATTTGGGTTACGTTCATAATTTGTGTTGGATTAATTTGGTGATTTCGTCCACGATGGCCTCAGTCGCATTAGGCTTGGCTAATTGTTGTATGTGTTGGGACAATTCCAATTGCAGTTGTGTGTTGGAAAGCAACTCGCCAAACACCTTTTCAAATTGACAGTCTAATTCGCTTTCTTTCAACAGTAAAGCACCGCCTTGTGAAACAATGGATTGTGCGTTTTTAGTCTGGTGATCCTCGGCCACATTGGGCGATGGAATAAATAGGGTGGGCTTCCCCACCAAACACAATTCCGACACCGAGGAGGCTCCCGCACGAGAAATCACAAAATCGGCAGCGGCATAAACTAAGTCCATGCGATCAATAAACGCCACCACTTGCACTCCTGCTTGCGTATTGTATTTTTGGTAGTGTTCCCAATATAATTTTCCACACTGCCAATACACTTGGACTCCTTGGCTTGCGAAAAATTCCAATTCTTTTTCGACCAATTGGTTCAAACGTCGTGCGCCCAAACTACCGCCTAAAATTAGAACAGTCTTTTTGTTTGGATCTAGCGCAAAATGGGCAAGAGCTTCTGTTCGTTTGCCCTGTACATCGAGTAAATCTTGTCGGACCGGATTGCCTGTAAAAACCAATTTGTCGGCCGGGAAAAATCGATCCAACTGATCATAGGCCACACATATTTTGCTGGCCTTTTTACTGAGTAATTTATTGGTAATCCCAGGGTAGGAATTTTGTTCTTGAATTAAGGTTGGAATGCCCCGGCTGTTGGCCATTTGCAGTAAAGGTCCGCTTGCAAATCCACCGGTGCCAATTGCCACATCGGGTTTAAATTTTCGAATTATGCAACTTGATTTCCACAAACTGCTCAATAACTTTACTGGAAACAGCAAATTGTCTAGGGTTAATTTGCGTTGCAAGCCAGCGATCCACAAGCCTTCGATAGCATAGCCTGCTTGCGGTACTTTTTGCATTTCCATTTTGTCTTGGGCACCCACAAACAAAAACTCAGCAGAAGGGAATCGCAATTTTAAGGCATTGGCAATCGCAATGGCCGGGTAAATATGCCCGCCAGTTCCGCCTCCGCTAATGATGAATCGCAAGCTGCTCATTTTTATTCTTTTGAAGATGAATGATCGGTGATAGAAAAATTTTCTTCGGCAAGCAAAGCCGCTTCTGCAGCTTCTTCGCGCGCTATTTGGGCATCGATCATGCGGCGCAAGGCTTCTTCTCGACGTTCTTTATCGGCTTGTTCTTCGGCAATCTCTTCTTCTTTTTTGGTCACGCCAATAATAATTCCCAAGGCAATACAGGTCATCCAAATGGAACTCCCTCCACTACTAATGAGCGGCAACGGCTGGCCGGTAACGGGCAACATATCAACCGCCACAGCCATATTGGTTAAGGCCTGAAATATGATCGGAAATCCCAAACCCACTACCACGAGTTGACCAAATTTGGTATTGGCTTTTTGGGCCGCAATTATAAAGCGAATGAACAATAAAATATACAGGGTTAATACACCCAAACCGCCAACCAATCCATATTCTTCTACGATAATCGCATAAATAAAATCGGAGGATGATTGCGGCAAAAAGTTTTTTTGCACACTTTTTCCCGGTCCCAATCCATATAAGCCACCGGTTGCAATAGCCGTTTTAGCTTTACTTATTTGGTAATCGTCTTCGCCGGGTTTGTGTTGAAAATAATTCTCGATGCGACTTTCCCAGGTTTTTACCCGAGTAAACAATTTCACATTGGGCATCGCATGACTCAACAAAACAAATATAGCAATGGCGGCAAGTCCTATGCCAATAATAGCTCCAATGTATTTAAGCGGATACATGCCTACGTATACCAACATCAACACCATAGAAAACATAAGTGCAGCGGTAGAAAAGTTGGCTGGCAAAATGAGGCCAAGGGTAATAAAAACAGGACCCCAAAGTTCTATCAGCGAAGCTTTAAATGTGATCGGTGTTTCGCGGGTTACCGACAAATATCGGGCGACAAAAATCATCAAGACAATAAAGGCCAAGGTCGAGGTTTGAAAGGTGATCCCTATAAAAGGCACTTGGATCCAGCGACTGGCATTGGCACCTGCGATCACGGTTCCTTTGGCTAAGGTGTACAACAACAACAACCAAACTACCGGCAATAAATAGCGCGCAATGGTTCGGAAATATTGATACGGTACTTTGTGAATGCCATAAATAATGAGAAATCCTATGAAAATATGCGCAAAATGTTTAACCAAGTAGCCCAAGGTATTGCCCGTTCCATGGCCAATGTAGGCCAAGTTACTACTGGCGCTAAAAACCGGCATAAAGGAAAACAGGCCCAACAAAGCCACGAAGGTCCAAATGACCTTGTCTCCTTTTAAACTGCTGATTAATTGCTTCATTTTACAATGTTTTTTAAGGTTTCTCTTTCACCCCACCTAGTGCGTTCGAATTCGATTTTATAATTCCTTTACGGCTCGTTTAAACTGATTACCCCGGTCTTCGTAGTTTTCAAACAAATCAAAACTGGCGCAAGCGGGCGACAACAAAACCATATCGCCTTTCTCGGCCAAATGTGCAGACATATTTACCGCATCATACATATTGTCTACTTCGAGAACCATATCTACTACATTGCCAAAGGCTTCAATAATTTTTGTATTATCTACACCCAAACACACAATAGCCTTCACTTTTTCCCGCACCAAAGGCATCAATTCGCTGTAGTCATTTCCTTTATCCACCCCACCCACTATCCAAACCGTTGGCGTATTCATGCTGTCTAGTGCAAAAAACGTAGCGTTTACATTGGTGGCTTTGGAGTCATTGATGTATTGTACATTTTGAATTTTCAACACTTTCTCTAGTCGGTGTTCAACTCCCTGAAAATTGGACAAACTCTCGCGTATGGTGGCGTTTCGAATTTTCATAAGCTTGGCTACCGAAGTCGCGGCCATGGCATTTTTCATGTTGTGCTTGCCTTCGAGCGCAATGTATTCGGTTTCCATGATGAATTCTTCTTCGTTGATGTTTACTTCCATAGTGTTGTTTTTTAAATAAGCTCCTTTTTCAATTGTTTTGCTGATCGAGAATGGAATTAATTGGGCGTTTGTTTTATTGTTTTTTAACCACGCTGTGCTGGCCTCGTCATCGGCGTCATAGATGAGAAAATCCTGCTCGGTTTGGTTCATCGTAATTCTAAATTTTGAATTGATATAGTTGTCGTAGTTGTAGTCGTAGCGATCCAAATGATCGGGACTAATGTTGGTCAAGACCGCGATGTGCGGCTTGTACTGCACGATGCCATCCAACTGAAAACTGCTCAATTCTAATACATAATAATCTTGTTCGGTCTCTGCCACTTGCCAGGCAAAACTTTTGCCAATATTGCCCGCCAATCCCACTTGTAATCCTGCCGATTTAAGCAAATGATAGGTGAGCATTGTGGTTGTCGTTTTTCCGTTACTGCCTGTAATTCCTATCGTTACTGCTTGCGTATAAGGTGCTGCAAATTCAATCTCTGAAATAACCGGAATACCATGGCTGTGCAATTTTTTTACAATCTCAACCTTATCGGGTATCCCCGGACTTTTCATGACTACCGACGCGTTCATTATTTTTTCTTCAGTATGCTGTTGGTCTTCCCACTCAATTCCGTATTTATTGAGTACTTCTTGGTAGACCGTTTTTATTTTACCCATATCAGACACAAAGACATCAAAGCCTTCCTTCTTTCCCAAGATGGCTGTTCCCACTCCGCTTTCGCCTCCGCCTAATATGACTAATCGTTTCATCTGCTGGAAAATA
>JAPLEX010000026.1 GCA_026390995.1 Flavobacterium sp.
CAAAAAAAACGCTTGGCCTTGGCCATTATTTTGATCAACAGACCTGATTTATTGATTTTGGATGAGCCCACCAACCACTTGGATCTTGAGATGATTGAATGGCTGGAAAGTTATTTTGCCAAAGAAAATATCACCTTGTTTATGGTGACGCACGACCGCTTTTTCTTGGAGCGCGTGTGCAACGAAATCATCGAATTGGACAACGGAAAAATTTACCAATACAAAGGCAATTATTCCTACTATTTGGCCAAAAAAGAAGAGCGCATAGCCTCCGAAAACGCCAGCGTGGACAAGGCCAAAAACCTCTTTGTGAAAGAATTAGAATGGATGCGCCGCCAACCCAAAGCGCGGACCACCAAGTCAAAATCGCGTCAGGATGATTTTTACGTGATCAAACAAAAAGCCGAAAGCCGCCGTAAAGAAAATGTGGTCGAATTGGAGATCAACATGGAGCGCATGGGCAGCAAAATTATTGAGCTGCACAAGGTTTCCAAGAAATTCAAGGACTTGGTTATTTTGGACAACTTTAGTTTTGATTTTCAGCGCGGCGAACGCATTGGCATCATTGGCAAAAACGGTACCGGAAAATCTACCTTTTTGAATGTATTAACCGGCACCATTCCATTAGACCAAGGAAAAGTAGTGGTAGGCGATACCATCAAAATTGGCTATTACACCCAAAGCGGCATCAACCCCAAGCCGGGTCAAAAAGTCATTGATATTATTAAAGAATACGGCGAATACATTCCGCTCACCAAAGGCAAAATTATTTCGGCAGGACAACTCCTTGAACGCTTTTTGTTTGACCGCAAAAAACAACACGACTTTGTGGAGAAATTGAGCGGCGGTGAATTGAAACGCTTGTATTTGTGTACGGTTTTGATTCAGAACCCGAACTTTCTAATATTGGACGAACCCACCAACGACTTGGACATT
The DNA here is from genome assembly GCA_026390995.1 of Flavobacterium sp. Taxonomy (GTDB): domain Bacteria; phylum Bacteroidota; class Bacteroidia; order Flavobacteriales; family Flavobacteriaceae; genus Flavobacterium. The sequence goes on from JAPLEX010000026.1 coordinate 937, forward strand.
GTAACGCTCAATGTGTTGGAGAGTTTTTTATTGGATTATCCGGGTTGTTTATTGGTAGTTTCGCACGACCGGTACTTCATGGACAAAATTGTGGATCACTTGTTTGTGTTTCGCGGACAAGGTGAAATTGAAGATTTTCCGGGCAATTATTCAGATTTCAGAGCCTACGAAGACAGTGCCGATGTGCAACAAAAAGAAGACAACAAGGCCGAGAAAAAAGAGTGGAAACAGCAAAACAACACCTCGAACCTGAGCTTTAACGAGCAAAAGGAATTGCAAAAAATAGAGCGCGAAATCAAGGACTTGGAATACGAAAAGAAACAAATTGAGGGCTTGTTTGCCGAAAATAAAGTAGCCGACAGCGATATTAATAGCAAGGCGTTGGCACTTCAGGAATTGATTAAAAAACTAGAAACCAAAGAAGAACGCTGGTTTGAGCTTTCGAGCAAAATGTAAAAAACTTGAAATTTGCAACAACAATAATATCCTATCTCAAATTCCTTTGGCACTCTTCCAACCAACATGGCGTGCATTCGCCTTTTGTGTTTAATTTGGTGACCAAGTGTTTGTACGACCGCAAAAACTACCCAGAATACAAGCAATTAAAATCCTACCGGAAATCGCTCTTAGCAAACCACCACACCATTGAAGTGACTGATTTTGGGGCAGGTTCACGCGTATTCACCTCAAATACCCGAGCCATTTCAAAAATTGCCAAAACGGCTGGCATTTCTGCTAAAAGAGCTGAATTATTATTCAGAATTACAAGCTATTTTCAACCAACTACCATTCTTGAAATTGGCACATCGCTGGGTTTGGCGACTTCTGCCTTAGCCTTGGGAAATCCAAAAGCTAAAATCACCACGCTTGAAGGTTGTCCAAATACCTTGGCAACTGCGAAAAAAATAGCTGAAAATTCCAATTTTAAAATTCCAAATTCCAACATTACATTTGTGAATACTGAATTTTACAGTTACCTCAAGAACTTCCAACTTCCAACTTCCAACTTCCAGCTTATCTACTTTGATGGAAACCATACCAAACAAGCCACACTGGATTATTTCGACTTATTATTGCCAACCGTCACCAACGATACGGTCTGGATTTTTGACGACATTCATTGGTCGACTGATATGGAAGCCGCTTGGGAAAGCATAAAAAACCATCCAAAAGTGACCGTGACGATCGATACATTTCAGTGGGGATTGGTGTTTTTTAGAACTGAACAAGAAAAAGAACATTTCACAATACGCTGTTAATTCACTTCAAAATAAAAACACTTTTGTACTTTAGGCGTCCAAAATAATAGTGTAATTCAATCCCATTTTATGGCCAATCCACTGATTCATATCCGCAATATTAAACGAGATTTTGTGCTGGGCAACGAAATTGTCTATGTACTCAAAGGCATTGATTTAGAAATAAATAAAGGCGAATATGTGGCCTTGATGGGACCTTCGGGATCGGGAAAATCTACCTTAATGAATTTATTGGGTTGTTTGGACACGCCTACTTCGGGTACTTATATTTTGAACGGAAAAGACGTGAGCCAAATGCACGACGACGAATTGGCCGAAATTCGCAACAAAGAAATTGGTTTTGTATTCCAAACATTTAATTTGTTACCACGAACCACCGCACTCGATAACGTGGCACTTCCGATGGTGTATGCAGGCTTTCCCAAATCAGAGCGCAACAAACGCGCCACTGAGGTATTGACCCAAGTGAATCTTTCGGACCGCATGGATCACCAACCCAATCAATTGTCGGGCGGACAGCGCCAACGGGTGGCTATTGCGAGAGCTTTGGTGAACTCGCCTTCGATTATTTTGGCCGATGAACCCACGGGAAATTTGGACAGCAAAACCTCGGTAGAGATCATGAAGTTGTTTGGGGACATTCACGCCCAAGGCAATACCGTAATTTTGGTGACACACGAAGAAGAAATCGCCGCCTATGCCCACCGCGTGATTCGTTTGCGGGATGGATTGATTGAAAGCGACACGAAAACGAGTTGATTAACGATTTTTGATTGCTTCGCCAGTTCGAGCAAAGCTCTCGGGTGTTGATTTTTGATTTTTGATTTTGGCCCCGAAGTTTCGGGATGGAATTTATAAAAATGGAATTTTATGAAAATATATACTAAAACTGGCGATGCCGGAACCACTGCTTTATTTGGCGGAACACGCGTAAACAAAGACCACATTCGCATCGAAAGCTACGGCACGGTAGATGAATTGAATTCGTATTTGGGTTTGCTGCGTGATCAAGCGGTAGATGAAAAACACATTACTACGCTGCTGGAAATTCAAGATCGTTTGTTTACCATTGGAGCCATTATGGCTACTCCTCCCGATAAAGAAACCTTGAAAAATGGAACGGCGAGACTACAAAATTTAGGAATTGTTCCGGAGGACATTACGTTTCTCGAAAACGAAATGGACCAGATGGAAAACAGTTTGGCGCCTATGACGCATTTTATTTTGCCAGGTGGCCATCCTACCGTTTCGCATTGTCACATTGCCCGCTGCATTTGCCGTAGAGCCGAGCGTTTGGCAGTGCACCTCAATCAGTTTGAACCCATACATCCGTTGGCCTTAACCTACTTAAATAGGTTATCGGATTACCTATTTGTATTGGCTCGAAAATTATCGGCCGAATTGGGAGCAAATGAAATCAAATGGATTCCAAGAAAATAATAATTTAAGCTGATTAATATGCTATAAATTGATTTAATTTTCCATCTAACTACCACATTATTAACTTATTGAAAAATAAATCAACAATTACTTGACTTTTTGAGTAAAAAATTTATTTTTGCATAAAATTAAACACGAACGAAGATGTATTGGACACTAGAACTAGCCTCCTATTTAAGTGATGCCCCTTGGCCTGCTACCAAAGACGAATTGATTGATTATGCGATACGAGCAGGTGCCCCCTTAGAAGTTGTAGAAAATTTACAATCGATTGAAGACGAGGGAGAAATCTACGAATCAATGGAAGAAATTTGGCCTGATTATCCAACCGACGAAGATTATCTTTGGAACGAGGATGAATATTAAAAAAATTAGTTAAAAACAACTGAAAAGTCTCCTGCGAGGCTTTTTTTTTGCCTAAATTTGCCCACTTAAAAACGACGAAATTACGACCCATATTATGAGTTTCATAAACAGCCTATTAAAGCTTTTTGTAGGAGATAAATCCCAACAAGATGTAAAAGCCCTTCAGGGGAGTTTAACCAAAACAAAAGCATTTGAACCTTTGTTGCAAGCGCTTTCGCACGACGATTTAAGAGCCAAAACAGCCGAATTTAAAGCCAAAATCCAAGCCGCTCGCGCCGACAAAGACGCCAAAATTGCGGCCTTAAAAGAGGAGGCCGAAAGCGTAACCGATATTGATCAACGCGAAGATATTTATGCCGGGATTGATGCGCTCGAAAAAGAGGCCTATGAAATCTCAGAGAAAGTTTTGGGCGAATTATTGCCTGAAGCCTTCGCCGTGATTAAAGAAACAGCTCGTCGATTTAAAGAAAATACTTCCCTTACCGTTACGGCTACTGCCAAAGACCGCGAATTATCGGCTACAAAAACCTATATCACCCTAAACGGAGAGCAAGCCATTTGGGCCAATTCGTGGAATGCAGCCGGAAAAGAAATCACCTGGGACATGGTACATTATGATGTGCAGCTGATTGGTGGAATGGTGTTGCATTCGGGGAAAATCTCGGAAATGCAAACGGGAGAAGGAAAAACCTTGGTAGCTACCTTGCCTTTGTACTTGAACGCACTTACTGGAAACGGCGTGCATTTGGTAACCGTAAATGATTACTTGGCCAAACGGGATAGCACTTGGAAAGCACCATTATTTGAATTCCATGGATTGACTGTGGATTGTATTGACAACCACCAACCCAACTCCGAAGGCCGTAAAAAAGCCTATGACGCCGACATAACTTACGGAACCAACAACGAATTTGGATTTGACTATTTGCGCGACAACATGGCGCATTCGCCCGAAGATTTGGTGCAACGCAAACACAATTTTGCGATTGTCGACGAGGTCGATTCGGTGTTGATTGATGATGCCCGTACCCCATTGATTATCTCTGGACCAGTGCCGCAGGGCGATCGTCATGAGTTTAATGAATTGAAACCCAAAATTGAAAACTTAGTAAGCCTGCAACGACAATTGAGCAACGGATTTTTGACCGAAGCCAAACGCCTCATTAAAGAAGGAAACACCAAAGACGGCGGATTCAATTTGTTGCGTGCCTTTAGAAGTTTACCCAAAAACAAAGCACTCATCAAATTCTTGAGTGAAGAAGGCATGAAGCAACTGCTTCAAAAAACCGAAAATCAATACATGCAAGATAACAACCGTGAAATGCATATTGTTGACGAAGCCTTGTATTTTGTGATCGAAGAAAAAAACAACCAAGTAGAATTGACCGACAACGGAATCAAATTCTTGTCTACCGATACGGATGGTACTTTCTTTGTATTGCCAGACATTGGCACCGAAATTGCCCGCATCGAAAAAATGAACTTGGACAAAGACGCCGAAGCCGAAGAAAAAGAGAAGTTGTTTCAAGATTTCTCGATCAAAAGCGAGCGCATCCATACCCTAACCCAATTGCTTAAAGCGTATACCTTGTTTGAAAAAGACGTGGAATACGTGATTATGGAAAACAAAATCTTAATTGTAGACGAGCAAACCGGTCGTATCATGGACGGTCGTCGTTATTCGGACGGATTACACCAAGCGATTGAAGCCAAAGAAAACGTAAAAATTGAAGCGGCTACTCAAACTTTTGCTACCGTTACCCTGCAAAATTATTTCCGTATGTACAGCAAATTGGCTGGTATGACGGGAACGGCCGTTACAGAAGCCGGTGAGCTGTGGGAAATCTACAAATTGGATGTGGTTGAAATTCCAACCAATCGTGCTATGTCTCGTAAAGACAAAGAAGATTTAATTTACAAAACCACCCGCGAGAAATTTAATGCGGTAATTGAAGACGTGACCGAACTTTCACAAGCAGGTCGAATGTGTTGAATGCCAAAATGCACAAACAAGAAGCACAAATTGTAGAGGAAGCTGGAAAATCAGGCGTGGTTACGATTGCCACCAACATGGCCGGTCGTGGAACGGATATTAAATTATCAGCCGAAGTAAAAGCTGCTGGAGGTTTGGCCATTATCGGAACCGAACGCCACGATTCTCGACGTGTAGATAGACAGTTACGTGGACGTGCCGGTCGTCAGGGCGATGTGGGTAGTTCACAATTTTATGTGTCGCTCGAAGACAACTTGATGCGTTTATTTGGTTCGGAACGTGTGGCCAAAATCATGGACCGCATGGGACTCAAAGAAGGCGAAGTGATTCAGCATTCGATGATGACCAAATCTATTGAACGGGCACAGAAAAAAGTGGAAGAAAACAACTTTGGGGTGCGTAAACGTTTGTTGGAATACGATGACGTGATGAATGCACAACGAGAAGTGGTCTACAAAAGACGTCGCCATGCCTTGCACGGAGAACGCCTAAAAGTGGATATCGCCAACATGTTGTATGACACCTGTGAAAACATTGTGCGTCACAACAAAAACAACAACGACTTCAAAAATTTTGAATTTGATTTGATTCGCTATTTCGCCATTACTTCTCCGATTTCAGAAAGTGAATTTGAGCGCATGACAGATACCGAAATCACTGGAAAAATATACAAAGTGGCTTTTGCCTATTACAGCGAGAAAACCGAACGTACCGCACGCGAGGCGATGCCGATCATCAAAAATGTGTACGAGGATGTGTCCAATCAGTTTGAGCGAATTGTAGTGCCATTTACGGACGGCATTAAATCCTTGAACGTGGTAACCGATTTGAAAAAAGCCTACGAAACGGGCGATGTGCAATTGGTGGCCGATTTTGAAAAGAACATCACCTTGGCCATTGTAGACGAAGCTTGGAAAAAACACTTGCGCAAAATGGACGAATTAAAACAATCGGTTCAGTTGGCGGTACACGAACAAAAGGATCCGTTGCTGATTTATAAATTTGAAGCGTATAACTTGTTTAGCAGCATGCTCGATGGGGTAAATAAAGAAGTGATTTCGTTCTTATTTAAAGGCGATTTACCGCAACAAACGGCGACTCCCGTGCAAGAAGCCAAAAAAGTAAAGGTCAAGGAAAACTATAAAACGTCAAAAGACGAGGTGCCCAACAGCGATACCCTGGCCGAACAAAATAGAGAAGCCGGACAAACGCAAGCGCGTCAAGTAACTGAAACCATCGTTCGCGATCAACCGAAAATTAATCGAAATGACAATGTTACGGTAAAACACGTGATGAGCGGAAAAACCGAAACCATGAAATACAAAAAAGCCGAAAGCCTATTGAATTCGGGCGAATGGGTAATTGTACAAGAATAAATTTCATTACAAGCACACCACTAAATCCTCAGTATATTCCTGGGGATTTTTTTATGCTCGGCGGTAGCTTCGAAAAGCCTATCTTTACTTGGAACTTTTAAAAGTAACACAGATGGCAAAAGGAAAAGACGTACAGAAATCGGCCAAGAAAGAACCGCTTAAAACGGCCAAAGAAAAAAAAGAAGACAAGCGCAATAAAAAACAAAGTCCCAAACGGGATTAACGATAAAATCCCGATTGCTCGGGATTTTTTTTATTCATCTGGGAAAATTTTACCTGGGTTTAAAATGCGATTCGGATCAAACACTCGCTTGATTTGGTTCATCAATTCCAACTGAACTTTAGAAAAAGCAATGTCCATGTAGCTCTTTTGCACATAACCAATGCCGTGTTCGCCCGAAAGGGTTCCTTTTAAGGAGACCGTCAATTCAAAAATTTCGCGTATACCTCGGGTAACTTGGGTGTTCCAATTATCATCGGTCATCTCCCCTTTGATGATGTTTACGTGTAAATTTCCGTCACCTGCATGGCCATAACAAACCGATTGAAAACCGTATTTGGCGCCTATTGTTTTAATGCCTTCCAATAATTTGGGCAATTCATAACGCGGCACTACCGTGTCTTCTTCTTTGTAAATCGAATTGGCTTTTACGGCTTCGGCCACCGAACGCCGCATTTTCCACAGGGCATTTTTTTGGTCTTCGGTGTCGGCAAAAAGCACCTCGTCAATTTCAAATTGCTCGACTACTCCCATAATTTTTTCGGCTTCTTGA
>JAPLEX010000025.1 GCA_026390995.1 Flavobacterium sp.
CTTTATTGGCCCAAGAATTGGGCAACATGATTTCGAAAGCACCCAAAAAGGAAGCGGCAAAAACTAGCAATAAAACAAAGAAAATCAAATTAAACCAGACGTTGGTTGATAGGGCATTCAGGGCATCGGCGCCAAAAATAGCCGTTACCGAAAGGCCTAAAATCACATAAATCGCAATGATTGAAATGCCATAAATAAGCGCATTTTTCTTGCCTTGGGCCGGTGTTTTACTTTGTTTGGTAAAGAAACTTACGGTCATCGGAATCATCGGAAACACACAAGGCGTGAGCAAGGCAGCAAAGCCACCTAAAAAGGCCAAAATAAAAATGCTAAGCCAGCCTTTATTCTCGTTGGTTTGTGTGGGAACCACTGCTGTTTCTTTTGGTTCGGGTTTACTTGCTTCAACTGGCGATTGAGCTACAGTGGCGGTATCGGCCACCATACTATCTTGCACCACAATTGCAGCCACTGCAGCGGTTTTGGGAAGCACAAAGGTGAATGCTTTTTCTTGGTTGATACAGGACTCTTTACAAACTTGGTAATTAAGTTTTAGTACCAATTGCGTCAGTTTGGGATTTATGACCTTTATGCGCTGCTGAATTTTTACTTGGTTTTCAAAATAGTATTCGTCTACTCCAAAAATGTCGTTGAAGTGTTTTTTGTAGGGACTTTCTTTGGCTTTTCCTACCGCCTCATAATTGCCTTTGGCTTGTTCATACAATACCTCGAGTGGCAGAGCGCCACCATCTGGAGTGTATTGCGAATACATATGCCAATCTTTGTCTATCGTTCCTTTGAATACCAAATTGTATTCGGTATCGGAAATTTTCTCGATTTTCTGGGTCCATTTTACCGGATCGAGTATCTGGGCTTGACTAATTTGTGTGAAAAGTACGATAAGTAAAAGCACTACTTTTTTCATGGTATGTAGGTAATTTGAATTGTATTTTTGGTTTCGGTATGGGCAGCAAATCGCTCGTCATGGCGGTGCCCCACAACCCAAATAATCTGATCGTCGCTGCACAACAACCAAGCTTTTTCTTTATCGACTTGGGCCCATTTTTCGTCTTTAAAAAACTTGCTCATTTTTTTGGATTGGCCTTTCATTCCTTTGGGATAAAAAACATCTCCCGATTTCCATGGCCTGAGCGTGAGTGGAAAGTGCAACAAATCAGCGTCGACAAATATACTAGATTTTGAATCGTCTTGCGTTTTTGCCTCTGTTGAAAATTGCAAACAAATGGGCGTGGTAATTTCGGCCATTTTTGCTGGGATTGAATATGCCTCTACTGCCCTATCGGTTTCGTTGGCATACAACAACAAAACAGTCCTGTCTTTCAACAAAGTGAAATTTGGAGACAGTACTTTTTTGCCCGATTGCGCATTTACCAAATCATACAGATCATCCCAAGCCGTAAAGCCATAGTGGTGAAGCCATCCGTATAAGTAAGCCGAATAGTTTTCGTACTCGAGCAATTTTTCTAAGTCAATTTGTATGCGATCTTGCGATTCGGTTACTACGTATGCATAGGCCACATCGAGTGCATCTTGCACCAAAGATTGGCTGTCTTGAAGATGTGATTGGGTATGGAGGAACGCCTGTAAAAAATTAGGCTGAATGGTTTTGAATTGAGGCACAATATGGAGGCGAAGGGCATTGCGCAAATAATGATCACTGGCGTTACTGCTGTCTTCGCGCCAGGTATACCCTTGTTCCAAAGCAAAGGCATGCAATTGCTCGCGGCTGAATTGCAGCAGCGGCCGAACAATATTTTCATTCACTGACGGAATGCCTACCAAACCATCCAAACCCGTTCCTCGACTCAGGTTGATCAAGAATGTTTCTAGCGCATCATCGGCGTGGTGCGCGGTGAGGATATAATCGTACTTAAATTCTTGGGCCAATTCGGCAAACCAATCGTAGCGCAAATCACGCGCCGCCATTTGTGTAGAGCATTTAGCTGCCTTTGCATAGGCTTTGGTGTCAAAAAAAGTGGTGTGAAACGGCAAATGCAAATCGTTGGCCGAAGCCTCTACAAATTGCTGATCTTGCAAGCTCTCGAGTCCGCGCAACTGAAAATTACAATGCGCAACCGCTACCTCTAAATTGGCCGCTTGGCACAACTGCAACAAGACTACACTGTCCAAACCGCCGCTGCATGCCACCAATAATTTGGAATCAGCCAGAAATGGAAATTGGTTTTGTAAGTGTTGTTGAAACGAAGACTGCATGGTCAAAAGTAAGGAATTGGCCGCAGATTATTGCAATACCGCGCGCATGGCTTTGGCTTTGAGCAAACATTCCTCGTATTCTTGCTCAGCTTGGGCCAACGAAGTAATGGCACTGCCTACTGAAAATGAAACGTATGCTCGCTCCTCATTATATAAAATACTACGAATGACCACATTAAAATCAAAATCACCGCTGGGTGTAAAATAGCCCACGGAGCCGCTGTATAATCCGCGTTGGGTTTCTTCTAATTCTTCGATGATCTGCATGGCCGAAAGTTTGGGTGCGCCAGTCATGCTGCCCATCGGAAAGGTTGTTTTGAGTAAATCAACAGGCGGACAATTTTCTGGAACCTCTGAGGCAATTGTGGTAATCATTTGATGCACCTGCTTGAACGAATAAATTCCACACAATTCTTCAACCACCACCGAATTGGGCAAGGCCGTTTTGGACAAATCATTACGCACCAAATCAGTAATCATGATGTTCTCGGCCCGTTCTTTGGCATCGGTGGCCAAATGCGATTTAGCTTGGGCATCGAGCGCGGGATCGGCAAAACGTTTGGCTGTGCCTTTAATGGGTTGCGAAATCACCCGCGTCCCTTTTTTTTGCAGGTAGCGTTCGGGCGAAGCGCACATCAGATACTGGGCTTTATTTTTAAAAAACACCGTGAAAGGCGCTTGTGAAATGCGGTTCAATTGCCAATACGTTTCCAAAGGATGAATCTGCGCCTGCTCAGCATAAAATTCCATGCAAAAATTGGCTTCGTAAATGTCGCCTTGTTGGATGTATTCCTTCATGCGATTCACCTTGGTCAAGTACTCTTCTTTCGCAATTCGCGACCGAATATCGAGCGCATTGGACACCTCTGTTGAGTTGAGCTCTTGGCTTTCTATTTCGCCCAAATCAGCTTCGAATTCGTCGTCACACAACTTTAAATAATGCAATTCCAGTTGATTGCCGCGAAGCAAAAACAGTTTTTTAGGCTGAAAAAAATACAAATCGGGAAACTCCAAGCCATCAAAATTGTGCGATCGAAGTTTTTCTACATTATTTTTTAAATCGTAAGTCAAATAACCCAAAATCCAATCTTGCGTGGCTTGTTGGTAGTTGTGTAATTCTTGAAAGGCATTCGATTGGTCGGTTTTGAGTGAAGTAAACGCATCAACCGCCACCAATAAATCAAAAGAAGCATGCGCATCTTGGTGCCCATTGCTGTCCAAAACCAAAACTTCTCGATGCGTTTGAGCCCAGTGCAACAGCTGTTGTTTGAAGGGTTCGAGAGAAGTTATTTCATACCTAAAAATACTGCGCATAGTCAAGGAATTGGTGCTCAAAAATACAGCATTCTTCCTGGATAAAACAGCTTGAATTTTAATTTTTGAACAAAAAAAATCCCGCCGTGAAGCAGGATTTATTTTTATATACGTGCGAATTAAACGTGTAAAGCGCGATTTTCGGTTGCAGCCAAAGCCGCTTCTTTGATGGCCTCGGCAAAGGTAGGATGCGCGTGGCTCATGCGTGAAATGTCCTCGGCAGAGGCTTTGTACTCCATGGCCGTTACCGCAGCGGCAATCAAATCGGCACAACGCGCGCCTATCATGTGTACCCCCAAGACCTCATCGGTTTTGGCATCGGCCAAGATTTTTACAAATCCATCCAAATCCCCACTGGCGCGAGCGCGTCCTAAGGCTTTAAATGGGAAACTTCCCGATTTAAAATCTACTCCAGCTTCTTTGAGTTGCTCTTCGGTTTTACCTACGGCAGCCACTTCTGGCCAAGTGTAAACCACTCCTGGAATTAAATTGTAATCAATGTGTGGTTTTTGACCGGCTAAAATTTCGGCAACCAATACGCCTTCTTCTTCGGCTTTGTGGGCCAACATGGCACCACGCACGACGTCTCCAATGGCATAGATATTGGCGGCAGTTGTTTGCAAATGCTCATTTACTTCTACTTGGCCGCGGTCGCTGAGTTTTACTCCTGCATTTTCGGCGTTTAATCCAGCGGTATAGGGTTTGCGTCCCACAGCAACTAGAGCGTAATCGCCATCAAGGGTAATCAATTCGCCTTTGGCATTCTCGGCTTGCACCTGAACGGCTTTGCCTTTGCGCGTCACCGATTGAACTTTGTGCGACGTATAAAATTTCATGCCTTGTTTTTTCAAGACTTTGGTTAATTCTTTTGATAAAGCTCCGTCCATCCCTGGGATAATGCGGTCCATGAACTCAACTACCGAAACTTGGGCGCCCAAACGCAAATACACTTGACCCAATTCGATGCCAATAACTCCCCCACCAATGATGATGAGATGTTTGGGAACCTCGGGCAATTTTAAGGCTTCAGTCGAAGTGATGATGCGCTCTTTATCTAAGGTAATGAAAGGCAAATTGGCCGGTTTAGAACCGGTGGCAATAATGGCGTATTTGGTTTCGATGGTTTCTGAAGTCCCATCGGCTTGGGTTACAGCAATATGTGTAGCGTCAACAAAAGAACCTACACCGTGCAAAACGGTAATTTTGTTTTTGTCCATGAGGTAATTAATTCCGCCCACGGTTTGATCTACAACGCCTTGTTTACGGGCAATCATTTGTTCAAGATTTACTTTTACAGTTCCCGAAATCGTAATGCCATTTTCTTCAAAATGAGCCATTTCGGCCACATGATGGGAAGAGGACAACAGCGCTTTGGATGGAATACAACCCACATTTAAGCAGGTTCCTCCTAGATTAGCATATTTTTCGATTAGGGCAGTTTTGAAACCCAATTGTGCACAACGTATCGCCGACACATATCCACCAGGTCCAGAACCAATGATAACTACGTCAAATGAACTCATCGTATTTGTATTTTTTGATGTGAATAAAAATCTGCGGCAAAATTAGGTTATTTTTTTTTTTTTCAGGTTTCAGGTTTCAGGTTTCATGATTGAAAATTAAAACAACCATAAAATAATTCAGTAAGATCTATAGCGAAGCGGAAATTCTACAACTGTAAACTGTAAACTGATAACTGGAAACGCTGAAAGCACAAATCACAACCTAAAACTCGTTGTATTCTTCACCTCGCCAATCATAAACGTGCTGTGTGTGCTGCCAATGTGTTGCAGCGTAGTGAGTTTGGTGACCATGAATTCGCGGTATTCTTCCATGTTGTGCACGCAAATTTTCAAGATGTAATCGTAGTCGCCACTCACGTGAAAACACTCGAGTACCTCATCGAGTTGCACCACCTCGTTTTCAAAAGTGAGTAAGAAATCTTTGGCGTGCTGAATGAGCTTGAGGTGGCAAAACACCACAAATCCTTTTTGAATTTTATTGCGGTTAAGCAAGGCCACATAGTTTTGAATCAGGCCTTCGCGTTCCATTTTTTTGATGCGCTCATATACAGCTGTAACCGACAAGTGCATTTTGGTAGCCAGTTCTTTGGTGGTGATTTTGGCATTGGCCTGCAAGGCATTGAGTATTTTTCGGTCGAGTGCATCCATGAGTAAAAACAATAAATCTAATTTGTAAAGTAAAAACGTTCAAATATAGATTTTTAATCTAAAAATAAAATATATAATAGTTATATAATCTATTTTTTATACTAATCATTGTTATTAAATCTAATTATACTGAATTTTGGTTGACACAAACAAAACCACAACCTCATGCACGATTTTAATCCCGCAGACCGCATCCAAGATTTACAATACTTTGGCGAATTTGGAGGTGTAAATCCTTCTATTTCGGATTCCTCAACCTATACCTTTTTGTCGGCCAAAACCATGTTTGACACCTTTGAAGGCAACGCCGAAGGCTGTTATTTGTATTCCAGACACTCCTCTCCTAGCAATTTATATTTAGACCAAGCCATCGCAGCCATGGAAGGCGCTGAAGCAGCCAATGTTTCGGCCTCGGGCATGGGCGCGATTACGCCTACTCTTTTGCAATTGTGTGGACAAGGCGACCACGTAGTTTCCAGCCGCACCATTTATGGCGGGACCTATGCGTTTTTGAAAAATTTTGTACCGCGTTTTGGCATAGGTTGTAGTTTTGTAGACATCACCAAAATGGATGCTGTTGAAGCCGCCATTCAACCCAACACCAAAGTGTTGTATTGCGAAACCGTGAGCAACCCGCTTCTAGAAGTAGCCGATATTGCCTCCTTGTCCAAAATCGCTAAAAAACACAACTTGACTTTGGTGGTGGACAATACGTTTTCTCCTTTATCAGTAGCGCCACTCAAATTGGGTGCCGACATCGTAATTCACAGTTTAACCAAATACATCAACGGCAGCAGCGATACCGTGGGTGGTGTAACCTGTGCCTCTCGCGATTTCATCAACAGCTTAAAAGATGTGAATTCGGGCGCCAGTATGTTACTCGGCCCTACCATGGACAGTTTGCGATCGGCGAGCGTGATGAAAAATTTGCGTACGCTGCACATCCGCATGAAACAACACAGCCACAATGCGCTGTATTTGGCCGAACGCTTTGAAAAAGAAGGCATCAAAACGGTCTATCCCGGCTTGGCCAGTCATCCGAGTCATGCGTTATACAAAGGCATGATCAATCCCGAATACGGTTTTGGCGGCATGATGACCTTGGACATGGGCAGCCTAGAAAAAGCCAACGAAGTCATGGAGTTGATGCAAACCCGAAATTTGGGCTATTTGGCCGTGAGTTTGGGCTTTTACAAAACCTTGTTTAGCGCACCCGGCACCTCAACCTCTAGTGAAATTCCGCTCGAAGAACAACAAGAAATGGGCCTCACCGATGGCCTAATCCGTTTCTCGATTGGCTTGGACAACGACATTGAACGCACCTATGATATGATGCGCGCATGTATGGTGGAATTGGGGGTACTTGTTAATTAAGAATTATTAATTGGATTCAACTTGCTTTTTTTCCGGCTGTAGCCAAAGTAAATCACCAAGCCAATCAGTAGCCAAATGGTAAAATACAACCAATTCCATACGCTCAATTCGGCCATCATATAGAGGCAGGATACCAAGCCCAATAAAGGAATGAGCGACAGGTTTTGTTTATAAGTCCAAATCACTAGTCCAAGGAGTACAATCATAAAAATCCACAACGGGATTTTGTGTTTAAACAGTTCAAATCCCGATTGGTATTTCACGTCTTCGTTTAGCGGCAATTCAGCAATCAGATTATTGTATTGGGTTTCGTCGTCGGCATATTTGCTCAACAAAGCTTCTAGATCGGGCGTTTTGGCATCCGCTTCATTTTTAAAAATCAAGAATTCATAGGCAATTTTGGCTTCGGCTGGACTGATGTTGGTTACAATATCGGCAGGGCTGTTGGCTTGTTTTTCGTTGGTCAAGAAAGCCATGGTGTTGTCTTTGTTGTATGTAAAGGCAACTACCAATCCCAAAACAAGCAAAGCAGGCGCAATGAATTTGGCATTCACATAAGGCGTCTTGAATTTGCCACGGGGAATATTGGGTTTGTTTTGCAACACCAATACACCGGCACAAACCAGCACAAAAGCAAATAGGGTGCCAATACTGCACAAATCGGTCACAATAGTGAGGTTGAGAAACAAGGCTGGAATACCCACCACAAATCCGGTAACTACGGTAGCATACGAAGGCGTTCTAAACTTGGGATGTACTCTAGAGAATTTGGGTGGCAATAAGCCGTCACGACTCATGCTCATCCAGATGCGGGGCTGCCCCATTTGAAAAACTAATAATACACTGGCCATAGCTACCACAGCACTCACGGCTATGATGCCCGACATCCATTTCAGGTTGAGTTGCGTAAACACAAAAGCCAAGGGATCGCCTACATTTAAATCGCTATAGTGTACCATACCGGTGAGCACCAAGGCAATTACCACATATAATATGGTGCAAATAATGATCGCCCACATCATGCCGCGAGGCAAATCACGTTGGGGATTTTTACATTCTTCGGCCGTAGTCGAGA
>JAPLEX010000077.1 GCA_026390995.1 Flavobacterium sp.
ATTGCGTTACTCGTTATATTAAATTTGGCCTACCTCAACAGGTACCTTATGAGACAAAATCAGTGGAAGCACTCCACCGCACAATATGCTTTATTTACAACCAATCAACTGTATTCTCATGACAAAAACTAACGTATTATATGGCATTGTTGCCTTATTAGTTGCACTTAATATTACCATTTTGTTGGTCGTATTGGGCAAAGCACAACCACCACAAGACTTTGGTCACAGACCGCCGAATTTACGGAGCTTAATCGAGCAAGAATTGCAATTTGACGCCCAACAAAAAGAAAAATTAAGCGAACTTATTGATTCCCACCGAGCCGAGATTAGTGAGCTGGATGCGCAAATTCAGAAAATTCGCGGTACCTTTTACGAAAGTCTCGCAGACAATCAGTCTACTTTAGCCCAACAAAATAAGTTGTTGCAGCAGTTGGGACAACTACAAATTCGCATCGAAAAGGGGCGATGGCAACATTTTATGGCAATCAAAAAACTATGCAGACCGGAACAGCTGGATGATTTTTCGGCGCTAACCAAAGAATTAGTCCGGGCATTACCTGGAGGTCCTCGCCCGCCTCATCGTCCAAGACATGACTAAATTTAGTTTCCTATACCTGTTTATTATACTTCCCTTGGCCGTATTAGGTCAGGAAAGCAAATCGTTATTTGTGCAAGTCGACTATAACAATTCACCGCTTACACTAGGCAAAACCTATGTTTCGCAAAAAGGGGATAGTTTGCGTATCAACAAATTCAAATGCTATTTATCCGACTTGAAACTGCATTTCACCGATGGGCATTCAGAAACAATTGGTAAAAAATATACTCTTTTTGACGCAGATTCCTTGGCTGCACCGGCATATAAGATGGCTGATATCAAAAATTCTTCGCCAGGATACTTGGAACTATCGATCGGGATAGACAGCATTCCCAACACGCAAGGCGCACTTAGCAACGAACTTGATGTGCAAAACGGCATGTATTGGGCCTGGCAAAGTGGTTTTATTAATTGGAAGATTGAAGGAACAAGCAGCAGTTGCGCCACACATAAACAACACTATACTTTTCACGTGGGCGGATACAAAGCCAAACAAAATGCCTTGAGAACAATTCGATTGCCTTTTCCGCAAAACGCCAAGAACATCTTGCATATCGATTTGGCTGCATTTTTTAATGAAATTTCGTTAAAGACTACGCACACCATTCAAATCCCGGGTGATGCAGCGATGCTGTTGGCTAATTTATTTACCAAATCCTTCTGGCTGGAATGAAAAAACGATTTTACATACTAGGAATAGGAACTTTACTCGTGTTGACTGGCTTTGTTGTTTATCAAACTACACCCATGCCCGTACAAATTCCAAATTTATGGCCGAAACCCTACTATGATTTTGCACACAATACGCCAACGGTAGAAGGATTTGAATTGGGTCGAAAACTATTTTACGATCCTATTCTATCCAGAGATTCAACCATTTCATGTGCCAGTTGTCATTTTCAAGCCACGGGTTTTGCCCATGTAGATCACGAGTTGAGCCACGGAATAGAGGGAAAAGTGGGTAACCGAAATGCCTTGGCTTTACAAAATCTAATCTGGTCGGACAATTTCATGTGGGATGGCGGGGTAAACCACTTGGATGTTCAGGCGTTAAATCCGATCACAAATCCACTTGAAATGGATGAAACGATAGGGAATGTTATTCGTAAACTCCAACAACACAAATCCTATCCGGAATTATTTAATAAAGCTTTTGGCACATCTAAAATAACCGGGCAATTACTCCTAAAAGCCTTGTCGCAGTTTGTCATTCAGCTCAATTCGTGCAATGCCAAATACGACAAAGTGATGCGCAAAGAGGCTTCTTTTAGAGTCCAAGAAGAAAATGGCTATCGATTATTTACCACACATTGCAGCAGCTGTCATCAAGAACCTTTATTTAATTCAACCAGCTTTGAAAATAATGGTTTGCCGCTAGATCCGTATTTGAATGACCTAGGCCGAATGAAAATTACAGGAAATCCTGTCGATTCCCTGCGATTCAAAGTGCCCAGTTTGCGCAATTGTCAGTTCACTGCGCCCTACATGCACGACGGAAGATTTACTAGTTTAACAGCCGTTATCAAACATTACAACGAATTGACAACCCAAATTAAAACCTCACCGTCGCTTCAAGTTCCAATGCAATTGTCTGCCAATGAACGAGTTGATCTGGTAGCCTTTTTAAAAACACTCACAGACACCGAATTTTTATTTAATAAAACTTTTGCCAATCCGCAGCCAATAGAACAAGGAAATTAAACAATTGGCGTCTAATTAAATGTTGTTTATCCTGTATAGTTTTTATATAGTCTGACAAACCTTAAAATATTTAAAAAAAAGTAATTTTATCACCAATCAAATTTCACGATACTATGAAAAAAATTGTTCTATTCGCCCTTGGATTATTTTTCTGCCTAACTGGGAAAGCCCAATCCTTATATGATGAAAATACCATTCAAGACATCCGCATTGTATTTGCCGAAACCAACTGGGATGCGTTGTTGGATGCCCAAGCTGCTACTACAGAAAATTATATTCCGGCAGTTTCGGTGACGATAAACGGAACTGTTTTTTACAATGTGGGTGTGAAATACAAAGGAAATAGCACCTACAATCCCAATCAAACTAAAAACCCGTTCCACATAGAATTGGATACCTATGTAAATCAAGATTACCAAGGGTATACTGATATTAAACTAAGTAATGTGGCCAAAGACCCTTCATTTGTTCGAGAAGTACTTTCCTATTCTATTTTGCGCCAATACATGCATGCACCGCTTTCTAATTATGCCAATGTCTATGTAAATGGCAATTTGATGGGCTTGTATGTCAGTTCAGAATCAATATCCAAGAAATTTGTAGACAAACATTTTAATTCCAATACCAATGCGTTTTTTAAATGCAACCCCATTGGCGGTGCTGGTCCAGGTGGAAACAGTTTTCCTAATTTGGCCTATTTGGGAACGAATGCGGCCAGT
The DNA here is from genome assembly GCA_026390995.1 of Flavobacterium sp. Lineage (GTDB taxonomy): Bacteria > Bacteroidota > Bacteroidia > Flavobacteriales > Flavobacteriaceae > Flavobacterium. Next base: position 3,022 of record JAPLEX010000077.1, read on the forward strand.
TATGCAACCTCCTACGAAATGAATTCCTTAACCGGTTGGGATGATTTAATTAACCTGACCAATACCTTATCCAACAATGTGGCCAACATCGAAACGATTTTGGATGTAGACCGCGCCTTGTGGATGTTGGCTTTTGACAATGCCCTGGTAAATTTGGATAGTTATTTGGGTTCGTTTAAACAAAATTATTACCTCTACAAAGACAACAACGGTCGTTTTAATCCGGTGGTTTGGGATTTGAATATGTCATTTGGGGTGTTTTCTCAAACCGGAACCATATCCTTAAATACGACAACCTTAAAAAAACAAATGACCCATTTGCTTCACAATGCTGATGCTGCCTGGCCTTTGGTGCAAAAACTATTGGGCGTTCCCAAATACAAACGCATTTGCCCAATTTCAATCTAATCTTACTACCGATGTTGCCGGTGGAATGGACAGTGCCCCCGGTATTGTAAGCTTAATGAATGGCCGAAACACCTACTTGGCCGGTTTAGCTGATTTTACCGCAGTCAAACCAAGCATAAGTGAAGTTGGACCCGAACTTGCAATTCCTTTATTAAACACCGATGCCTTCATTCACGCGACAGTAACCAATACCAACAGCAATGCGGTGTATCTGGGCTACCGTGCGAGCATCGAATTGCCGTTTACCAAAGTATTGATGTATGACGATGGCGCACACCAAGACGGTACGGCTGGCGATAATGTATATGGTGCGGCCATGAACATGAGTAACATTTATATGCAATATTACATCTACGCCGAAAATAATAATGTAGGAAAGTTTTCGCCAGAACGCGCCGAACACGAATTTTACACACTCCACGCCGGCTATCCAACAATCAATCCCGGAGATTTGGTGATTAACGAATTGATGGCGCAAAACACAGCTACAGTAACCGACCCATTTGGAGATTACGCCGATTGGATAGAATTGTACAACACCACCAATACGACCTTGAGCTTAGATAATTTATTCTTGAGTGACAGCAATACCAACCTTATCAAATGGCGTTTCCCTGACGGAATCACTATGGCGCCTCACTCCTATTTAATAGTTTGGGCCGATCAAGATTTAACCCAAGAAGGCTTGCATGCCGATTTTAAATTATCCTCTACTGGTGAAAGCGTATACCTTTCCTATGCCAACGGTACAAGTATCGAAACAATAGATTATGGTATCCAAACAGCCAATATGGGTTATGCTCGGGTTCCGAATGGTACAGGGAATTTCGTCATCCAAGGCCCTACGTTTAATGCCAATAATGAAGCATTGGGAACCAGTTCTCAAGATTGGGCTTCCTTCATAAAAATATACCCCAACCCCAGCAGCAATTTCATCAGCATTCGTTCTGACGTAATGAATATCAATTGCGTTTCTGTCTATAATTTACAAGGACAACGTTTACTCGAACAAAATCCAGAAGCTCAGAGCACTGTTGAATTAGATTTGCAATCCTTGGCCAACGGAATCTATTTTGTAGAAATCAATAAATCAATAAAAATTAAAATAATTAAAAACTAAGATGAGAAAATTAGCATTCATTAGCGCGTGTATCCTTTGTCAAATAGGCTATGCCCAAACCAATCCTATTATCACCAAATGGTTACGAAACACAACTGGAATTACCGGACGGCATTATGTTTCGGGTAATTCAACACCTTTCAACGATGCGGTTTTGGCCAACGTACAAAGTGTGCAATACAGCGCCGATTGGGTGTACATGAGTACCAATGGTATTCCATCCTACATTACAGGGCCATTTTTAGATGGGAACCCTTCATTGGCTTCGGCGCAGAATGCTATATTTAAAATGCCGTTAGTTCCACAACCAAATACGGGAACCTTGAGTCCTACAACAGGCGGAAATATTGGCCAATTTATTAATGGAGTGGCCCTGTTTGATTACCGCGATGGCGTAGCCTGGAATGCAACATCCAATTCCTTGTGTGGTCCCCTACCCGGGATGTCGCAATGCCCAGGTGGTATGGGCACTACTCAAGCATGGAATCGAGATGCGGTATTGGCTGAAAAAGGAGGATTTGATTGTGCCAAAGCACATCCGGCCAACGGCAACTACCACCACCATCAAAATCCCAGTGCATTCAATCTAGATTTAGTAGTTATTTCTACCGTATGTAATTTATATCCAGCCGACGGATTGTATGTAATTAATACTACAGAACATTCGCCCTTACTTGGATTTGCAGCAGATGGTTACCCTATTTATGGTGCCTATGCCTATGCCAATACCGATGGAACTGGTGGAATAACCCGGATGAAATCAAGTTACCAATTGCGCAACATAACTAGCCGTACCACCTCACCAACTGGGGCGACAGTTTCTAGTGGACCGGCCGTGAGCACACAATATCCCTTGGGTTATTTTAAAGAAGATTATGAATTTGTGGCGCATCCGTCAGACCCAACGTATTTGGATATTCACAACGGAAGAAATTGCATTACACCCGAATATCCAGGAGGGATTTATGCCTATTTTACCACTGTTAATGCCAATCACAATTCAGCCTATCCCTATGTAGTTGGGCCTACTTTTTATGGTATAAAGAATGCCACCAAAGTAACCAGCATCACTGAGACAACTACACCCTACAATCCTGCCTTGGCTTCTACTCAATTTGATATACAAGAAAAAGAGCTATTGGTTTACCCAAATCCTGCTGCTGATTTTATTGCCGTACAGCTGAATAAACTGGTGGTAAGTAATCAGACCATAGAATTGACAGATATGCTTGGGCGTATAATCGCCTCAACTCAAGTAATGCAAGGCAGCACCTTGTGTTATTTTGATACGTCTAGTTTATACAACGGCATCTATTTTGTGCGCATTGCTTCGAGTAAAGAACCACAAAGTGTAAAAGTGATTATCAGTAAATAAAAGCACTAGGTGAAAACACCTTTTTATTTTATTACTACCTCCCCTGATTAATTTTGGGTAAACCAATCTAATAATTATGAAATTTTGATTTAATCCATCCAAATACTATTTATGAAATATTTATATATCTTACTATTATTTTCTTTTTTTGGGAAAGCTATCTGCCAAACAGTTGGCTTATCTCAACATAGTGCAGGAACATTAGATGATGGATATGTATTATTCGCACCTAACAATGCGTATACAACCTATTTAATTGATAGATGTGGACGTCAAGTCAAAACATGGAACAGTGCTTATAAACCAGGCCAATCTGTATATATTCTTCCTGATGGAACCTTACTTCATACCGGAAATGCAAACAATACAACATTCAATGCGGGTGGTAAAGGAGGTATTATCGAGAAAATAGATTGGAACGGAAATGTTACTTGGAGTTATACAATTTCAGATGCTACTAAATGCCAACACCATGATGCAAAAATATTGCCAAATGGAAATGTTTTAGTTATTGCTTGGGAAAAGAAAACAAACACAGAGGCTATAGCTGCAGGTAGGAATCCTTCATTAGTACCGAACACTTTATGGAGTGAACAAATTTTAGAAATTCAACCCGTTGGTTCAAATGGTGGAAACGTGGTTTGGGAATGGCACTTATGGAATCATTTAGTTCAGGATTATGACGCAACTAAATCCAATTTTAATAGTGTTACCGCTAATCCACAATTAATGAATTTAAATTATAAAGCAAGTGCCACAACTACTGATTGGATACATTTAAATTCAATCGACTATAACGAGACTTTAGACCAAATTATTCTCAGTTCTCACAACACGAATGAAGTTTGGATCATTGACCATAGCACAACTACTGCTCAAGCTGCAAGTCATACTGGCGGAAATTCAGGAAAAGGTGGTGATTTTTTATACCGTTGGGGGAATCCATTAACCTATAATGTGGGAACTACAACTCAATTGTTTGGGCAACACAATGCTCGTTGGATAGAAAGTGGGCTTCCATTTGATAATCAAATTATGATTTTTAATAATGGTGTTGGTAGAACTGGCGGAAATTATTCTACTGTTGAAATTATTAATCCTCCGGTAAATGGTTATAACTATCTAGCAGCATCGCCTTATCTGCCTTCTACAACTTCTTGGAATTATAATTATGGTAACTCCAATGCACTATATGCTATGAACATTTCTGGGGCACAACAATTATCTAATGGAAATGTATTGATTTGCAATGGCCCAAGTGGAATATTTACCGAAGTAAATAGCGCTGGCACTACACTTTGGAAGTATGTAAATCCGGTAGGAAATACAGGAATTGCTGCTCAAGGTTCTACTCCAACTCAAAATACTGTATTCCGATGCAATTATTATCCAAATAATTATAGCGGATTTTCGGGGCATACTTTAACTGCTGGTACCACTATTGAAAATTCCAATACAGTTTCAGCTTCTTGTAGTTTGACATTAACTACTTCAGAACATAATTCAGCTGAGGCTTTTAAAGTCTATCCCAATCCAGCGCGTGATTTTATTGCCGTGCAACTCAACGAATTGATAGCAAATAACCAATTGATAGAATTAATTGATGCCTTGGGACGCGTAATTGCTACAGCACAATTTTTACAAGGAAGTACCTTGTGCTACTTTGATACAGCTAGCTTATACAATGGACTGTATTTTGTGCGTGTAGCATCGGGCAAAGAACCATTAACCGTTAAAGTGATCATCAATAAATAAAAGTACTATGAAAAAATACCTTTTTATTTTATTACTCCTTCCCTTAATAAATTTTGGGCAAACCAATCCAATCATTACAAAATGGTTGCAAAACAATAGTGGAATCACAGGAAGACATTACCGCATCAAAGTACCTGTAAGTACTGTTGTACATGATTCCTTAACTGCGAATATTCAGCAAGTGAGGTATTCATCTGTAGATTCGAATACAGCCAGTGTATATGTTAATACCCAAGGTATTCCGGCTTATATTACGGGCCCTTTTTACAACAACCCAAGACCAGTAGCAGGAAATCAGAATGAGTTGTTTAAATTGCCCTTATATCCAATTGCCAGTACTTTGGGAAATATTCCTTCGCAAGCAACTGGTGCAGCAACTATAGCTGTCTTAATAAATGGGGTTTCTTTGTACAGTTATGGGGATGGATTTTCCTATAAATTAACCACAAATACTGATGTCCCAACGCAGGCTGCAAATGGCGGAAACGGAGTTTGGAACAGAAATGGTGTATTGGCAGAAAAACTAGGGTTTGATTGTTCAAAAGGACATCCGGATGCCCAGTGGCGCTATCACCACCACCAAAATCCCAGTGCATTCAATTTGGATTTACTCACCTTATCAACCGTTTGTACGCCCTATGTGTCTGATGGATTATATGCAATAAATCCAAATGAGCATTCACCTTTATTGGGTTTTGCTTTTGATGGATTTCCTATTTATGGTCCCTATGCCTATAGTAATCCACTCGACCCTTTGAGTGGAATTACACGCATGAAATCAAGCTACAGCACCAGAGCCATCACTACCCGAACGCATTATTCAAATGGAGTTGATGTCACCGATGGACCTGCCGTGAGTACTGCATTTCCGTTGGGTTGGTACAGAGAAGATTACGAATATATCTCTCACACTGAATCAGACTATTTGGATATCCATAACGGACGATTTTGCATTACTCCCGATTATCCAAATGGAAGCTATTGTTATTTTACCACAGTCGATGACAACTACAATTCGGTATATCCGTATGCTGTTGGACCCTATTTTTATGGGGTTAAATCGGGCAGTAATTTGAATGCTCCTGTAGGAGGAGGAACGATTACAGAACCTGTAACAACGTATACTCCCCCGTTGGCTGCTTCAGATTTTACAATCGAAACCAATGGGTTTACTGCTTTTCCGAATCCTTCCTATGATCTTTTGGCGATTCAATCAAAAGCAATCGTGACAGCAGATCTTACAGTAAATTTGATTGACAGTACAGGTAGGCAAATTGATCAAAAAACGATTCACCAAGGAACTACACTTTGCTACTTTGATACCTCTAGTTTATACAATGGGGTATATTTGGTACAAATTAGCTCTGAAAATAAACAACTCACACTAAAAGTGATCATCCGTAAATAAAAAACACCCTTCGGGGTGTTTTTAGTTTTATTAAAAGGCAACGTTCCATTTGGGCAAGCTACCAAATTCGTTGAGGTAATTCTGGAGAATTTGTCCTTCCACATAGGTAGGAATTACTTTGTGTTTACCGCCAAAGGTCTCAAACCAATGTACCTCGAGCGCTTCCATTTTTTCTAGTTTCATTTGGCTGGGCCAAGAATATTTTCGACCTGTTTTGGCAAATTGATGTCCGTTCACAATCTTGTCATACAATCCACCATTTTTACTTTTGAGCGTACCGTCATTATGTACGGTTCCGGTTGATCCGACCATAATCAATTGTTTTTCTTCTCCTTTGCATTCGTATACAAGAAAAACACCACTGCCTTCCGTTGCGTTGCATTGGGATTCTAATTGGTCTTCGGGCGTAAATGAAAAATGATTGGTCGACTTGTATTTTGTGAGTTCTTTGTACATAGATTTATTTCGTGAATTAAAAAAAATAGCCCTATGTAACTAGGGCTATCATAGATTAGGATTGAGGATCAATTACCCCATAATTTCTTTTACTTTTTTGCCAATTTCGGCAGGAGAATCAACTACGTGAATACCATTCTCGCGCATGATGCGTTTTTTGGCTTCGGCCGTATCATCAGATCCACCTACAATAGCTCCTGCATGTCCCATGGTTCTTCCTTTTGGAGCTGTTTCTCCGGCAATGAATCCTATAACGGGTTTGCGGTTGCCATCGGCTTTGATCCATTTGGCTGCATCGGCTTCCAATTGACCACCAATTTCACCAATCATCACAATGCATTTGGTTTCAGGATCATTCATTAACAATTCAACCGCTTGTTTGGTTGTGGTTCCAATTATTGGATCTCCTCCAATACCAATAGCTGTAGTAATTCCCATACCTTGTTTTACTACCTGATCGGCAGCTTCGTAGGTTAAGGTTCCAGATTTGGATACAATTCCAACTGTTCCTTTTTTGAATACAAATCCGGGCATAATACCTACTTTGGCTTCACCGGGAGTAATTACGCCTGGGCAGTTAGGTCCTATAAGTGTGCAATTTCTTTCTTTAATATAGTTGTTGGCGCGAATCATATCGGCCACCGGAATTCCTTCGGTGATGGTGATGATTACTTTGATTCCTGCATCGGCGGCTTCCATAATGGCATCAGCTGCAAAAGCGGGTGGTACAAAAATAATGGTGGTATCAGCTCCGGCTTGATCTACGGCATCTTTTACCGTATTAAAAACGGGACGATCCAAATGCGTACTTCCACCTTTTCCGGGTGTTACCCCTCCTACTACATTGGTTCCGTATTCGATCATTTGTGAAGCGTGAAAAGTTCCTTCGCTTCCGGTAAACCCTTGAACAATAATTTTAGAATCTTTATTAACTAAAACACTCATGATATGTTATCTATTTGATTTGAAAAAATGCTTGGCAAAAGTAAGGTTTTGGCCGTTACTTTTAAAGTTTTTTTGTTGAAATAATTTAAGGCAATTGGCTTATTTGATAGCCTTTGAATAATTTGTCGTCTTTGATTTCCCAAAAGGCCATAAAGTGCGCCAATAACATCTCTTCTCTCGGATTTTCAACGGTTTTAATGTAATGCGAATAATACACGGCTATCGTATCGCCTTCTTTCACCATTTGGCTAATGCGCACTTTTGATCGCACGTAGGCTTTCCCAAGTGTTGTAGCCAATTCTAAAATATCCTGTCGATCCATTTGAATTGTGCCTTTGCTGCTTCTCCATTCCACTTGAATATCCGGATGTAAAAAGGCATCCATGATTTCGGGATTAATCAATGCATCTGATTTATAAAAATCTATGACAATTTTCTTTGCAGACATCTTATTTGAGTTTAGTTAGTATTTCGGGTATACGTTTGATGTTGGCTAATTGCTTCAACTTTTCACGGGACTCTTCAATAGGTGTACCAAAATAGGTTTTACCTCCTTCTACCGATTTAGTCACGCCGGTTTGTCCAAGTATAACCGCTTTTTCTCCAATGGTAATGCCACTAGTGGTACCTACTTGTCCCCAAAGCGTTACTTCGTCTTTGATAATCACACAACCGGCAATTCCGGTTTGGGATGCAATCAAGCATTTTTTTCCGATTACCGTGTCATGACCCACATGTACTTGGTTGTCAATTTTGGTTCCCCATCCAATGGTGGTGTCACCGGTAACCCCTTTATCAATGGTGCAAAGCGCGCCAATTCCTACCTGGTCTTCTATCACTACTCGACCGCCAGAAAGCAATTGATCATAGCCTTCCGGACGTTTTTTGTAATAAAATGCATCGGCTCCCAAAACAGTACCCGAATGGATAATTACATTATCGCCTATTAGCGTATGATCGTATACCGTTACATTGGCATGGATCAGACAATTACGCCCAATTTTTACGTGGTTACCCACAAAACAGTTGGGTTGTATTACCGTTCCTTCGCCAATTTGGGCACTGGGAGAAATGGCTGCTTGCGCCGACACAAAAGGCATGAAATGACGCGTGAGTGTATTGAAATCGCGAAAAGGATCATCCGAGATTAACAATGCTTTGCCTGCAGGACATTCCACTTCTTTGTTAATCAACACAATTGTAGCTGCCGATTGCAAAGCTTTGTCATAGTACTTGGGGTGATCGACAAAAACAATGTCACCTGGGGTTACCACGTGTATTTCGTTCATCCCAAACACCGGAAAATCATCGGCACCCACATAGGAGCAACCAATGATTTTAGCAATTTCTTGTAACGTATGTGTTGTATTAAATTTCATATACTATTCCCCTTTGGGGGTTAGAGTGCTATTCTTTTACGCGCTCCATGTAATTTCCGTTTGAGGTATCGATTTTTATCTTGTCACCTTCGTTAATAAACAAGGGTACATTTACTTGCGCACCCGTTTCAACTGTAGCCGATTTGGTGGCATTGGTAGCGGTATTTCCTTTTACGCCAGGTTCTGCATAGGTAACGACTAATACTACCGAAGCTGGCATATCAACTGATAAAGGCAAATCGGTTTCGGTATTGATACTCACCATCACGTTTTCGCCTTCTTTTAATAATTCGGGCGAATCCAAAATGTTTTTGTTTAAGGATATTTGCTCAAAAGACTCCACATTCATGAAGTGAAATAAATCTCCTTCTGGATACAAAAATTGAAATTTGTGGTTTTCCACACGCACTTCATCGATTTTGTGTCCGGCTGAAAAGGTATTATCTAGCACTTTTCCGTTGGTTAAACTTCTCAATTTAGTACGCACAAACGCAGGTCCTTTCCCTGGTTTTACGTGCAAAAATTCGATGATTTTATAAATGTCGTTGTTGTATTTAATACACAATCCGTTTTTGATGTCTGATGTACTTGCCATGTTGTAGTTTGTTTGTTGATGTGATTACTTGTTGTTTCGATTAAACAAATAACCGATTAAAACTTGTTACTATTAATAATTTCCAGAATACCCTTTCATGATTCCACGCGAAGAATTACGGATAAAATCGAGGATTTCATCGCGTTCTGGTGTGGCTTCCATTTCACCTTCAATGATACTGACGGCTTGTGAAGTATTGTAATTTTTTTGGTAGAGGATGCGGTAAATATCTTGAATTTCTCTAATTTTTTCGGTGGTAAACCCTCTGCGACGCAAACCTACCGAGTTGATTCCCACATAAGATAAAGGTTCTTTTGCCGCTTTGGTATACGGCGGTACATCTTTACGTACTAAAGATCCTCCAGAAACCATGGCGTGATCTCCCACGTGAATAAATTGGTGTATCGCGGCCAATCCGCCAATAATGGCAAAATTCCCAACAGTAACGTGTCCGGCTAAAGCAACTCCATTTACAATGATGGCGTTATCTCCAATATGGCAATCGTGAGCAATATGCGCCGTAGCCATTACTAAACAATTATTTCCAATGGTGGTTTGACCCGAAGCAATAGTACCGCGGTTGATGGTTACGCATTCTCGAATGGTACAATTGTCGCCAATAATGGCCAACGAATCTTCGCCGCCAAATTTTAAATCTTGTGGTACGGCAGATATTACTGCTCCGGGAAAAATGTTGCAGTTTTTTCCGATGCGGGCACCTTCCATGATGGTCACGTTTGATCCGATCCAGGTACCATCTCCAATCACGACATTATTATGAATAGTAGTAAACGGTTCGATTACTACATTTTTGGCAATTTTAGCGCCCGGATGTACATAAGCTAAAGGTTGATTCATGTGCTGTACTTATTATTGTTTTTTTGCAATTTGCGCCATCAATTCGGCTTCGGCAACCAATTTACCGTTGGCATAGGCGTTGGCTTGCATGTGGCAAATGCCGCGACGTATGGGAGTAATGAGTTCACATTTGAATATCAAGGTGTCACCAGGAAGCACTTTGTGTTTGAATTTTACATTGTCAATTTTCATGAAAAAAGTCAAGTAATTTTCAGGATCTGGCACCGTACTTAATACTAAAATTCCGCCGGTTTGCGCCATGGCTTCTACAATTAAAACCCCTGGCATTACAGGTGCGTTTGGAAAATGTCCCACAAAAAACGGTTCGTTCATGGTTACATTTTTCAAGCCCACTACATGCGTATCGGATAGCTCAAAAATTTTATCCACCAACAAAAAGGGCGGACGGTGCGGCAACATAGCCATAATTTTATGGATATCCATGAGCGGCTCCTGATTTAAATCATAGACCGGCACCTGGTTGCGTTGCTCAATTTTGATGATTTTGGCCATTTTTTTGGCAAACTGGGTATTGACAAAATGCCCGGGTTTGTTGGCAATTACCTTCCCTTTGATTCGGGTACCAATAAGCGCCAAATCACCTACTACATCGAGTAATTTATGGCGAGCGGCTTCATTGGGGTGATGCAAAGTGAGGTTATCTAGAATGCCGTTGGGTTTAACGGTAATTTCGTCTTTACCAAAAGCAATTTTAAGGCTTTCCATCGTACTTTCCGAAATTTCTTTATCAACATACACGATGGCGTTATTCAAGTCGCCGCCTTTGATTAATCCGTGTTGCAATAAGGATTCTAATTCGTGTAAAAAGCTAAACGTTCGCGCATTAGAAATCTCTTCTTTAAAGTGAGAGATGCTTTTCATGGTCGCATTTTGGGTGCCCAATACTTTGGTGCCAAAATTCTAAGATGCCCGCTTTTTCTATGGCTTCGATAAAATATTTTGAAGATCCATCCATAATTGGTGGTTCTGAGGCGTCTAATTCAATAATTACATTGTCCACATCCAATCCCACAAAAGCAGCCAAAACGTGCTCCGAGGTTTGGATCTTTACACCCAATTTTTCTAAATTGGTGCCGCGTTGGGTATTTACCACATAATTGGCATCGGCCTCAATCATGGGTTGACCTTCTAGATCTACGCGTACAAATGTAAACCCATTATTAATCGGCGCTGGCTTGAACGTCATGGTTACTTCTTTGCCGGTGTGTAACCCAACACCAGAAAGGGTAACTTCTGATTTTATCGTTGTTTGCTTAACCATTCTTGTTGTTTTTAGTATTTATATTCGTTTTTATTGCTTCAATTTCGTGCACAATTTTGGGTAAATTTTTGAAATGCACATACGATTTGCTATAATCGTTATAGGTAAAGGCAGGACTTCCCTGCAAAATTTCTCCATCTTTTACGTTACGCCCTACACCCGATTGGGCCTGAATGCGCACGTTATTCCCCACGGTAATGTGTCCGGCAAATCCTACTTGTCCTCCAATTACGCAGTTTTTGCCAATTTTGGTCGAACCAGCAATTCCGGTTTGGGCGGCAATTACCGTGTCTTCGCCAATTTCTACATTATGGGCAATTTGTATTTGGTTGTCTAATTTCACGCCTTTGCGGATGATGGTTGAACCCATCGTAGCACGATCGATGGTAGTCGATGCACCCACTTCGACCAAATCTTCTAAAATTACATTTCCAATTTGCGGAATTTTACTGTAGCTGCCGTCTTTTTCTGGAGCAAATCCAAAACCATCGGCACCCACTACTGCATTAGAATGGATTACGCAACCGCTGCCAATGATGCAATCATGGTATACTTTTGATCCGGCAAACAAGGTCACGTCGTCGCCCAACGTCACATTATCCCCTACATAACAATTGGGGTAAATTTTCACATTGGCACCCATTTGAACATTGGTTCCGATGTAACTGAAACTGCCCAAATAAAAACCTTCACCGTAGGTGCTGTGATCAGAAATCACAGCGGGTTGCTCAATACCTACTTTACTCCCTTTGCGGGCTTGGTCATAAAATTGCAACAATTTGGTAAAGGCCAAATAGGCATCTTCAACTTGAATGAGTGTGGTTGTTAAAGGACCTTCTGGAGTAAAACTAGCATTAACAATGGTAATAGTAGCTTGGGTGGTATAAATGTAATTGTTGTATTTGGGATTGGATAAAAATGTAAGTGAACCCGAAGTACCTTCTTCTATCTTTGAAAGTTTTGAAACCGTTGCGTTGGGATCACCCACTACATCGCCTTCCAAAATTGCCGCTATTTGTGCTGCTGTATATTTCATTAATTTGGGTCTTTCCGAATCTGTATTTTTACGAAATATCGTTTGATGATGAGCACTAACATTCGTTGATGTGCTCATTTTTTAAACGTCACAAAAATAGGAAATTTTGATTTTAAATAGCCGTTTTACAGCAGTTGTTTTGGAAAACACAGGTAATATTTCGTGACTGGTTTGGCTAATGCCTTTAAATTGAGTTGGTCAGAGACCTCAATTACCTCTTCGATGGTTTTATCCTTTTTCAAAATTTGAATCGGTTCGGCGGTATTATTATAGGCTTGATTTTTAATTTTGCCCTTGTAAATAAAGTAGTTGCATTCTTCTGGAGTTAAATTATACAGAGAAGAAAGTTGATTTTTATAGTCCACGAGCGATTCGTTTGAGAATTTCTCGGCACTCAATTTAATTTTTAATAAATCCCTGTTGATAATCATTTTACTCAAGGTGCTGAGTATAAAATCATCATGAAATTGCCACGATTTTATAGCGCTAATCACATCATAATCATCCAATTGAGCAAATTGATCAACTACTTCGTCGGTAAAATCAGCCAAAGGGATCGAGCGATTCATAAAATAAAGCAGGGGCTTACTACCCTCTACAGCAATTCCTTTTTGCAGGAGTTCTTTGGCTCTTTTCAATGTTTTGGTGAGCATCAATTCGGCCACCAAACTGGTTTTATGCAAATAGGCTTGCCAATACATCAGGCGGCGAGCCATCAAAAATTTCTCAATCGAATAAATTCCTTTTTCTTCGAGCACCAACACATCATCAACTACATGCATCATCTGGATCAATCGATCAGAATTTATGGTACCCTCGGCCACGCCCGAATAAAAACTATCCCGATTTAGATAGTCCATGCGATCCATATCTAGTTGACTCGAAATGAGTTGGTGCATGAATTTACGAGAATAATTTCCTTTGAATATTTGAATGGCTAAGGTTAATTGCCCATCAAAAAGCTCATTAAATCGTTCCATAAACAAAAGCGAAATAGCCTCGTGATTTACCTCTTCAACAATAGAGTGCTCTAAGGCATGCGAAAATGGACCGTGACCAATGTCGTGCAACAAAATGGCAATATACAAGGCGTTTTCTTCTTCTTTTGAAATTGCAATCCCTTTAAAACGCAATACTTCAACCGCTTTTTGCATTAAATGCAAACTGCCAATGGCATGATGAAACCGCGTGTGGTGTGCTCCAGGATAAACTAAATACGACAACCCCATTTGTGAAATGCGACGCAGCCGCTGAAAATACGGATGCTGAATCAGATCAAACAACAGCGGATTGGGGATAGCAATGAATCCGTAGATGGGATCGTTAAACAACTTTAGCTTATTGATGTTATGCACAACTGGAATATTTTAGAGGGACAAATATACCAAACCACAAACAAAAAAGGCTTTCTATACAAGATAAAAAGCCTTTTCTGCTTACCAAATAACCACCCTATTGCTGTCGGGTTGGTACATCGGATCTCCGGGTTTGATACCAAAGGTTTGGTAAAACTCTGGCATATTACTTAATGGCCCATTGATTCTGAACTTAGCCGGAGCATGCACATCAACCATAATTTGCTGGGCCAAGGCCTCTTTTTTGATGTTGACCATCCAAGCATAGGCATAGGCCAAGAAATAGCGTTGGTTGGGATTTAAACCCGAAATGACTTGGTTGCTTTTGTATTGTTTGGTTTTCTTAAAGGCTTCAAAACCCATGATCACTCCGCCCAAATCGGCAATATTTTCGCCTTGCGTAGCATCACCATTCAGGTGTTTGTCACCCAAAACGGTATACCCAGAAAATTGATTGACGATGCGCTTTGTTTTAGCTTGAAATTTAGCCAAATCATCGGCGGTCCACCAGTTATTTAGGTTCCCTTTTTCGTCGTATTGGCTCCCTTGGTCGTCAAAACCATGGGTGATTTCGTGGCCAAAAGTCGAGCCTCCAATAATTCCGTACAAAATTGCATCGTCGGGCATGCGGCCTTCATATCCAGGAACTATAATGTTACAAGCTGGCACCACAATTTCGTTGTTACTCGGATTGTAATAGGCGTTGTAGGTTTGGGGTTGCATCACCCATTCGTTCCGATCTACCGGCTTGCCATATTTGGCAATCATTTGGTTGTATTCCCATGTATTAGCCCGTTTTACATTGCCACAATAGGAATTGCGATCAATACGCAAGGCCGATAAATCTTTCCATTGATCGGGATAGCCCACTTTCATAACTATTTTACGGAGTTTATATAAGGCTTTGGTTTTGGTTGTTGCGCTCATCCAGTCCAATTTTTTGATGCGCTCGGCATAGACATCACGAATGGAATTGCCAATTTCTAATAATTTTTCTTTGGAACCTTTGGGCAAATATTCAGCCACATAGACCTGTCCAATTAATTCACCCAACGAAGAATTGGTTTGATTTACCACGCGTTTCCAACGGGGCTTTTGTTTGTCTACCCCATTCATCACAGTCGAAAAAAAGCGAAAATCTTCTAGGGCAATGGCTTTATTCAAATAGGGTGCATAACTGGAAATAAGGTTCCATTTGAGGTAGGTTTTCCAATCCTCGACTGAAAAATCAACCAATAATTTGTCTAGATTTTTATAAAACTCCGGTTGCCCTACAATTACACTGTCGGCTTTGGCCACACCCATGAGCGGAAACAAATCAGCCCAAGCCACCGTAGGAGACAATTGCTGAAACTCCTTCATGGACATTTTGTGGTAATTGGCATTGGGATCACGCAAGTCTTCTAATTTCCTAGAAAATTTTGCGACAGCCGTTTCCAGTGCCAACACACGTGCAGCACTTTGATTGGCTTTCTCGGTAGATTGACCGATTAGGCTAAACATGTTGGCCACGTGTTTGGGAAATTCAGCACGAATTTTTACCGTTTCGGCATCGGTATTAAAATAATAGTCGCGATTGCCTAAGGACAGCCCACCTTGACTCATAAACAAGGCATTTTTGGTGCTGTTTTTGTCGTCTTGTGCTACATAAAAAGTGAAGCCCGGTTGCATACCCAAGCGATGTAAAAAAGCAAAGGTTTGCACCACCTGACCTAAACTAGTACAGGCGTTAATGATTTTTAGTTCAGACTGAATGGGTTGAATTCCAACTTGCTCGATGCGCAAACTGTCCATGCCCGAAGCATAAAAATCGCCAATTT
>JAPLEX010000038.1 GCA_026390995.1 Flavobacterium sp.
ATAGGATATTAAATCGATCGCGGTGATGTTGTTTGAATACGTTATCAAACACATAATCTACCGAGAATATAAATCCAGAAATGAGTAGCATAACCAAAGCACTGGCAATGATATTGCGATCCATCATTCTACTTTTAATGTACACAATAATCACAACAGCTAAAGCAATGCCTATTAAAGCCAACGGTTGTATAACCAAGGCCAGGACAAACAATAAAATGGCGATAAAACCAGTCCATAAATACCAAGATGGCAGGCCTTCCCGGTGCATCACAAAAATAAATACAACATAAATTAGCGCGCTTCCTGGGTCGTGGATGGCAATAAGCACCACCGGAAAAAATAGAATAGCCAAAGCTTGTATTTGCCGGTTGACGTCTTTTAGGTTTACTTGTACATCGCTTAAATATTTGGCCAAAGCCAAGGCAGTTGCTGCTTTTACAAACTCGGAGGGTTGTAATCCAAATGAACCAAACGAATACCAGTTGGCTTGCCCTTTTACCGTTTTTCCAAAAACAAATAAACCCGCAATAGACAGCAATCCAATGCCATAAATGACACTGGAGAATTTTTCATAAAACTTCCCGTCAACGGCTAGAATGATAAATATCAAGGGCAACGTTAAAAACAAATACAACAATTGCTTGCCATAGGGCTGCCCAAAATCAAACATAAAATTGGAATCAGACAAGGAAAGGGAAGAAGAATAGATGTTGAGCCAACCCAAAACAACCAAAACCGCATAGATAATTACGCTGATCCAATCGAGGTTATTTGTTACACTTTGGTTTTTCATGGAATACTAATTTTCTATTTCGGCAGCAGAATCATCTAGTGCTTTTTTAGTGAGCAATAGACTGTCCACTACTTTTCGGCCGGTATATCGCGCATATTCCCCTTGTAAACTTCCTTCGAGCATGCGCTTTTCTAAGTCGATGCGGGTAATTTTTTTGCGCAAGTATTTCTCAATCATCAAACTGGTAATGGGGCCCGCCCATCGTGCACCCCAATACCCATTTTCTACCAAAACCGCAATGGCAATTTTGGGATTATTGCGCGGGGCAAAGGCAACAAAAATAGAGTGATCTTGTAATTTGGTGCGCTTGCCGTTAATTTTTGCAAAATTTTCAGCGGTACCCGTTTTTCCACAAATCTCTATGCCATCTACCTGCAAGGCATAAGCTGTTCCCATATTATACACATCAAACAAGCCGTCAATAACGGGTTGAAAGTACTTTCTGTTTATGGTTGTGACGTGTTTGGTACGGTATTTTTTGTCGATTACTTCGCCTTTAATTTTTTTAATGATGTGAGGCGTATAATAAAATCCGTGATTGGCTACGGCGGCCATCATATTGGCCAATTGAATGGGCGTCATCAATACTTCACCTTGTCCAATAGCATTAGAAACTATAGCAGTGCTTCGCCAGCCACCATTGGGGTAAATGCGTTTGTAGGTTTTGGAGGTGGGCGCTTTTCCTTTGCGTCCCGTAGGTAAATCATAGCCCATAAATTGACCTAATCCAAAACTCTGAATGTGATTGCTCCAAACATCAACTCCGTCGGCCGGACGAACATATTTGTTAATGGTTTTCATGTAGGCCGTTCCAAAATAGGCATTACAGGATTCGTAAATTCCGCGATGCAGTTGCAAGGCACCACCGTGGCAATGGCAACGCATAAAACGCCCTCGAGCATAACTAAAGCCGTGATTACACACTACGGTAGATTGTTCGTTTATTACTCCTTCTTGCAGTGCCACCAAACCAGTGAGAATTTTAAAGGGAGAACCCGGTGGATATTCGGCCAAAAGTCCACGATCGTATAGTGGTTTTGCTATCGAATCCCGGTAGAGTTTGGTGTAGTTTTTAGAACGCTGACGCCCTACCAAAATAGAAGGATCATAAGAGGGAGCGGTAACCAAAGCCAAAATTTCACCGGTGCTGGGCTCTATGGCTACAATCCCGCCACGTTTGTTGATCATGAGTTCTTCGCCATATTTTTGCAGTTCGGCATCAATGGTGAGGTTGATGTCTTTTCCTTGCACGGCAATGGTGTCAAATTTGCCCTCTTTGTAGGAGCCAATTTCTCGGTTGTATTTGTCTTTGAGGGTATATTTTACTCCTTTCACCCCCCGTAAGGTATTTTCATAGCTTTCTTCCACCCCTTGCCGACCAATTAAATCGCCACTGTTGTAATAGGGATTTTTCTTGATTAAGTTTTCGTTTACTTGGGTAATGAAACCAAATACGTTGGCGCCAAAATGCACTTGGTAATCGCGAAGCGAACGCTTTTGAATGTAAAAACCCTCAAATTTTCTAATTTTTTCCTGAAAGGCCGCAAATTCCAATTTATTGAGTTGGGGTAAAAACACCGAAGGCAAACGCGGACTATACACCTTAGCTTTGGCAATGGTTTTTAAAAACCGCTCTTTGCTAATATCCAACAATTGACAAAATTCAAGGGTATCCAATTTTTTTATATCCCTAGGCACTACCATGATGTCATAAGACGGTTGATTGGCAACCAATAAAGCGCCATGTCGATCATAAATATACCCACGTTCGGGGTAATCATATTTAATTTTAATGGCGTTGTTCTCTGATTTTAACTTGAAGGAATCGTTGATGATTTGCAAGTAAAATAACCGCAAGATCAGCAAGGCAGTAGCCACAATGATAAAGGTGGGCAGCACTACTTTTCTCATCGTCTGCTTGGCTTAATGATGTAAATGATGCTGATGCAAAGCAATAGGGTAAACAAAGAAGTAAGGAATGTTTTGAGTAAAATTTCCCATAAAAAATTAAGTCGAAATACTTCTAGAAAAAACAAAGTAAAATGATGTATAGCTACCGCCAAGAGTATAAAAGTAAAGCGCTCAGGCGTAAGTACATCGTTGAGTTTTACGGTTTGGTATTCGTAACTCAATCCAAAGGAGAATCTAAAAAGTGCCGGTCGACTATAGGCCAAAATTATGCTTGCCAAGGCATGTACTCCGCCCGAATTGCAAAACATATCCAAACAAATTCCCAATAAAAAACTGGCCAATAACAAAGCTGTTTTGTTACCGTTAACGGGATAAAGGATGATGAATAAAATATAGGGATACGGATTGATGTACCCAAACAAATTGATGTTGTTGAACAACAAAATTTGTGCGAGGAAAAGCAACAAAAATCGTGCGAAATTTACAAATACAGCACTACTCATTTTCGCGTTTTTCTAGGTTAATAATCTCCTCCCTGTCTTTGCTTTTGATGATATATACATGTCCCAAATTGGTCATGTCGTTAAACAATTTTACATTGAGGGTATAGTAATTGGTTTGGTTGTCGATGTAGATTTTGTCTATGGTGCCGATGCCAATGTTTTCTGGAAAAATCACCGACTGTCCGCCCGTTACAATCGTGTCTCCTTTGTGAACAGAAGCCAAACGAGGCACATCAATGAGTTGCACAAAGCCGGTACTTTTCCCGTTCCAAACCAGCGAACCAAAGTGGTTTGTTTTTTTGATTTTGGCATTAATTTGGGATTTCACATTCAAAATACTGATGATCGAAGCGTAATTTTCTGAGGCTTTGTCAATGATGCCAATAATTCCAGCACTGTTAATCACCCCCATGTCTGATTGTATCCCTTGAGCCGAACCGCTGTTTATGGTGAGGTAGTTTTCGTGGGTATTGTAGGCGTTGTGTATTACTTTAGACACAATAATATTTACTTTTTTCACCCCTTTTATCGAATCCAGTCGAGGGGCCAAGGTGCTGTCTTTTACATTAAACAGCAGCATTTTTAATCGGGCATTTTCTGTGGCAAGTTGATTGTTTTGGTCTTTTAGTCGCAGGTATTCGCTAATGGAATTCATGCGCTCATAGACCCCACCGGTAAAAAAATTAGCGGAGCTAATTACTTTGCTTCGGTGAAAGGAATGAAACTGAACCGTTAAAATAAAGGATAGGAATAAAAGCAGCAAAAACAGCAAACGATAGCTGTTTTTAAATACAAAAGTTACTATTTGCTGCATTTTCTATAAAATATAAATTCGAATTCAGGTAAATACAACTTCCAAAAAACCGCGAGAAATGAGGGGTTGATTACTGGAAGCAGCGTGCTTATTTGATTAAAATGCTTTTGAATTTAGGGATGTTTTTTAGAGCCATTCCGGTTCCGCGCACTACAGCACGCAATGGATCTTCAGCAATATATACGGGCAAATCTGTTTTTTGAGAAATACGTTTGTCTAATCCTCTAAGCATTGATCCACCTCCGGCCAAATAAATTCCGGTGTTGTAGATGTCTGCAGCCAATTCAGGGGGCGTTTGCGAAAGCGTTTCCATCACAGCATCTTCAATACGTTGAATGGACTTGTCTAAAGCTTTGGCAATTTCGCGGTAGGAAACGTCTACTTGTTTGGGTTTCCCAGTTAATAAATCACGTCCTTGCACCGACATTTCGTCTGGTGGAGTTTCCAATTCTTCTAAGGCAGCTCCAATTGTAATTTTTATTTTTTCAGCTGAACTCTCTCCCACAAATAAATTGTGTTGGGTACGCATGTAGTAAATAATATCGTTGGTAAATACATCTCCTGCAATTTTCACTGATTTGTCGCATACAATACCACCAAGCGCAATTACGGCAATTTCGGTAGTTCCCCCGCCAATATCCACAATCATATTTCCTTTGGGTTGCATGATGTCGATGCCAATACCAATAGCCGCAGCCATCGGTTCGTGAATCAAGTAAACTTCTTTTCCGTTTACGCGTTCACAGGATTCTTTTACCGCACGCATTTCTACTTCGGTAATTCCAGAAGGAATACAAACCACCATGCGCAAGGCCGGGGTAAACATTCTTTTTTTGAGGGCGGGAATACTTTTGATAAACATATTGATCATCTTTTCAGACGCATCAAAATCGGCAATAACCCCGTCTTTTAACGGACGAATAGTTTTGATGTTTTCATGGGTTTTCCCTTGCATCATATTGGCCTCTTTTCCCACGGCAATTATTTTCCCGGTTATGCGGTCGCGGGCAACAATTGAGGGGCTGTCGATCACCACTTTGTCGTTGTGAATAATAAGGGTGTTAGCGGTACCAAGGTCTATCGCGATATCCTCGGTCATAAAATCAAAAAATCCCATATGTATACCGGGTTATTAGGTTTAAATCAAAAATTACTTACAAAGTTAAACAAATTAATGTTTGAAATGACGTGTTCCAGTAAATACCATCGCAACTTTATTTTGGTTGCAATAAGCGATGCTCAACTCGTCTTTTATGGATCCGCCGGGCTGAATTACAGCAGTTATTCCTGCGTTTTTTGCAATTTCTACACAGTCCGGAAACGGGAAAAATGCATCGCTGGCTAATACGGCTCCGTGCAAGTCAAACTCAAATGTATTGGCTTTTTTGATGGCTTGATCAAGGGCGTCCACGCGCGAAGTTTGACCTGTACCTGAGGCGATCAACGTTTGGTTTTTGGCCAACACAATCGTATTCGATTTGGTGTTTTTGCAAATTTTGGACGCAAACAATAAATCATCAATTTCAGTCGCAGTTGGTACTGTATTTGTCACTGTTTTTAAATCGCTTGCGGAGTCGGTAATCTTGTTTTTGTCTTGAACCAGCAACCCGTTTAGACAAGTGCGCACTTGAGTCTCGGGCAAGGCCACTTGGTTTTGCACTAAAATGATTCGGTTTTTTTTCTCCGATAAAATAGCCAATGCCTCGGCGTCAAAATGCGGCGCGATCACCACTTCACAAAACAGCGAATTGATTTCGGTTGCAGTAGCAACATCAATTGTTCCGTTGGCAATCAAAACTCCTCCAAAAGCAGAAGTTGGATCGCCGGCCAAAGCAGCCAAATAAGCATCTTTCATGGTAGCTCTAGTGGCTAATCCGCAGGCGTTGTTGTGCTTTAAGATGGCAAAGGTTGGCTCATTTTCGCGAAATTCCAGAATTAAATTCACGGCCGCATCTACATCCAAAAGGTTGTTGTATGACAATTCTTTCCCGTGTAATTTGCTAAACATGGCGTCAAAATCGCCAAAGAAAAACCCTTTTTGGTGCGGGTTTTCGCCATAACGCAATACAGCACCCTCGGCTACGCTGGCTTTAAAATAGGTGGGGTCGGTATTAAAATAATTAAAAATGGCGGTATCGTAATGAGAAGAAACATGAAAAGCTTTGGTGGCAAACCACTTGCGTTCATCAATTGTCGAGGTATTTCCCGCTGTAATGAGGTCCAAAAATGCGCTGTACTCTTGCACAGAAGGCACAATAATGGTGTCTTTGAAATTCTTGGCAGCGGCGCGAATTAAGGAAATTCCACCAATGTCGATTTTCTCAATTATATCGGATTCACTAGCGCCCGAGTGTACTGTTTTTTCGAAGGGGTACAAATCAACAATCACCACATCCAATTGCGGAATGTTGTATTCCTGCATTTGTTGCACATCGCCATCGTGATCTTGTCGGTTTAAGATGCCGCCAAATATTTTGGGGTGTAAGGTTTTTACACGACCACCCAAAATAGAAGGGTAGGAAGTTACATCTTCAACAGGGATAACAGGAATGCCTAAATTTCGGATAAAATCCTCGGTACCTCCCGTAGAGTATAAACTTACGTTTAATGCGTGTAAACGGCGTACAATAGGCTCTAATCCGTCTTTAGAAAATACCGAAATGAGTGCGGCTTGAATGGGTTTTGTTGTGTTCATGAGTGGTGTGTTGTGCCAGTTAGAAAATGGGCTCGGTTTAGTGTTGCAAAAGTAGTTTTTTGTTGGGAAAAATCAATTGCCAATATTGAATAATACGCCACTTTTTTTACCCTTTTTTTAACAACATACAAATTAGGAAAGTGAAAAAAAAAGACGGATTTTTACCGCTTCAAAAAAGCAGGTCTATGGTTGTATATCTTCGTTTATTAGCCGAGAGTTTCCGTTTTGCTACCAATGCTTTGCGCACCAATAAACTGCGTACAGCTTTGTCCTTATTGGGGGTTACAATTGGCATATTTTCTATTATTGCGGTCTTGGCTGCAGTTGATTCCCTCGACCAAAAAATCAAAGCCGATTTGAGTAGCTTGGACAAAAACACCATGTACCTCACCAATGTATGTTTTGGCCCAACCGATATTCCCGAATGGAAACGCCAACAATTTCCTGAAGTAGGCTATGAAGAATATCAATTTATTAAGGAAAATACCCACCAAGTAGAAAATTGTTGTTTCCAATATTTTACTAATTCGCAAAGCATCAAATACGAGGCCAATACGGTATCAGATGTAAATTTAGTGCCGGTTACCTATGAGTTTGTGGCAATACAACGATTAGAAGTACAATACGGCCGATTTTTTACCGAATCGGAATCCAATTCTGGAACTGCCGTAATTGTGTTGGGCTACGAAATTGCGCAAGGGCTTTTTGAAAATAGCGATCCGCTAGGAAAAACAGTTCGTTTATTTGGAAAGCGATTTCAAGTAATCGGAGTAACCAAAAAGAAAGGGCAAAACTTTAGCATGGGAGACAGCGACGACACGTCGGTTTTTATTTCGTCTAATTTTATTCGCCGGGAATTTGGGGAACACAATGATACCATGTTGCCGGTTATTGTAGTCAAACCCGAAAAAGGCGCCGACATGGCCGAGATTAAAGCCGAAATCAGCTATAAATTGCGCAATTTTCGAGGGGTAAAATCTGACGAAATTGATAATTTCTTTTTGAATGTGCTTTCTGGATTTACTGATTTTATCGATAATATTGTGGGACAACTCAATATGGTAGGCTGGATCATTAGCGGATTTTCACTCTTGGTTGGCGGCTTTGGCATTGCCAACATTATGTTTGTTTCGGTTAAAGAACGCACCAATTTAATCGGGATTCAAAAATCATTGGGTGCCAAAAACAAATTTATCTTATTTCAGTTTTTGTTTGAAGCCATCATCTTAGCTGTAATTGGCGGATTGATTGGTCTTTTCTTGGTTTGGATCATTGCTCTAACCTTAACCAATATGCTCGATTTTGAATTTATACTGAGCTTCAGTAATGTGCTTTTGGGTACAAGTTTGTCGGCGATTATCGGTTTACTATCCGGAATTTTGCCTGCCATTTCGGCTGCCCGTTTAGATCCGGTAGAGGCCATTCGCACAGGAATATAATCCCCAAATAAAATTCAAATAAAAAGGAAGCTACAGTAATGTGCTTCCTTTTTTCTTATTGGTCAAGTAATGTGTTTAGCGAATTTCGCTGTTTTGAATCAAATCAAGGTATAAATTGATTTTGTCTTTGAGCTCTTTTCTTGGCGTAATAAAATCCAAGAATCCGTGTTCCAATACAAATTCGGCGGTTTGGAATCCTTCTGGTAAATCTTTTCCAGTTGTATCTTTTACCACACGAGGTCCAGCAAAACCAATTAAAGCACCGGGTTCAGAGATATTTACGTCGCCCAACATGGCATAAGAAGCGGTTGTTCCTCCCGTAGTTGGATCGGTACACAACGAAATGTAAGGAATTTTAGCTTCGGCCAATTGCGCCAATTTAGCTGAGGTTTTGGCCAATTGCATCAGTGAATAGGCCGCTTCCATCATACGGGCACCACCTGATTTAGAAATCATCACAAAGGGCACCTTGTTTTTGATCGAGTAGTCTATTCCGCGGGCAATTTTTTCGCCAACCACGGCGCCCATAGACCCACCAATAAAGGCAAAATCCATACAGCACACCACCAAGTCTTTTCCTTTTGATTTTCCAACTCCGGTGCGCACCGCGTCTTTCAGTTGGGTTTTAGCCATTACGTCTTTCAAGCGATCTTCGTACTTCTTGGTGTCTACAAAGTGCAACGGATCTTTCGAGGTCATGTTTTTGTCCAATTCGGTGTACTCGTTGTTGTCAAACAAAATTTCAAAATACTCGGCACTGCCTATGCGTACATGAAATCCGTCTTCTGGACTCACCCAGAGGTTACGAGCCAATTCATCGGCATCTACAATTTTACCCGTAGGTGATTTATACCACAAGCCTTTAGGTACATCCTTTTTGTCTTCGGTAGCAGTGGTAATCCCTTTTTCTGTTCGTTTAAACCAAGCCATATTTTTTAATTAATAGTTAATAATGAATAATTAAAAATTATACATTTTTAATTGAACCTTACTAGTAGTTAGTTACAAAGTGTTTACGTTGTTCAGGTCAGCAAAGGCTTGTTCCAATCGTTTGTTGAATGTCATTTCACCTTCGCGCACCCATTTTCTTGGGTCGTAGTATTTTTTATTTGGAGAATCGGCACCGCTTGGGTTTCCAATTTGCGTGCGCAAGTAGTCGATGTTGTTCACCATATAGTCGCGAATCCCCTCGGTATAGGCAAATTGTAAATCGGTATCAATGTTCATTTTGATCACCCCATAGCCAATGGCTTCTCTTATTTCTTCTAAGGTAGACCCTGACCCTCCGTGGAATACAAAATCAACTGGGTTTTTGCCCGTATTGTAACGCGCTTGTACATATTCTTGTGAGTTATGCAAGATTTTGGGTGTCAATTTTACATTCCCTGGTTTGTATACTCCATGTACATTTCCAAAGGCAGCTGCAATAGTAAATTTAGGACTCACTTTCATCAATTCTTCGTAGGCATAAGCAACTTCTTCCGGTTGAGTGTATAATTTTGAGCTGTCCACATCTGAGTTGTCCACGCCGTCTTCTTCACCGCCGGTAATCCCTAATTCGATTTCGAGTGTCATGCCCATTTTACTCATGCGCGCTAGATATTCTTTGCAGATTTCGATGTTTTCATGCAAAGGCTCTTCTGATAAATCAATCATGTGTGAGCTAAACAAGGGTTTGCCAGTGGCTGCAAACTGTGCCTCACTAGCGTCTAATAACCCATCAATCCAGGGCAATAAATTTTTGGCGCAGTGATCGGTATGTAAAATTACGGTGGCTCCGTAGGCTTCAGCCAAGGTATGGATGTGTTTAGCTCCGGCTATACCCCCAGCAATGGCTGCTTTTTGGTTTTCGTTTGACAAGCCTTTACCAGCGTTATAAATAGCCCCACCATTAGAAAATTGAATGATAACAGGCGCATTTAGCTTGGCAGCGGTTTCTAACACACCATTAATACTGCTTGATCCTGTTACGTTTACAGCAGGAAGAGCAAAACCTTTCTCTTTGGCATAGTTAAAAATTTCTTGTACTTGATCACCGGTTGCAACACCTGGTTTGATAGCATGAGCCATGATTTTTGATTTAAAAATTGAGGGGCAAAAATAATAATTAATACATTTAGAACGGGTAATTTATCCCAATATTTACTACGCCGTGGCTAAAATTGTAATCCCTAAACCACTTTTTTGCAGCCAATTCGGCCGGATTGTAGGTCTTGAATCCAAAATCTAAGCGCACTACAAAAAAGCTAAAATCATAGCGCAAGCCAAATCCCGAGCCCACGGCGATGTCTTGTAATGATTTTAAGCCAGAAAAGACCGCTTTTTCATCGGTG
>JAPLEX010000023.1 GCA_026390995.1 Flavobacterium sp.
ACTTGAAATAATATTATTTATTTTTTAAATAAGTCATATATAGCAGCTTGTGAAGGCCTGTCTTTTGGGATTTCTCGCAACGGTTCAACGACTTTCAGGGTATCAAAACACTGCTGGGGCAATTGTTGGTACAAGGCGGTTCCTTTGGTTTTCCAATCAATCATTTCGTCAGAAACGTCTTTAATTATTATGGCTGGATTGCCCACCACCATTTTTCGGTTGGGAACTTGCATACCGGCTTTCACAAAACTCAAAGCTCCAATGATGCACTCGTCACCCACATTCACGTCATCCATGATTACAGCATTCATCCCCACCAAACAATTGGCGCCAATGTTGGCTCCGTGTATGATTGCCCCGTGCCCAATGTGTGCGCCGGCTTTCAATACCATGGACTTGCCCGGAAACATGTGGATGGTACAATTTTCCTGCACGTTGCAGCCGTCTTCAATGATAATTTCGCCCCAATCACCGCGAATGGCCGCTCCAGGTCCCACATACACATCTTTGCCAATAATCACGTTGCCCGTCACCGCGGCTTGCGGATGGATGAAACTGCTTTCGTGTATAACGGGGGTAAATCCGTTGAATGAATAGGTCATTTTTTTAGGTTGTGGGTTGTAGGTTGTGGGTTGTAGGTTTCCTTCTAAGACCTACCACCTAAATCCTACCACCTTATTTAAATTTTTGTAATTTTTCTTTCGTAAAATCAGACAACACCAAGCGTCCGCTGATGGCGGCTCTTTCGGCTAACAAATTATCCCAATCTTCGGTACCTCTCCAAAAAATCTTTTTCATTTCGAGCATGGCTTCGGGATTGTAGGTGCACAAATGTTCGGCAAAGGCTTGCACGCCTTCGTCCATTGCTTCAATACTTTCAAAAACTTGCGCAAATAAGCCTTTTTCTCGGGCCCAGTTGGCGTCATAAAAGGTATTGGCATCAATGGCAATTTGCGACAAAGCCGACACGCCCATTTTGCGTTCGATGGCGGGCGAAACCACAAAGGGTCCGATGCCCACGTTGAGTTCACTTAATTTGATGGAGGCAAATTGGGTAGCCATGCAATAATCGGTAGAAGCGGCAATGCCTACTCCACCGCCTACTGTTTTTCCTTGAATGCGCCCGATGATAAACTTCGGACACTTGCGCATCGCGTTGATCACATTGGCAAAGCCCGAGAAAAACACTTTTCCGGTGGCCGCATCATCAATGGCGATGAGTTCCTGAAAACTGGCTCCAGCACAAAAAGTGCGATCTCCGCCACTTTTTAGAATGATCACTTTTACTTCGGACATATTTCCTACCTCTGAAATCGTATTGGCCAATTGGGCCAGAATAGTACCCGGTAGCGAATTCTGCTCTGGGTGAAAAAACTCAACTGTAGCAATGCTACCGTCAATTGTATACTGTACATATGCTTCAACCATACTTATTACTTATTCATTTTTAATTATTAATTAATCCAAATTGTTCAAAGTGATGATTCAAATGCTTTCGTTCTAATAAGTACGATTCATATTTATTCAATTCGCCAAAAACCATGTTCTTTAAAATGGCCTCTGGATTTTCGGTAAAAAAGGCTTTATACTGTGCTCTGGCTTCCAAAAATTTGGCTTTGGCCGTGTCAAAATCGGGATGAACTAAGTCCTCCACTTCGCCTTTTTTCATAGTCGGGAAATTGGTTCCCATAGGAAATTTTTCGTAATTGTATAGCGAGTTGTGTACTTTGTCTACTATCTTTTCGGGTGTGGAAATCTCAAAATCTTGAATTTCTCCCGACATGATTTTATAGCCCTGTTCCAAATGCTCCAACAGGTGCTGTGGTGTTAAAATCCCCCAACTTGGTTTTGAATTTTCGGTTAATTTAGTAAGGCATTCGTCTATTTTTTCGTCGGTCATTTCTACAAAAACTTCCTGTTTCTTTTGCACCATCGTGAGAATAGTTGCCACCGCCACCAACTCATCAGTCGTGTCAAACACCTCTACAAACCATTTCACGATTCCACTCGGGTGTTCGGCCGAAGCCACATCGCGATCCACTTTTTGTTTGCAGGTGAGGCGCACATAAACGGTATCGTTGTGGTAAATGGGACGCAAGAAACGGCATTCTTCCAAGCCGTAATTGGCCGCCACTGGCCCTTTGTTGGGGTAGACAAACAAACCTGCTGCAGCGGCCAAAATAAAGTAGCCGTGTGCGGTTCGTTTCTTAAAAATACTGCCGCCGAGCGACGTGATATCGGTGTGGGCATAAAAATGGTCCCAAGTAATATTGGCAAAATTGATGATGTCGGTATCGGTTACTGTTCTGTTGTGCGTGCGCAACGACATCCCGGGCTGAATGTCTTCCCAATGGTACTGAAACGGATGTTGGGTAATTTCTTTGTAGGCCGAATTGGCTTGGTAAATTCCGGTAATTTCAGTTAATGTAGTGGGCGAACCTTGTATGGCGCA
>JAPLEX010000049.1 GCA_026390995.1 Flavobacterium sp.
CCCAATGTAACAGATATTGATAGCAACACCTATCAATCGGTAACCAACTGCGGACTTACCTTTACCAAACAAAACTTAAATGTGTCTAAATACAGTGATGGTACAGCAATACCTCAAGTAACCGACCCAACCGCTTGGCAGTATCTAACCACAGGAGCTTGGTGTTATTACAATAACGACCCAGCTAACGGAGCGGTTTATGGCAAGCTATACAACTGGTATGCGGTGGCAGGAATTTATAATGCGGCATCATTAACTAACCCAACTCTCAGAAAAAAACTGGCACCAACGGGCTGGCATGTTCCCACAGATGGGGAATGGAGTAACCTTATTAATTGTCTCGACGTTAATGCAGATGGGGGTAATAATCCAAATACTGCTGGTGGTAAAATGAAAGCAACGGGCACATCGCTTTGGATAAGCCCCAATACAGACGCCACCAATGCATCAGGTTTTACAGGTCTTCCGGGAGGTTATCGCTACTACGACGGTGGTTCATTCTACGACGTTGGCGGCACCGGCGGCTGGTGGAGTTCGTCAGAGATCGACGCAGCAGGCGCCTGGGCCCGCACCCTGAATTACGGCAATGGTAGCGCGGACGGAGGCAACGCCAATAAGGACTTCGGTGTCTCAGTTCGCTGCCTCAGGGATTAGATCCTTTGGCTCTTTTACCCTTTGACTCTCTGCCTGTCGGCAGACAGGTTTGAAAATTTGATAGCCCCCGCAGGGGCAATTTTAATTATCCGTTTTTAATGGATCTCAATGCGTCTTCGCGTCCCGAGACTTCGGGATGTGTTCTAAGAACTGCAGGGTGCTGTAAACTTATAGCTGTTAACTGACAACTGTCAACTGTCAACACACAACTGACAACCCAAAACTTACAACTCATAAAAACACACCCCCGGCCCCTCTCGAGAGGGGAGTTTTAGAAGTATACTAAGAACTATTTCGATTAACGATTTTTGATTGGTGATTTTTGATTTTTGATTTCAAGAGTATACTAAGAACCTCTGTCAACTGATAACCGACAACTGATAACCGACAACTGATAACCAATAACAGACAACCCACAACCCACAACTTTCCTCAAAAAAAACTAAACTCCCAATTCGTGTTACTCAACGCGAAAATGCTACATTTATCCCCACTAAAACCACACGCATGAGTTTTCAAAATACCCTTGCCTATGCGCAGCAATTGGACGCACAAGATTCGTTGGCGCACTATAAAAAAGAATTTATTTTTCCGCAGCATCACGGAAAAGATGTGATTTATTTTACCGGAAATTCCCTGGGATTGCAACCCAAACGCAGCAAAGCCTACGTCGATGAAATCATGAACGACTGGGCCAATTTGGCGGTCGAAGGGCATTTTTATGCCGAGAAACCGTGGTGGGATTACCACGAGCGTTTTGCCGAACCCTTGAGTAAAATTGTGGGCGCCAAACCATCTGAAGTTACGGTGATGAATACGCTCACGGTGAATTTGCATTTGCTAATGGTGTCGTTTTATCAGCCCACGGCTACCCGCTATAAAATCATTTGCGAAGAAAAAGCCTTTCCGTCTGATCAATACATGATCCAAAGTCAAATCCAGTTTCACGGCTATGATCCCAAAACGGCCTTGGTTGAAATTAAACGCCGCGAGGGCGAACACAACATTCGTTTGGAAGATGTGCTGGAGGTGATTCGTCAAGAAGGCGATACCGTTGCTTTGGTCTTGATAGGCGGTGTAAATTATTATACCGGTCAGGTGTTTGACATGAAAACCATTACCCAAGCGGGCCACGATGTGGGCGCCTATGTGGGTTGGGATTTGGCTCATGCCGCCGGAAATATCGAAATGAATTTGCACGATTGGCAGGTCGATTTTGCCGCCTGGTGCAGTTACAAATACATGAATTCGGGTCCCGGAAATGCGTCGGGCTGTTTTATACACGAAATGCATCATACCAATTCTCAATTGCCTCGTTTTGCAGGCTGGTGGGGACACAACAAAGAACGCCGATTCAAAATGGAACCGCAATTTGACCCGGTTCAAGGTGCCGACGGTTGGCAAATTAGCAACTTGCCTATTTTGTCTTTGGCGCCCTATTTGGCCTCAGTTCATTTATTTGACGAAGTGGGCATGCCAGCTTTGGTGGCCAAACGCGATCAGATTACGAGCTATTTGGAATTTATTTTACAAGAAATTAGCCGAGAAGTTTCGGGTGGTTTTGAGGTAATTACTCCTTCAAGTCCCAAAGAACGCGCTTCTCAACTTTCGGTTTTCTTGCACGGCGAAGGCCGCCGATTATTTGACTATTTAATGCAAAACGGCGTGATTACTGATTGGCGTGAACCCAACGTAATTCGATTAGCGCCTGTGCCTTTGTATACATCCTACGAAGACATGTATCAATTTGGACAAATTTTAAAAGCGGGAATTGCTGCCAAATAAATACTTCACATGGCATTGAAACGAATTGGTTCATGGAAAAAACGCTACAAGTTTTTGTTGGTATTGGGCGTAGTGTTACTCAGTATTGGTGTTGCTGCCTTTGGTTATGTGCAACTGGCCAAACCAAACTACGAAGGTAAGTTAGCCATTCACGAAATAAAAAATGAAACCGCTGTTTATTTTGACGAGTATGGCATTCCCCATATTTATGCCGAAAATGAATCGGATGCCATGGTGGCCTTGGGTTATGTGCACGCCCAAGATCGGTTGTGGCAAATGGAACTCAACCGTCGCATTGCCCCTGGAAGGTTATCCGAAATTTTTGGGACTAAACTGCTCAAGACCGATCGCTTTTTTGCGGGAATTGGCATTGATGAAAATTCGGCACAAGCAGTAGCCAAATTAGATAAAAACAGCCCGAGTTACCAATTGAGTTTGGCTTACCTAAAAGGGATCAATCAGTTTATTGCCGATGGTCCAACGCCCATTGAGTACCACTTATTGGGGCTTAAGAAAACGCCATTCACCCTCAAAGACATTCACAACGTGCTGGGATTTATGTCGTTTAGCTTTGCGATGGCCCAAAAAACAGATCCGTTATTGACGCACATCCGAGACCAATGGGGTCCTGCTTATCTATCCGACTTTGGCATTGAAGGCCAATGGAATACCGTGCAAATTAAAAGCGCCAAAACACCCGCCACCGATTACTCGCTCATTGCCACCGCCTTGGCACAACTGCTTGAAAACAGTCCAGTTCCTCCTTTTATTGGTAGCAACAGCTGGGTAATTGGTGCTGCCAAAACACAAAATAAACAGGTGATTTTTGCCAACGATCCACACATTGGGTTTTCGCAACCGGGCACCTGGTATGAGGCACATATCGTTACGCCAAAACATGAAATGTATGGCTATTATATGGCGGGCGTTCCGTATCCGTTGTTGGGGCACAACCGAAATTATGCTTACGGCCTCACCATGTTTGAAAACGACGACATTGATTTTTATAAGGAGAAAACCAAACCCAACGCCCCCGAATCCTACCAGACCAAAACGGGTTGGGCCAAATTGGAGTCCAAAACCAAATGGATAAAAGTAAAGGACAGCAGTTCGGTAGCCATTACAGTACAATCGAGTGTGCATGGTCCTTTGGTCAATGGTATTTTAGACGGGGTCGAAACCAAGGAGCCATTGGCGATGTCTTGGGTCTATTTGCAACAACCCAATCAATTAATTGAAGCGGTATACCGTTTGTCGCATGCACAAAATGTAACTGAATTTCACCAAAGTGTGGGCTTAATTGCCGCTCCTGGATTGAATGTGATGTATGGCGATAAATCTGGCAATATTGGATGGTTCGCCTCGGGCAAATTATACAAACACCAAAACAAGGTGAATCCCAACTTTATTTTGGATGGGGCCAACGGCCAAGACGATCAACTCGAAGCCTTGCCTTTTTCCAAAAATCCATCGGCCCAAAATCCCGCGTGGCACTACGTGTATTCGTCCAACAATCAGCCCGAACCGATTGACGGGTTTTTATATCCAGGCTATTATTTGCCCAAAGATCGTGCCTTGCGCATTACCCAATTGCTCGATGCTAAAAACAATTGGAACAAACAAGCCGTGAGCGAGATGATTACCGATAATACTTCGGCAGTAGTTCCGGCAATTGTGCAAGGCCTGCTTCAGCAAGTTGATGCTAATCGATGTTCGGATCAAGAAAAAATAGCTTTGGCTCTTCTGAAAAAGTGGAAAGGCAACAGCGATATAAAGGAAGTTGCACCCAGTATTTACAACAAATGGATTACCCATTACTTGCAAAACACCTTTGAAGACGAGTTGGGCACCGATCGATTTGCTAGTTTCTTAAGCACGCACATCTTGCGGCAAATTATAGAACCGCAATTGGCAAACGAACAGTCGCCCTGGTGGGATAATGTGCATACCCAAACTAAAGAAACGCGGGCGCAAATTCTCAGTTTATCTTTTCATCAAGCCATTCAAGATTTAGAACAGCAATTTGGCACAGCCCCTGCTCACTGGACTTGGGGAAAAGCACATCAGGTTACGTTTGAACATCCTATTGGTAAAGTTGCGGTTTTGAGCAAGTTGTTTAATGTAGGCCCATTTCCAGTGGCCGGAACCAGTGAAGTAATCAATAATTTGTTGTTTACCCCCGAAGTGCAACCAGTATTTCAAGTGAAAGCAGGACCATCAACCCGAAGGGTGATTGATTTTTCAGACATTGAAAACGCCTGGAGTGTCTTGCCTACGGGCCAATCGGGAAATCCGTTTAGTGCGCATTATGCCGACCAAACGGCACTTTATGTTCAGGGAAAATTTCGCAAAATGAAATTAAATAAACAGGAAATAAGGAAGCATTCCAGTCTTTTGCTGCTTCGGCCGGCGAAGTAAATTTGCTGGATTTCTATATAATGTAGGACTTGCTCAACTTAGTCCATAAAAAAAAGTAAATTTGCCCAACTTTTTTAGATTTTATTCATGCAAACGCCAAAAAAAATTGCCGTTGTTGGTTCTGGTTTAGTAGGTTCCTTGTTGGCAATTTACCTCAAAAAAGCGGGTCATACCGTGCATGTTTTTGATCGCAGTCCCGACATCAGAAAGGTTGAATTTTCCGGACGATCCATCAATTTGGTGATGTCTACTCGAGGATGGAAAACACTCGAAGATATTGGGTTGGCTAATGCGGTAACAGCCATTGGCATCCCTGTAGACAAACGGGCCATTCATCATGTTGATGCCTCGGTAAACTATCAATATTACGGCAAAGAAGGCGAAGCGATTTTCTCACTTTCGCGCGGTGTT
The DNA here is from genome assembly GCA_026390995.1 of Flavobacterium sp. Classification (GTDB taxonomy): domain Bacteria; phylum Bacteroidota; class Bacteroidia; order Flavobacteriales; family Flavobacteriaceae; genus Flavobacterium. The sequence continues at coordinate 5,269 of JAPLEX010000049.1, forward strand.
TTGAATCGCAAAATGATTGATTTGGCCGAAGAAGCAGGTGTCGAATTCTTTTTTGATCAGAAAATCTGGGATGTCACCTTGTCTGACGCTACACTGCATATAGGAGAAACCGAACGCGGTGCTTGGGAAGAATTGAAATTTGATATGGTATTTGGTTCTGATGGTGCTTTTTCTCGGGTGCGTCACCGCATGCAACGACAAAGTATGTTTAATTATTCGCAAGAATTTTTACAAATAGGATACAAGGAATTGCATATACCTGCCAATGCTGATGGCTCACATAAAATAGATAAAAACTCTTTGCACATATGGCCTCGCGGCAATTTTATGCTCATGGCCTTGGCCAATTTAGACGGCAGTTTTACTTGCACCTTGTTTATGCCGCACCAAGGCGAAAATTCGTTTGAGTCGGTGCAAGATGTGGCGTCGTTGGAAGCTTTTTTTGCGATGCATTTCCCCGATACAGCCAGTGTAATTCCCGATTTAGTGCAGGATTTTTTCAAAAATCCAACCAGTGTGCTGGTTACCATGAAGTGTTTTCCTTGGACACATATGGATAAAGTTGCCTTGATAGGCGATGCGTGTCATGCCATAGTGCCCTTTTATGGACATGGAATGAATGCAGGATTTGAAGACATTACCGTCTTGAACCAAATGATGCAACAGTATGGGGATGATTGGACGCAAATTTTTACCGCCTACCAAGAATCGCGAAAACCCAATGCCGATGCCATTGCCGAATTATCCTACCGAAATTTCATGGAAATGAGCACCAAAACTGCTGACAGTCATTTTTTGCTTCAAAAAAGAATTGAAAAATGGTTTTCAGACAAGCATCCCGATAAATGGATGCCCTTGTACAGCCGAGTTACCTTTAGTTTACAGCCCTATTTAGAAGCCTTGGCGTTTGGCAATCAACAGCATGAGATTATGGAAGAAATTATGGGCAGAGAAGACATCGAAACCAACTGGAATTCTCCCGAAGTTGAAGCGCAAATTTTGTCACTTTTGAACGAAAAATCAATTCAATTTTAAGGATATTTCTATTTATCGATGTCGTCTATGTGATTTTGTATTACTAAATCGTTATTGAAATGTAACCGATTCTACTATTGCCTGTTATGAAATGAGCTGAATGGGTTGATTTTAGAGCTGTTTTCGCAATTTTTTAATTAAACTAAAAAAAGTTTTTTTATTAAAACTAAAAATATAAATTTGCTCTCATTCAAATTAAATACAACTAAAATTATAATTAAAACTATTAAAAATTAAAAAAATGGCAAACGTTAAAAAAGAAAGTAGTTCAAACGCTGGAGGAATGTTTTCAGGAATCGTAATCGTAGCATGTATATTCGTAGGCTGGATTATCTGGAATTTTATTATGGGTAATGGGTCAAACTTCGAAGGTGGAGTAAATACAGGTCACCCGCTACCAGGAAATTACCTTGCAATGGTATACAAAGGAGGTCCAATTGTACCGGTATTGATGGGATTGCTTTTGATGGTAATCGTATTTTCTTTTGAGCGTTACATGGTAATCACCAAAGCTGCAGGAACTGCCAATTTGGATAAATTCATGAAAGAAGTTCAAGCTAGTATAGTAAAAGGTGACATTGATGGTGCCTTAGTTGCATGCGATAAACAAAAAGGGTCAGTTGCCAATGCAATTAAATCGGCTTTAATCAAATTCCAAGAAGTGAAAAAAGAAGGTTTTGATAGCCAAGCGGCAGCCGAAACCATTCACAAAGAAATTGAAGAAGCTACTTCATTAGAAATGCCAATGTTGGAGAAAAACTTAACTATTTTGTCTACTTTGGTTTCTTTGGGAACATTAGCCGGATTGTTAGGAACAGTAACCGGGATGATCAAAGCATTTGGTGCATTAGCGAGCGCAGGAACTCCTGACCAAGCGTTGTTGGCAAATGGTATTTCTGAGGCCTTGATTAATACAGCTACAGGAATTTCTACTTCTGCTTTAGCGATTGTTACCTACAACTTGTTTACTTCTAAAATTGATACCTTAACCTACTCAATTGACGAAGCAGGTAATACCATCGTAAACACTTACAGACACTTTAGAGGGACACAAAAATAATTAGCTACTTAGTTTCACACTCGTAAAACTAAATCACTTTATTAATTTAAAAATAAAAGTATATGGCTAATGCAAAAATGTCCAAAAAGGCCGCGTCTATTGATATGACGGCAATGTGTGATGTGGCTTTCTTGTTGTTGACGTTCTTTATTTTGACCGCAACAGCAAAGCAACAAGAGCCCTTGCCAGTTGATACGCCAGCCTCTACCGTACAAACCAAGTTGCCAGAAACAGATTTGGCTACTATTACTGTAGGAAAAGGAAAAATATTTTTTGACTTGAAAGGAAGAGAAGTTCGCAAAAGAACCTTGGAATTGATGGGTCAAAAATATGGGGTAGAATTCTCTGAGGATGAAGCAAATCGTTTCGCCTTAATGGAAGGATTCGGAGTGCCAATTCAAGACTTGAAAACCATCATTGCGATGACAAGTACTGATCGTAACAAACCAGGAGTACAAGCTGGAGTTCCTAAGGATTCGTTAGACAATCAATTGAAAGAGTGGATTTACAATTCTCGCATTTCAAACATAGAAATTAACGACAAAGAATTGCAAATCGCGATAAAAGGAGATGCAAAAGAACAATATCCAGAAATCAAAAAAATCATGGATATTTTGCAAGATCAAAAGATCAATAGTTTCAACTTGGTAACTGGACTTCGCGGGAAAGATTTTTAATATAAAAAATAGAACACAATGGCTGAATTAAATACCGGCGATGGCGGAGGTGGCAAAGGTGGAAAAGTAAGAAGTAAAAAGCAAAACTCCAAGGTAGACTTAACGGCTATGGTGGATTTAGCATTCTTGCTCATCACATTCTTTATGCTCACCACGTCTTTATCTAAACCACAATCGATGGATTTAGGGTTGCCTGATAAAGATGACGATCCAACTAAAAATAAAGACATCAAAGTAGACGAAAATCGTACACTTACCGTTTTATTAGGAGGTGACAATAAAGTTAAATATTATGTAGGCTTATTGGCCAATCCAATTGAAGGACCAAAAGAAACTACTTATGGCAAAGACGGGATTCGTAAAACACTTTTGAGTAGAAAGAAAAAAGTTTTAGAATATACGCGTACGGAAAAGAAAGGGTTGATCGTTATTATTAAACCCAGTAAGAAATCAAATTACCGCAATTTGATAGACATATTAGACGAGATGGCTATTGCAGATGTTCCAACTTATGCAATTGTTGATATTGATCCTTCGGAAGTTAAAGTTTTGGAAGGTGCAAATCCAACTCCTCCAACTCCATAATTTGACAATCTAATTAAAAAAAATAGACACACATGAAATTAGATTTATTAAAAAACGAATGGCTTGATATTGTATTCGAAGGACGCAATAAAAGTTATGGTGCCTATGATTTAAGAAAATCAGACACCAAAACAACTACACGTGCTTTTATACTTGGAGCTGTTATATTTGCTTTCTTGGTGAGTATTCCGTTGTTGGCTTCCTTAATTCCGGAGTCTTCGGATGACGATATGAATATGGACAAAAAGATTATAACGGTAAAGTTGCCGCCAAAAGATAAACCAAAAGAAAATATTCCACCGCCACCGCCACCGCCACCAAAAGTGGATCAAGTGAAATTTGTGAAGCCGGTAGTTGCCAAAGCAGAGGAAGTAGTAGAGGAACCGCCTAAAATCAAAGAAATCGTTGATAAAAAATTGGGTGCTGAAACCATCAAAGGAGACCCAGACGCCGAATTATCAGTTGAACCAGTGGGTAACGGTGATGTAGTAGAAGAAGACAACAGCATCTACAACACAGCTGGTATCGAAGTAAAACCTGATTTTCCTGGAGGAATTGAAAAATTCTACAAATTCGTGGGTAAAAACTACCAAGTTCCAGAAGAAGAAGGATTGAAAGGTAAAGTATTCGTTTCCTTCGTAGTAGAAAAAGACGGATCCTTAACTGATATCAAAGTAATCCGAGATATTGGATATGGTACAGGAAAAGAAGCCATTCGCGTATTGAAATCTTGTCCAAAATGGAATCCGGGTGAGCAAAATGGGAAGAAAGTAAGGGTATTGTATTCTTTGCCCATTAACATTCAATCTGCCGAATAATGAAAGAAAATTTCTTTCAATCGTATCAAAAGAAATCGCTTAAAGAGCGATTTCTTTTTGTTATAGGCATGTGCTTCTTCTTGCTTTACTTGGTATTGGGCTTACTCATTATTTTTTGGAAAGAACTGCCTTTGGCCCTGTCGGGCAATTTCCGCTTGTTGTTTGGCGTTGTATTAATCGTGTATGCTTTATTGCGCTTTGTGCGTTTCTTTAACACAACTACCTAATCGGAACCAATGAAATTTAAAATAGTTTTTCTACTTGGCTTTTCGCTGCTTTTCGCTGCTTGTACTTTTTGGACAAAATCAGATAAGGAAACCATTATTGAAGGCAAAACCACTGTTTTGGTTGACGAAACCTTGTTGCCTATAGTTGAAGCACAAAAAGAAATATTTGAAGATAAGTACCCCGCCAAAATAGAAATACAAGCTCAATCAGAGGGCGAAGTGATTCGTGCATTGTACCAAAAAAACACTCGAATTGCAGTACTGGCTCGAAAACTAAGTAAAACTGAAATGGCAGGCTTTGCTCAAAAAAAGATATTTCCTAAAACCACACCTATTGCCAAAGATGCGATTGCATTAATTGCCAAAAAAACACCGCAAGACACCTTGGTACAATTGGAGGAAGTCCTTAATATGTTAAAAGGAATTCCCAGTAAAAAATACGACGGTTTGGTCTTTGATAATCCCAACTCGAGCACGGCGCGTTACCTCATGGAATTGGCTCAAGTGAAACAATTGCCAGAAAAAGGGGTGTATTCATTTTCGACCAACGAAGAGGTTGTTAAATATGTTGCCAAAAACAATAGAATGCTTGGAGTTATTGGAATAAATTATATTTTTGACCCCTTAAATACAATACGAGAATCAGTGCAACAAATTGCCGTTTTAAGCGTTAGTAAAGCAATGGGAGCTCCCTACTTTAGTCCAACGCAAAATAATATCGCTGAAGGCGCTTATCCGCTTACTCGCGACTTGTATATTGTGAATTGCCAAGGGTATTCAGGCTTAGGAATGGGATTTGCTTCTTTTGTTGCGGGTGAGATTGGGCAACGAATAGTACTAAAATCGGGACTCGTTCCAGTAAAAATGCCATCAAGAAAAATAATTACACGAAAAACTATAGACAAAGACGTTAAATAAATTGTACACGACCATGAACAAAGTTAAAATTTTCAGTTTTCTTTTTTTAGCCTGTAGCTTTTTAGGTAAAGCACAAGAAATAGATCAAGCGAAGAAAGCAATTGATGCCGAACAATTTGATGCCGCCAAAAAGATTTTAAAAACAGCCTTGCAACTTAAACCAGGCAACGGAAAAGCGATGTTTTTGTTGGGAAATGTATACATCAAACAAAACCAAGAAGATTCTGCCAAAGTAATATTTAGCAAAGGACTTTTGGCACCAGAAATGGCCCGTTTCAACTACATTGGTTTAGGTCAATTGGAATTAAACAACAACAACTTGACTGCTGCACAAGCCAATTTTGGTATGGCTACTAAAGACTTGAAAAAGAAAGACCTCGAAGAGTGGGTGTATGTAGCCAAAGCCTATCTAAACGCCGACAAACCCGATTACAATGCTGCTTTAACGGCTTTGGCCAAAGCTGCTGCGGTAAACAATATGGATCCCGCAACTTTGTTGACTATGGGGGATGCGTATTATGGATTAAAAAACCAAAATGACGGCTACAAAGCCTATCGAGATGCTTTTGCTAGTGACGGTTCATTGATACGGGCTAAAGTGCAATTGGGCGTGTTGCTCAAAGGCGCTAAGGCCTATACAGAAGCGGTAAAAGCCTATGATGAAGTGGTTACCACGAATCCAACGTATGGACCGGTTTACCGCGAATTGGCAGAAACCTATTACTACTGGGCCAACAATGAGCCTAGAAATTATAAGGCCTACATTCAAAAAGCCTTGGAGTATTATGAAAACTACATGAAACTCACCGATTATTCGTTGGCTTCCCGTATGCGTCACGCCGACTTTTTAATCTTAGCCAAAGATTACAAAGCCTTGGAGCTTGAGGCCAATGCCATGAAAGAATTAGATAAAGTAAACCCAAGAATCTTGCGTTATTTGGGTTATTCGGCTTATGAAAATGGAAATGTTGATGTGGCACAAAAATCGTTAGAAGATTTTATTGCGAATCCTTCTAATAAAATTATTCCTCGTGATTACATTTATTTGGGATTGATCAACTTGAAAAAATCGTTCAATGCCGAAACCAAAGTGGTTGATCAAACGCTATTTGATGCTGGGGTTTCTAATATCAAAAAAGCGATCGAAATGGATAATACCATGACGAATGATTTGAGCGAAGTAGGCAAGAAATTCTACGAGCAAAAGTTGTTTAAACAAGCCGCAGCGATCTATGAAATTGCTACAACCAATCTAGAATCTAAGAATTTCTTGTTGGACAATTTCTATTTAGGCAACTCTTTATATTATGATAATACCCGTAAAGATGTGGTAAAACCAGACCCAATTGCCTTGCAAAAAGCTGATGCAGCCTTTGCACGTGTGATTGAAGCTTCGCCGACAACGCAAGATGCGTATATCTTTAGAGCGCGCACCAACCGTTTGTTGGAAAATGAGGAGTTGATCATTAAATATTATGAAGAATACATTCGTGTTGTAACTGAAAAAGGGGTAGATGAAGTAACCAAGAATAAAACCAAGTTCATCGAAAGCTACAACAACATCGCGGCCAGCTATGCCAATACTGACAAAGCCAAAGCGATTGAGTATTTCAACAAAACCTTGGCATTAGATCCAACCAATGCTTATGCTGCTCAATCTATAGCCTCGCTGAAATAGTTGTTTTGAAAGAATCATAGAAAACCGACAGGAGACTGTCGGTTTTTTTTATTGCTTGATATTTGTTGAATGAGTGGGGAGTTAGAAGCGGGAAGTGGGAAGTTTTGATTCAGATTAAGTAGTGGTTTGTTTAGAACAAAAACACGGAAGATTTCATTTTAAAAATTTCAAATTCCAATGGTATACTAAAAACGTATTGCTGCTATAGAACTAATGCCTCGACCATAGGATTTGGCAGGCGTCCCGAAGCGTCGGGAAAAAAAGGAGATCCCGAAGTTTCGGGACCGTAAAGAAACTCGAACTGTTTGACCCGCTAAACCGAGGGTGTTTTTGAGTTTTAGGATGTGAACCTATTTTGATCGCCGAAAATCCCAGGTCTTGATTTTTTGTTTCTTTTTCATTAAGGAAAAAGAAAAGGATAAGACTAACGATCAACGAGTGTTGATATGTGATTTTTGAATTTACATGTAATCTAAGAAACACAGTAAACTTTTAACCGTTAACTTACAACTAAAAAACTCACCCCCAGCCCGGCTCGATAGGGGAGTTCAAGAAGTCTTAAAGTCGTAAAGTCAAAAGTCGAATGTTGCAAATTATTTAATATACTGTTATAAGCTGAATGCTGTCAGCTAATCGCTCTCAAAAAAAAAGGCCACCCGAAGGCAGCCTTTAAAAAGTAAGTGTTGTTAAGGATTACTTTTTAATAACGCGGATGGTTTTTAATTCAGCGCCTTGTTGTACTACAATTGTGTACATACCGGCTCTAAATTGTTCGCCAATTACTTCGTTATCAATCGCATCAAAAGCAATTTCTTTGTTGTAAACCAATTTACCGGTCATGTCGTAGGCTTTGATTACAAAGTTTTCTTCGCTGTTGGTAATTGTTTTTACATTAAATGCACCACTAAACGGATTCGGATAGGCTGAAACAGTTAGACGTACATATTCATCAGCGGTGTTTTTGGTTGCTGATGCTAAGGTTACAGTGATTACATTACTATCGGCTGTACAAGTTCCTACAGTAGCTCTCGCTCTGTAATAGTAGGTGATTGTTCCGTGAGTAGCTACATAACTGCTTCCCGTTGCTCCTGCAATGGCAGTATAGGTTCCTGTTAAGGTAGTTGATCGTTGCCATTGAATAGTGCCAGTATTGCTACTCAACGTTAAGGTAGAAGTATACGTAGTTCCAGATAACAAGGTACGAGGACCAGCAGTAACTGTTCCAACCGCTGCAGCTGGATTTACGGTTACTAATACCCCTAAAGAATTGGCTGCCGTACATTGGTTATTTACCACCGATACTCTATAATAAGTGTTGGCTAATGGACTTGCAATATAAGTGCTAGCTGTAGCCCCTGGAATAGAGGTGTAATTTACATTATCTGTTGACGATTGCCATTGGATTGCGCCAACTGCACTCACCGAAGTTAACGTTCTGCTATTCCCTGCACAAATTGCACCAGCTGATGAAACAGTACCGGCTACCGATTTTGCGCGTACGTCAATAAGAACTACTTGAGTGTCTATTGGGCTACATAATCCGCTGGTTACTGTTGCTTTGTAGTAGGTAGGAACAGTTAAGTTTGCCGCGGTATACGTAGCAGTACTAATTCCCAACGAAGTCCAAGTCACTTGGTCTGTCGATTTTTTCCACAAGATTGTTCCTGTGTTTCCGCTTAAGCTTAATACAGTACTGTTGGTTCCGCTACACACACTCACTCCGCCACCGGCAATAGAACCCGCTACAGAAGTTGGGTTTACCGTTACAGCAGCTGCTACTGTTGTTGTAGCTGCTGGACAAACACCACTAGTTACCATCGCTTTGTAGTAGGTAGTAGCCGATAAGTTGGCTGTAGTATATGGAGAAGTTGTAGCTCCTGCAATAGGAGAATAAGTTCCTGTGCTTGTAGAAGCTGACATCCATTGAATAGCTCCGGTGTTGCCCGAAAGAGTCAATATTTTTGATGAACCGCTACATACAGCCCCAGCCCCAGCAATGGTTCCGGCTACTGATTTCGCATTTACATCAATCAAAACAGAATTTGTTGGGATTGCATTGCAACCGGTTAAAGAAACTAAGGCTCTGTAATAGGTTGCTACACTCACATTAGCTACGGTTAGAGTAGAAGCAGTTCCAACAATATTAGTAAATACTATCTCATCTGGAGATGATTGCCATTGAATAGATCCGATTGCATCATTCACTTTAAGAATAGAACTGTTTGTACCAGTACATACAGTGGTAGATCCTACAGCAGTACCGGCATAAGCCGGCAAACTAGTCATTAAGGCAACGGCATCAGTAGTAGCTGAAGAACAAATTCCACTGGTTAAAACAGCTCTGTAATAGGTGTTTGCACTAATGTTTGTTGCCGTATAGGTAGCGGCTATTGCCCCAGCAATGTCTGTATAGGTAACATTATCAGTTGAAGATTGCCATTTGATGGTACCTACATAACCGGATAAGGTTAATACCGTACTGTTGGTGCCTGCACATACACGTACATTTCCGCCTTTTATTACACCGGCTTTAGAAGCAGCGGTTACGGTTACCGTAGCTGCAGCGGTAGTAGCCGAGGCACAGTTTCCACTTGTTACGACAGCTTTGTAATACTTGGTCGCTGTACTTGATGGTGTAGTATAGGTTTCTGAAGTGGCACCTGCAACATCTGTATAAGTTCCAGCTAAAGCTGTGCTAGATTGCCATTGTATTGAACCTGAATAACCAGTTAAGGTCAAGGTTTTTGTTCCACCGTAGCAAACTGCACCGGCTCCCGAAACAGTTCCTGCCAAAGATTTGGGCACAGTCAATACGGCAGTATTTGAAGTTTTAGTGCCACAAGTTGGCGTGCTTCCAACTAACGAAACAACCGCTCTGTATTTGTATCCAGTATAGGTACTGGCCACATTTGTAATAGTAAGCGTAGAAGTAGTTGCTCCCGAAAAGATGTTTGAAGTTACGGTTGCAGCACTATTGGCAACTGTAATCCAGGTTGTGCCTGTAGGCGTTTGGTATTGCCAAGCATAAGAAGCCGTTTGTCCAACTCCGGTTAAAGTAGCTCCAGCAGTAAATGAAACGTTGCCTGCATTGCAAGCTGTAGCATTTGCAGGGTGACTGCTCACATACACAGATGGATAAATAGCCGGATTGGCATCGTTACAGTCTAAATTATTAGTTGAATACCCTGCTGGAGCAGTAGAAGTGTGTAAGGCCACAACTGTTGTTGATCCAAATCCGTCTTGGTCTGCATCTACATAATAATTGGTTGCTTGGTATGGAGCCGTGCTAAAGTAGATGTTGTCTAAATATACTTTGCTTCCGCCGAATGGAACACCTTCTAATTTAAATTGAATGATGCTACTTAAATTGATGTTTGAATATTGCGACAAATTAATGTCATAGCTGTTCCATCCAGACAAGGTTGGAGTTAAAACAACTGCTTGTTCAACGGGTCCTGCATTAATCAAAAACACTTTGAAAGCAGTACAGTTTGGTGTCCAGATATCCATGTGCAAGAAATTCATTCCTGAAGCATTCACAGAATTGGCAAATTGTATTCCTTGGTAATTTAAGTTGGCATACAATTTAGTCGTATTCCCTGCAATAGAAACATCAGAAACGACAGTAGATTGACCCCAGTTCGGGAACCAATCGGTACCGGCAACATTGGTGTAGGCATCGCTAAATAACGAAATAACGTTTGCCGCAGGCACAGTAGGTGTAGGTGCAGCCGTCATCGGCTCTGTAGGCAACACTACGCCAGTAGCATCTTTCCAAAAATAAACATTGTCTACATATACTATACCGGCTCCAACTGGAATTCCAGAGAAAATGAGCTGAGAAAGGTGCGCTTTGCTCGCCAAATTGGCAAAATCAGACATATTAATATCAAAACTATTCCAGCCAGAAAGTGTTGGATTCAATACAATTTCATGTTCTGAATCATCTCCGCCGCCATAGCCGTTATTGGCACCAAAATCAACCAATTTCACACGGAAAGTAGTTGTATTAGGTGTCCATACATCGATGTGCATTTTTTGCATGTCAGTAGCATTAAAACTATTTGCGCCTGTAGTTTCTACACCCACAAAATTTAAGCTATCGTATAGTTTGGTGGCGTTGCCAGCAATTTGAGTGTCGGTTAAATTGGCACTTGACCAACCCGTTCTCCAAGTATCTACAGCCACATTGGCGTAGGCATTACTAAACAAGGAAATTACATCACTAGCATTTCTAGCTGGAGGAGTAGGTGCAGCAGCAGTAGGTACTGAGCTTACACTAGTTACCACTAAGTTTGCAGTTACACTTTTGCTTTTAAACAAATTGTCAACTGTTCTTTGGGTAGCTTTTATTACCGCAGTTCCCGCGCCCATAATGGTGATTGTAGAGCCAGAAACAGTCGCTACGGCAGAATTGCTACTGCTGTAGATAAAACCACCGGTACTGTTGCTTGTTGGTGCTGTGATGCCAAAAGGCGCGTCACCAATTACTTTGGCAGGAATAGAAAAACTACCAAAAGTTGGGTCAACCAAAGCAGCAGATTCTTTCCAGAAATAAATATTGTCCAAATACACGACACTTGATCCAAAAGGAGTTCCTTCTAGCTTGAATTGTCCAATGTTATTTAAAGCAACACCTGGATATTGCGCCAAGTTAATGTCATAGCTGTTCCATCCCGCCAATGTTGGAGTTAAGGTAACTGCTTGTTCACCAATTCCGGCATTAATCAAAAAGAATTTAAAGGCAGAGCAATTGGGTGTATAAATATCCACATGCAAGTTGGTCATTCCTGAAGCATTGATAGGACTTGCAAATTGAACTCCTTGATAATTCAAGTTGTTGTATCGTTTTATAGTGTTTCCAGAAATGGCAATATCGGCAACTGAAGTGCTTTGTCCCCAATTAGGATACCAATCCGTTCCACTTACATTAGTGTATGAATTGCTAAATAAAGAAATTACCAAATCAGCTGATCGTGCTGGAGGGACAGCAGGAGCAGTAGTTGGCGCAGGATAAGTAACAGCCAATATTGCTGTAGCATTCCCGGCACTATACAAACCTGCAGCCGCTTGATTGGCCGTAATGATAGAAGTTCCAGCTCCAACAACGGTTACAGTTGTACCAGAAATTGTAGCAACAGCAGTGTTACTACTTGTGTAGGTAAACGCTCCGGTGCTATTGCTTGTAGGAGCTGTCAAAGTGAAAGGAGCAGCGCCTACTAATTGCGCAGGAACTGTAAAGCCAGTGATTGTAGGCAAAACAGCTGGTGTATAAAAATATACGTTATCGTAATACACTGTAGTGCCTCCAAAAGGAGTACTCACAAATTTAAATTGGATGATGTTGTTGAGCGCGATACCTTGGGCAGTAAAAGCACTCAAATCGATGTCATAACTGTTCCAACCCGAGGCAGTTGGATTTACAGTTACTTTTTGTTCAAAACCAGGATTAATTAAAAACACATCAAATGCAGTACAATCAGCTGTCCAAACATCAATGTGTAATTTGGTCATCAACGAAGCGTTGACCGGGCTTGCAAACTCAACTCCAATATAGTTGAAATTGCTTAATTTTTTTACGGCGTTACCACCAGCTGTTTCATCCGAAACTACCGTCGATTGCCACCACCAGGGGGCAAAATTGGTATCAGCCAAGTTGGTGTATGCGTCTGAAAACACAGACACTACACTACTTTCGTTTCTAACCGGTGGCGTGGGTGCCGACGTCGTAGGAACGTTTTGTGCAATTGCAACTACTGAAAACAGCAGCAAAAGCAGTGAATAGAATTTTTTCATTTTGTAAATAGTTTAAATTAATAGTGGTTTAAAATTAACCAATATTTATGTTGAAAGGATAGATGCTTACCTATATAAAAACTATACTTTTATTATTCTGAGAATTTTTAGCGAAAAGCAATGCTGTAATCATAAAAAGTCGACGCATATATTGAAAATACTGCAATTCTAAGATAAATTTAGTTATTATACTTGCGCTATGTTGTATGGCTAATGTATAGTTTTATACAACGATTTCGTTGCGGCTGCAGTCAAATTACAACGTTGTAGTAATGTAAATTTTGGCAATAAAAGATCGTATTGAGTGGGTCGAGCTGATTAATGCAGCTCGCGTGCTTTTTATCCCGTTTATATTTGTATACCTTTGGGGCATATTTAAAACCATGCTTAAAATCAAACTACAAACAGCCGTTTCTGAAGGCATTTACCTTCCTTTGATGGAGGAGTTTTACACGATCCAAGGCGAAGGATTTCACACCGGAACGGCGGCCTATTTTATTCGAATTGGAGGCTGCGATGTAGGTTGTCATTGGTGTGATGTAAAGGAAAGCTGGGACGCCAATTTGCATCCACCCACGGCCATAGAGTCTATTGTAGGTCATGCACAAAACTATGCCGATACGATTGTGATTACTGGTGGCGAACCGCTCATGTGGAATATGCAACCGCTCACCCAAGCGTTAAAATTAGCCAAGTTCAACATTCATATTGAAACTTCGGGCGCCTATGCCTTTACGGGTATTTGGGATTGGGTGTGTTTGTCGCCCAAAAAAAACAAATTGCCTTTGCCTGAAGCCTATGATAAAGCAAACGAATTAAAAGTAATTGTTTACAACAAACACGATTTTATATTTGCCGAGGAACAAGCCGCTTTGGTCAATGAAAACGCCATCTTATTTTTGCAACCCGAATGGAGTAAAAAAGAAGAAATGACGCCACTTATAGTAGACTATGTGATGCAAAATCCCAAATGGCGGGTGTCCTTACAAACCCATAAGTACTTAAATATTCCCTAAATACAACCTAGACAACGTATCAGAGTTTCAAAATAACTTTGTATACTTGTTGGATTAAAATTTTAAATTATGAAAAAATTATTTGTTTTAGTACTGTTGCTTAGCGTTGCTTTAGTTCAGGCGCAGCGCACTTGTGCCACTCCCCAAAAAACGCAAGAGCTCATGAATACCGTACCTGGTTTTGCTGCCCATCACCAAGAAATGAAAACCTACTTGCGCAATACCTCGCAAGAAAATTTATTCAACAAACCCAATGCGCCACAAGTCGTGGTTACTATTCCTGTTGTGTTTCACATATTGTATAAAAACACGGCTCAAAACATTTCAGATACACAAATCGCCACTCAGTTAGCCGTTTTAAACGCTGATTATAGAAAATTGAATGCTGATTTTAATTCGGTAGTTCCTTCGGTTTTTAGGCCTTTGGGTGCCGACATGGAAATTGCTTTTTGTTTGGCCACTCGCACCCCAACTGGAGCAGCCACTACAGGAATTACTAGAAAATCTGTGGCAAGCTCGTTTAGTTTTGACAACAATTATTATGCTACATCCGGAGAGCCTGCTTGGGATACTACCAAATACTTAAATATTTGGGTTGGTAAATTTACTGACAATACCTTATTGGGCTTTGCTTATTTGCCCAGTTCAGCGGGAACAAATTATGACGGATTGTGCATCAGTTACACCGCATTCGGCACTACCGGAACGGCAACCGCGCCATTTAACAAAGGCAGAACGGCTACGCATGAAATTGGCCATTATTTTGGTTTGGATCATCCTTGGGGTTCCGATGGCAGCAATTGCAACACTACTGCCAATAGCGATGGTGTTGCTGATACGCCTGCAACCAATAATCCGTATTACAATTGCCCAACCTTTCCTTCAAATACCAATGCCTGTACTACCACTACCAATGGTTCTATGTTTATGAATTATATGGATTATGTGGACGATGCCTGTATGGCCATGTTTACCACAGGTCAAAAAGGCATTATGCAAAACACCTTAGCAGGGCCTCGATTAAGTTTAATCACGTCCAATAACGGCTGTGGTGCTTTAACTCTAGAAGATTTTGAAGCCATCAATGCCATTGCCGTTTATCCAAATCCTGTGCGCAATTATTTTCAAATTACCTCTCCACTAGTTGCTATAGACGAAGTAGAATTGTTTAACGCATTGGGACAATTGGTGAGCACACAAAAATTGGTGGGTACCAATGCGCAAGTTAATGTGAGCGAGTTGGCGGTTGGAACCTATTATATTAGAATTTACAACCAAGGTTCTTTTGTAAAATCGGCGAAAATTGTAAAGCAATAAATCAACCTCTTCTATCAAATACAAATCCCAAGCTCATCCTTGGGATTTTTTTAATATAATCGTGCCAAGTAGTCGAAGTGTTCCCCTTCTGCAATTAGTTCGCATTGCAAGCCATTGGCCTGTGCTGCTCTTTGAAGTGTATTGTAATCCAAATACAACCACGGAAACGGTGGGTCGGTCTGGCCTTTGTAGGAAACGGTAAAAGTCAGTTCACCATAATAGCCCTCGGCAGGAATGGAGTAGCTTCCGTCCTCATTTTCGTCATACATATAAATAAGGTCAGAGCTGTCAATCAAGATTTGTCCGCCTGGATTTAATAGTGATTTTAGTTTCTGCAAATAGTTTGGCAGCGCTGCTAGAGTTCCGAAGATTCCGGTACCATTCATTAAGATCAAAATGGTGTCAAAGGTTTCGTTTTGTAAAGCCAATACATTTTGCATACGCGTATTTTTTAATCCGCGCAATTGGCAAGCATTTATGGCATTGGCAGATATATCAATGGCGGTAACATCAAGCCCTTTATTTTGTATATATAAACTATGACTACCCGCCCCACAGCCGACGTCAAGGATTTTGCCTTTAGCCCTCTCTAGCGCAATTTGTTCTAAGTGCGGCATCTGCTCAAAAGATCGAAATAAATAGGCCACAGACATTTCGTCGGCCTCAGAGATGGAGGTTTCAGTAAGGAGATCTTCTGGGGAATTGTTGGTTTGATAATCGAGAATGGCTTGGCCAAAAAGATCGTACATAATTTTTTGTTTCAAGTTTATTACGCTTCGCTCCATCAGTCGGCTAAAGCCTCGAGTCAAGTTTCAAGTTTACTGTGTATATTTCACTATCTATCAAGGCAGGTTTTTTGATTTTTAAAATTGTTATCTTTCCGATTTACAACCTGAAACTTGAAACGTGAAACAAATTCTAGCAGAACTCCAAAAGCTGGCCAAAGATAAGCAACTCGAAAACAAAAAGTTTTTTGATAAGCTCAAAAAGAAAACACCCAAGAATTTGGACTATGTGATGCAAGAACTCCACGAGGCCGAATTTAAACGCACTGATTGTTTACAATGTGCCAACTGCTGTAAAACAACGGGTCCTTTATTTACATCGGTTGATATTGAACGCATTGCCAAGCATCTAAAACAAAAACCCCAGCAATTTATTGACCGCTACTTGCGCATTGACGAAGACCAAGATTATGTGTTGCAAAGCGTGCCCTGCACATTTTTAGATCAGGAGAATTATTGCATGATCTACGAAGTACGTCCCAAAGCTTGTCGCGAATTTCCCCACACCGACCGTAAAAAGTTTCAGCAAATTACGGATTTGACACTTAAAAATGTGGCCATTTGCCCGGCGGCCTATAACATTGTGGAAGCGATGAAGAAAAAGTTGCCGTTGTAATAACTATTAGATTATTTCGTTAGTATAAAAAAATCATTATGCATAGACACTTCAGAAAACTAGCGTGAATTTATTTTTTTTCATTGGCCATCTCCATCTTTGGATTCCTAGTTGATTCTGACGAAAATACCAACACCATTTTGATGAGTGCTTTTGAAATTACGGCAATGTCGTTTGTGATTTTTGCAACGTTGTCTGTTGTGATGTTTGTGTTGAATTTACTTTACTGTTCAATAGCCAGCAAGTTTCTCAAGAGTAAATCAGTAGATTAGGTACTTTTTTCGCATCAATTTAAATTCCTCCAAATCTGTCTTCCAGCTTTCTCTTATTTTTTCTTCGGGGAATCCCGCTTCAATTTGTTGTTGTAATTTTTTGGTTCCAGCGAGTTTGGTAAAAAATGGCGTGAAGAATTTGCTTTTATCTTCCCATTCTATATAAGAAGATAAAAGCCATTTGAGTTCCAATTGCTGCGGAGCTGGTTCGAATGATAAGTCTTCTCCACAACACACAATGCCATTATATAACGGATCTTTTGCGCCTAAATTGGGTAGCGGGATAAAGCTAAAATGATGGCTTAGTTGTTGCGGCGAGCCATAAATTTGAAATTGTTTGTTGGTTCCTCTGCCCACACTAATTGGAGTCCCTTCAAACAAGCACAAGCTGGGGTATAATTTTATGGCTTGATCATTGGGTAAGTTGGGCGAAGGCTTGGCAGGCAAACTGTAAGGCATTTCTCGTGAATAATTCTCACAAGCTACAATCTTTATCGGGCATTGCATGCCGTCTTTGAGCCATTTTTCGCCATTGATCATTAGGGCATATTCGCCAATTGTCATGCCATGCAAGATGGGGATGGGGTGCATGCCTACAAAACTTGTAAATTCTTTTTCCAATAGCGGACCATCTACCAATGTACCATTCGGATTAGGTCGATCTAAAACCAATACCATCACCTTGTTTTCTGCACAGGCTTCCATGACATAATGTAGGGTAGATATATAAGTGTAAAATCGTACGCCCACATCTTGTATGTCAAAAATTAGCACATCCAATCCCGCTAATTGTTCGGCTTTGGGCTTTTTGTTGTCGCCGTATAATGATATAATCGGTAAATTAGTTTTGCTGTCTTTGCCGTCTATAATGGTCTCCCCAGCATCGGCAGTACCCCTAAATCCATGTTCGGGAGCAAATATTCGAGTCAATTCAACATGCGTTTTTGCGGTGAGGTAATCGACCAAATGCATTTTTTTGTGCGCAATCAAATCTACCTGCGATTGAGAAATTGTATCAAAGACGCTGTAAATGGAATCGTAGGATATAAGCCCTGTTTGATTGGAAACTAACCCTACTTTTTTGCCTTTCAATAGCGTTAAATAGCTTTTTACGTTGTCGGCTCCGGTTAAAAACCGGGTCGATTTTATTTTGCTTTTCACCCTGGTTTCATTGGGCGCCGCATAATTAATAGGGATTGGAGCACGACAAGAACTCAATAATGCAACAGCAATTACCCATGCCAGTAGGCTTGATCGAAAAAAGAAGCGACGTTTAGGCGTTATAAAAAGATTAGATAGCATACTTTGGCAAATAATAAATGGGTATTAATCATAAATTTAGGTGTAATACTGTATTTTTGAATCCCGATTAAACACGCAATTTTGAATGTAGAATATTTTATCGCGAAACGGCTACTTGGCGCCAAAGGGCATAAAAGTAGTGTATCTGCACCAATTATAAAAATTGCGGTTACTGCCATTGCCTTAGGCATGATTATGATGTTGATATCGGTGGCAACAGGTACGGGATTGCAGCAAAAAATTCGGGAGAAAGTAACTGCGTTTAATGGGCACATAACGATTGCCAATTACGAAGACAACCAATCCCAAGTGAG
>JAPLEX010000090.1 GCA_026390995.1 Flavobacterium sp.
ATATTGAGCATCTTAATTCAGAAAATCATCCCGCAGCAAATTGTGCGCATTGCTATACATGACCGCATGCCAACTGACGCCTCCGATTTGGATGTGTTTATTCGGGTGGGTTGCCATCTGGCCCGTGGCGGAAAATTGACTGTGGTGGGCCAAGAAATTAGTAGCATCAAACAAGTAACCGAATTGCAGCCGGTAGTTTCTAGCGATAAAAAATCAATCAAAGGCTATGTGATTTATATTGATCATTTTGGAAACATTGTAACCAACATCACCAAAACGTTGTTTCTAGAAGTGGCCAAAGGGCGAGCGTTTGAAATCCCGCTTTTTCAGTCGGTGGCCAATCAACGCACGACTAATAGAAAAAATTCGTTACCTATAAAAAGTATCGAATCAAAATATGCGGACATTGCCAAAAATGACAACTTTAACGTAAAGAATTACGAGGGTTCCAAATTGGCGCTATTTAACGAAGCCGGTTTTCTAGAAATTGCCTTGTTTCGAAGCAATCCCAAAACAGTGGGAAGCGCCTCCTCGTTGCTGGGTATCAATTACCAAGACAGCATCGTGGTAAATTTTATTTAAAAAAATAATTAAACGAGATACGAATCACGAAAAACAAACCAAATGAAATCAATCATTCTTCGAGAAATTAAATCTTTTTTTGGGTCACCCATTGGGTATTTGGTTATCGCCTTGTTTTTGCTTTTCAATGGGCTTTTTTTATGGGTGTTTGAGGGCGAATACAACCTATTGAATTCCGGTTTTGCCGACATGACTCCCTTTTTTACCATAGCTCCTTGGATTTTATTGTTTTTAATTCCCGCCGTAACTATGCGCAGTTTTTCGGACGAGAAAAAACAAGGTACACTTGAGCTTTTGCTCACCAAACCCATTTCCATATGGCACATCGTGTTGGGAAAATTTTTTGGTGCTTTTAGTCTAATTGTTTTGGCCATATTACCTACTCTATTGTATGTGTATGTGTTGCATCAATTGGGTTATCCCGTGGGCAATATCGACTTGGGTAGCACGCTTGGCTCCTATTTTGGCTTGTTGTTTTTGGTGGCTGCCTATACCGCAATTGGCGTTTGCACGTCAACCTTAACTGAAAATCAAATCGTGGCTTTTATCTTGTCGGTATTTGGTTGTTTTGTGTTTTATTTTGCCTTTGATGGATTGGCTACCTTTTTTACGGCAGTAGAAAGTAGTTTGTCATTTTTGGGAATGGGAAGTCACTTTAGAAGCATGAGCCGCGGCGTAATTGACACCCGTGATGTCTGCTATTTTTTGAGCCTCACCTACGTTTTTCTTTCTATCACTGTTTACCAACTTAATTCTGTGCGCGCCTAATGAAATTTACGTGGACTCCATCTCGCAAAAAATCAGCACTGTTGCTACTGGCCTTGGTTGTCATCAATATAGTAGGTCATTTTTTCTTCACCCGATTTGACCTCACGCAAGACAAACGCTATACCTTGTCGGTTACTTCATTAAAACTCATAAAAGAAATAAAAGAGCCCTTACAAATCGAAGTTTTTTTGAAAGGAAATTTTCCTGGCGAATTCAAAAAATTGCAATCCGAAACCCAACAACTCTTGGAGGAATTTAAAGCCTACAACAGCAATATTACCTTTCAGTTTATCAATCCGCTAGAAAACGAAACCGAGCGGGATACTGTGATGGCCTCTTTTTTAGCCAAAGGAATGTTACCTGTAAATGTAACCATCAACGACAAAGGCAAGCAGACTCAGGAAGTAGTATTTCCATGGGCACGAGCTACCTATGAAGGCAGAACAGTAAAAGTACCTTTGCTCAAAAATAATATGGGCGCCAGCACAGCCGAGAAAGTGGTGAGCTCGGTGCAGCATTTGGAATATGCATTTGCGCATGCCATTCACACCATCAGCAAACCCAAACAAAAAAAGATTGCGGTAATTAAAGGAAATGGAGAGTTACACGATTTATTGATGGCCGATTTCATTAAGCAAGTGCGTGAAAATTATTTTATTGCACCATTTCCGTTAGATTCCATCAAATTAAATCCTACTGCGGCTTTAAAGTTTCTTCAAAAAAATTACGATTTGGCAATAATAGCCAAACCTACACAAGCCTTTAGTGACGAAGAAAAATTGGTATTGGATCAATTTGTGATGAATGGCGGAAAAACCCTGTGGTTGGTTGATCAAGTGAATATCGATATGGATAGCTTATACAATCCTTCGGGCTCTTCATTGGCCTATCCGTTTGATCTAAATTTAAACGACTTATTTTTTAAATACGGCATCCGCCTCAACCCCACTTTGGTGAAAGATGTATTGGCTTCTCCCATTGCGCTGGCTACAGGCGAAAAGGGTTCCGCGACCCAGTATACCCAATATCCTTGGTTTTACAGTCCGTTAATCTATCCGGATTCCAAACACCCCATAGTCTCGAATGTGGACGGCATTAAATTTCAGTTTACTAACGGCATAGAAGTGCTCAAAAATGACCTGAAGAAAACCGTATTACTCCGCTCTTCTCCCTATTCCAAAACAGTGGGTACTCCAATACAAGTTCGGCTAGATATGGTGAATGAACGTCCAGAACAAACTGAATTTGCAGGCAAGGGAAGCATTCCTGTGGCCGTTTTGGTGGAGGGTGAATTTCATTCGGTATACGAAAATCGAGTATTGCCTTTTGCCGACAAAACATTTCAAAAAATTGGAATAAAAAACAAAATGATTGTAGTTTCTGATGGCGATGTAATTCGAAATCAATTAGACAAAGACTACCAGCCCTTGGAATTGGGCTACGACAAATGGACCAATAAACTGTATGGAAACAAAGAGTTTATGCTCAATTGCGTCAATTACTTATTAGATGACACAGGACTTATTAACATTCGCAGCAAAACCGTTGCACTTCCCCTTTTAGACCAAGAAAAAGTATATGCCAATTATACCGCAAGCCAAGTGATAACCATCGGATTGCCACTGCTACTATTAGCTGCATTTGGGTTGGTTTTTACCGTTTTGCGCAAGCGAAAATATGCCAAGTAATGTTAATAAAATTCTTTTTGATATTTCGTTGTTTACGATATATTTGTAGAAATGTATGAAGCTCAAATTAAAACGAAATTCTACACCCATAAAAAAGTAAGAAAATGAAATTTATTGTATCTAGTTCGTATTTATTAAAGCAACTGCAAGTGTTGGGAAGTGTGATTAACAGCAATAACACACTGCCTATTTTAGATAATTTTCTATTTGAACTCAACAGCAAAACATTAACCGTTTCTGCTTCCGATTTAGAAACGACTATGTCGGCTACGTTGGAGATCGATTCCACCAGCAAAGGCAGTGTAGCCGTTCCCGCCAAATTATTACTCGAAATCCTAAAAACCTTCCCCGAACAACCCCTCACCTTTACTGTTGAGGAAAATAGCACCATTGAGATCAGCTCGAATTCGGGTAAATATGCCTTGGCCTATGCGCCGGGAGAAGAATTCCCCAAAGCAGTAAGCCTAGACAATCCTTCAACAACGCTCGTATCAGCTGATGTGTTGGCTACTGCGGTGAGTAAAACCATCTTTGCTGCCGGAAATGACGATTTGCGTCCGGTAATGTCGGGAGTGTTCTTTCAGTTTTCACCGGAGGGTTTAACCTTTGTTGCTACTGATGCACACAAATTGGTTAAATATGCCCGCACCGATGTGAAAGCTTCGCAAGTGGCTGATTTCATTATGCCCAAAAAACCATTGACCATTTTAAAAGGAATTTTAGGCACTTCTGACTCAGAAGTTTCGATAGAATACAACGACTCAAACGCTACCTTCTCTTTTGATAATTATATTTTGTTGTGTCGTTTAATTGACGGAAAATACCCCAATTACGAAGCAGTTATCCCAAAAGAAAACCCAAATAAATTAGTGATTGACCGCACTCAATTTTTAAATTCGGTACGCCGTGTGGCCATTTTCTCTAACAAAACCACGCACCAAATTCGCTTAAAAATTGCCGGTGCCGAATTGAATATTTCTGCTGAAGACATTGATTACTCCAACAAAGCCGAAGAACGTCTTACCTGTGATTACCAAGGTGACGATTTGCAAATCGGATTCAACTCGCGCTTTTTGACTGAAATGCTCACCAACTTGCAATCGGATATGATTTTACTGGAAATGTCATTACCCAATCGTGCTGGAATTTTAACTCCAGTTGACGGATTAGACGAAGGCGAAACGGTTACCATGTTGGTCATGCCAGTGATGCTAAACAACTAAACACGATAAATTGCTCTCTAAGCCGACAACCTAATGGGATTTGCCGGCTTTTTTTGTCTTAAATACCCGCATTCTTTTCAACGCTATTCACTTACTTATGATCTCAAACGACACCATTGTAGCTTTAGCCACTCCCTCAGGAGCAGGTGCTATTGCCGTAATTCGGTTGTCGGGAGAACAAGC